>CAZNLL010000089.1:0-16868 GCA_964573885.1 uncultured Desulfobacteraceae bacterium | reverse complement strand
AAGTGAAGAAGGCAATGGCAAACTGGTAGCGTCCCGCGTTTTCCGGGGCCAGAAACTTGTAATAGTAATAGGCCCCACCGATCATGGCGGTCACCATGAGCAGGATGAGGAGCCTGTTTCTTCTCAAGACCATTCAGTAATACCCATTTCGTAACATTTTGGATTTATGAAACAGAGAGGTTCCAACTTCATGTGCCTTGAACGAGTATACCGTCTTCATGGCCTTGGTATATGGGGTGAGGCATGTAATTTGTAATCTTATCCCACCACAAATAAGGCCTAATACAGGATTGACTGTATTGCATCACCGCCCGGCCCTTCATACTATGAGAGGGAAAATTCAAAAACATCCATCATTCATTCAAAGGGGAAAAGGTATGGCAAAAGTGGTCATCAACGGAATGGGAAGAATCGGACGGGCGGTCCTCAAGATTGTCCTCGAAACCCCGGAGCTGGAACTTGCGGGAATGAACGATCTGTTAGATCCGGATCACCTCGCGTACTTATTGAAATATGATTCGGTCTACGGCCGGTACGAAAAGGAGATCAAAGGCACTGAAAACAATCTAACCATCAATGGGAACCAATACCCATTGTTCAATGAGAAAGACCCGGCACAGCTTCCCTGGGGAAAACTGGGGGTTGACCTGGTCTTTGAATGCACAGGGGTCTTTCGCAAAAAGGAGGGCATGGAGAAGCACCTCCAGGCCGGGGCAAAAAAGGTCATTCTCTCAGCCCCCGAGAAGACAGGCCAGGTGGCCATGGTGGTCCATGGGGTCAACCAGCCGGAGGCGTCTTTAGAATTGGTTTCTTGTGCAAGCTGCACCACCAACTGTATCGCACCGGTGGTGGAAATCATCGGGAGAAGAACGGGAATCAAGAAGGCAACCATGACCACCATCCATGCTTACACCTCCAGCCAGTCCGTGGTTGATGCACCCAAAAAGAAGTGGCGAAGGGGAAGGGCTGCAGCCGTCAATTTTGTTCCCACCTCCACCGGTGCTGCCAAGGCCACCACAAAAGTCCTTCCCCAATTCAAAGACAAGTTTGACGGCGTGGCGGTACGCGGTCCGGTTCCAGTGGGCTCGGTGGCCGACATGGTATTTATGACCGACGGAGATGTTACTGAAGAAGGGGTCAATGACATTTTCCGGGAAGAGGCCCAAAGCGACCGATATGGCGGGATCCTGGGGGTGGCCGAGGATCCCATCGTTTCCTCGGACATTATCAAGGACCCCCGGGCCTCCATTGTGGATCTGAGTATGACCCAGGTGGTAGACGGCGATTTACTCAAGGTTATGAGCTGGTATGACAATGAATGGGGATACAGCGCCCAGATGGTTAGACAAGCCCTCCAAATGACCGGCTAGGGCATGGTTTCGTTTTATAGGTCTTGGATTTCCTTGGAGGAAAGGATTTGCCCGGTATCGCCATACTCGAAGACGGTTAATAAGGGGACCGTGCCGGACCAAGAAGAGCCCTATGTAAGGAGGGTAGAAGGATGAAGATACAAGCCATCCAGTGGGCCGTGGATCTTGGGCAAAGCCGTGAGCATATTTTTATGGCCACGTCTGATAAGGCCGGATGGCCTCATGTAACTGCGGCCGGTACCATCAGACGGATTTCCGATGAGAAAGTGGCCGTTTCGGACTGGTTCTGCCCGGGGACGGTCAAAAACCTTGAAGAGAATCGGCAGGTTTCACTCGTGGTCTGGGACCCGGTTCCTGACAAGGGCTACCAACTCCTGGGGAAGGTCGAAGAAGTGGATGAGGAAGCCATGCTTGACGGGTATGACCCTGAGCTTGAAACCAGAGAGCGGACCCCTCAGGTTGAAAGGGAGCTGGTTATTCGGGTGGAAAAGGTCCTGGATTTCACCTATGCCCCTCATTCAGATGCGGAGCAATAGGATGCAATAAGTTTGCAGAGAGAAGTTTTGCAATCAAGGCTGTGTAAGCTCTTAAAGGGAATGTGTTTTTAAAAACCCTAAATTGATAAAAGGAGGTAGGAAATGCCACAAAACCAGAGCACCCCGGCTCATTGCCCGGGATTTCAGGAACTGAAACACTTGAGTTCGTTTATTTGCACATGTCCTGAGTGCGGCGAGGAAGTGGAAATCTTCTCTGATGAGTTTGATTCACCGCACAACTGTCCAGGCTGCGGTAAACCCATCGATTTTACCCGGTGCGCCATCAACGCCTCGGCCGATGATCCTACACCGCGCTGAGGGCCGCCCCTCCGTTTCCTTACCCGGGAAACGGAGGGGCCTAAACCCCAGATTTCCGGTTTTGTCCCCCGTCTTGGGTTTTTTAACGAGCCGGTTCCGCCGGTTCGGATACTTCTTTTAGGATTTCACCGCTGGTCTCCTTTTCAACATTGACCGCCAGATCCCCCAGGGAGACGATCCCTGTCACTTTGGCGTCCTTGTCTTTGACGATCACCCTCCGGATCTGTTTTTCTTCCATTAAGTTGGCAACCGCGGTGATGTCATCGTCTTCATTGCAGCTTACGATATTTTCAGAGAGGGCCTCCATGACCTTGTGCTTCTCCGGGTCCAGGCCCTTGGCCGTGCTCCGGACAACAATGTCCCGATCCGTAATGATCCCGAAGACCTCATCAGAAGCAATGACGGGCAAGACCCCTACATTTAACTCCTCCATTTTTTGGGCCGCCGTCTTGATGGAATCGCCGGAATGAACATATTCAATGTCTCGTGTCATCACATCTTTTACTTTCATCTTTTAAACTCCTTTCTCTTATACAAGTTTGGGTTTCTTTTAGCCTTAGCCCCGTTCATACCGCCCTATCAGTTCGGTCTGCTCCAGGACATGTCCTCCCATGGCCTTTTCCACATCCTCTTTTGTGGATTTCTCAGAAAGATCAAGATTGTTGTCCAGAGCAAAGAGCTTGAAAAAATACCGGTGCTCCCTGTCTGGCGGACAGGGTCCGAAATAACCTGTGTCCCCGTTGGTCCCTATCCCAGCCACACCTTTGGGTTCATTGGCTTCGGGAATCTCACTGAGGTCCGGGGGTATATTGAAGACCACCCAATGGTTCCACATCCCGTCTTCCCGCAGATTCCTGGGAACATCAGGGTCTTCCATGATAAGGGCCAGGCTTTGGGCGTTTTCCGGGACTCCGGATATGGCCAGAGGCGGATTGACATTTTCCCCGTCGCAAGTATACTTGGATGGAATTTTGTCCTGGTGCCCGAAGGCGGAACTGGTCAGTTTCATCATCTCCTCCTCGTGCTTGTTGGTTTTTTTTGTGAGTTTATTCCAGCGTATCATGCGAGGAGAGTCTGTAAATGGGGTCAATCCCTTATTTTCTGTCAATGGTCTTTGATCCGCCCTCCCTGTGAAATCAGCAGCTTCTTACTTCTATTGCCTGGAAAATCACTCGCTTAAATACAGGATTTACCTTATTTACCCACCAAGCCTGGAACCTATATAGTTAAAATTAGTGACTCAATTACTGACCACGGACCTTTTAATGGGAGTTGACTGTGGAAAAAGAAGAAAGGATTTTCAATAAGGATATTCTCATCGGCGTGGACGAATCTGAGAACTCACGCCGGGCGGTTTCCTATGTGGGGCAATTTTTGGGAGAATCAGGGAAGGTTAAAGTCACCCTTCTTCATGTGATTCCCAAACCGGTGGAGGATTTCTTCTCAGACCGCAACGCCGAGAAAAAGTGGATTGAAAATCACTCCCGCAAGGTTGATGCCTTTCTTGAGGAATACCGGCAAATTCTCATCCACTGGGGATTCGGTTCGGAAAATATCCGCCTGCGATACCCGGTTTGCTACTGCCCGTCGGTGGTGGAGTGTATATTAACCGAAAGAGAGGAAACCGGTTGTAACACCATCGTCGTGGGCCGGCAGGGATTGTCCCAGAGCGAAGAGTTCATCTTCGGCAGTATTTCAAGCAAGCTGGTCACCCATGCACACCATTGCACCGTGTGGATCGTGGAATAGTGGGTGTCCCGGAGACGTCCCCCAGGAGGAATCAGCACCTTGTTCAAACGTTGGATACCCTGGAAGTTTTTTATAAAGCGCATTGCCCGTTCCTACGGATTTATCGATCCTTTTACCTTTCTGGCCAGGCTCCGCCGCTTTTCCCAGCCCTCGGAAGTCCAGGAACCCTTGGAACTTCTGCGGGCGGGTACTGTGTTTCACGCCCGGGGCCTGATCAATACCAAGGCTATACAGAACAACCTGGACTGGATCTGGCCTTATTGGGTGGAAAAGCAATTTAACCCCGAAGACCCCTCCTTTGTGCCCCGTGCCTATTCCTTAACCCATATCAATCTCACCCATCGAAATTGGACTGCCGTGGGACAACCCGATATCCCCCTTTACCCCCTTGTGGATCCCCGGGGACTGGTTACCCCTTTATATGACGGCTGGTCCCTGGACTTCTGGGTCTTTGGGGAAAACGGGGAGAGGCTCTTGCCGTCGAAGCTCCATGAGGTGGAACAGAGCCTGGAATTGAACCCGGGCATGGTGGTGAGGACCTATGCTCACCACGAGGGGCTTGCCTTGACCACATGGGTGTGGATGGAGGTCGGGGAAGACACGCCCACGCTCAGGATTAAGTGCAAAGGCCGGTCCACGCGACAGGGATGGCTGGTCTTTTCCCTGCGTCCATACAATCCGGAAGGTATCCAGTTTATAGATCAGATCGACTATGACTCTCAGAATCCTGCGTTCCGGGTGAATGGGAGCGCCCTGGTTTCCATGAACCACACCCCGGAGCGGGTCCTATTCTCCAACTACCAGGATGGGGACGTGATTCACAAACTCGGGGAAAAGGCTTTACACCGGCATATCACCTGCGAGGTGGGAATGGCCAGTTCCGCGGCCCTATTTTCCATGGACGGCCACCAGAGCAAAGACCTGGAAATCCAGATCGACCTGGGCGAGGAGTTCCAGGGACATCCCAAAGAAAAACCTCAACCCAAGACCTGGGAAGAGGTTTGTAAAGAAACCGCCCAGCTTCAATTGCCCGATTCCCGAATCCGCTTTTTATTCGAGGCCGCCAAAAGGACCCTTATCCAGCTTTCGGCGCAAGACATTTTCCCAGGCCCCTATACTTACAGGCGTTTCTGGTTCCGGGATGCCTGCCTCATGATCCACGCCCTTCTCTCTCTTGGTCTCAAGGAGCGGTGTTACCGTCTCCTTGACACCTTTCCGGACCGGCAGAAACGGAATGGATATTTTCAATCACAGTCAGGGGAATGGGATTCCAACGGCCAGGTCCTGTGGATCTTTGATCGCTTCCAGCGTCTGACCGGGCAAGAACTGGAGGAGACATGGGTTGAAGCGGCCATCAAAGGGGCCAGATGGATCAGCAAAAGGCTTACCCCAAAAGAAGAGGGGATACATGGTGGGTTGTTGCCTGCGGGTTTCAGCGCCGAACACCTGGGGCCCAATGATTACTATTACTGGGATGATTTCTGGTCCCTGGCTGGTTTCAGATCCGCAGCACGCCTTTCGGAAATGTATGGTCTTCCTGCAAAGGCACGTGAATTCCTGGATGAAGGCGGGGGGCTTGAGCAGACCATCTTTGATACCATCCGACCTTTGCTGCACCGGACCGGAGGCGCCCTCCCGGCCTCTCCTTACCGGCGTATGGATTCCGGTGCGGTAGGGTCTTTGGTGGCCGACTATCCCCTTCAAATCACTCCGGCTGGAGATCCCATGATAAAGAAGACCATGGACTTCCTCTTGGAACATTGTATACACTCGGGGGGGTTTTTCCAGGACATGATTCATTCCGGAGTCAACGTCTACCTTACCCTGTGGATCGCCCAGGGCCTCCTCAGGGCAGGGGATGGAAGATATCGGACTCTCATTGACAGGATAGGAGAAATGGCCTCAGCCACTGGACAGTGGCCGGAGGCGATTCATCCCATTACCGGGGGGGGCTGCATGGGGGACGGCCAGCACGGATGGGCGGCCGCGGAGTGGATCCAGATCCTGCGAAACCTGTTTATACGAGAAGAAGGGGAGAAACTTATCCTGGGCTCAGGCCTGTTCCCGCGATGGCTCCAGTCATCCGAAGACCTGGCCTTTGGGCCCACCCCCACTCCTTACGGCGACGTGAGTCTCAAAATCCTTAAAAGGGATGGACGCATTATGGTCCAGGGGGAGGCCCTGTGGCGGGCCGCGCCCGGTGAGATGGAAATTCGTGTACCGGGATATCGGTCGAAAAACATCCAGGATTTCGACCGGGGCTACGAACTGACGCCCCTGTAAAGAGGTGAAAAAAGCAAGGAGGGTTTTGAAGCTATCATGAACATCTGTATGTTTACCAACACCTATCTTCCCCATGTGGGCGGGGTGGCCCGCTCTGTGGCGTGGTTCGCCGAGGACCTTCAGGCCTTGAGACATCAAGTGCTGGTGATCGCACCGGTTTTTGAAGATGACCTTGAAGAGGAACGGGAAGAGGATATTCTCAGGGTACCTGCCATAAAAAATGTTGGAGGCAGTGATTTTTCCCTCGGCCTGGCATTACCCTTTAAAATCGCCAATAAGATCACCGAATTCAACCCGGACATCATTCACAGCCACCACCCTTATCTATTGGGCGATGCGGCCCTTCGCACTGCATGGCGTAGAAATGTTCCCCTGGTGTTCACCCATCATACCCTTTATGAAAAATACACCCACTATGTTTCTTTGGATTACAAAAATGTTCGGCGCTTTGTCATTAACCTCTCCACGGAATATGCCAACCTCTGCAGCCGGGTGATCGCCCCCAGCCGGAGTGTGGCTGAACTCATCCAGGAACGGGGAGTCGTAACCCCTGTTGAGGAGATTCCTACCGGGGTGGATCTGGACTTCTTCGCCCAGGGCCGGAGAGAACTATTCCGGCAGGAACAGGGGATTCCAGAGAACACCCTGGTCATCGGTCATGTGGGAAGGCTGGCTCCCGAAAAGAATCTGCAATACTTATCCGAGGCTGTAGCCCATTTCTTGAGAGACCATAAAGGGATCTTTCTGGTCGTGGGCGGAGGCCCCAGCAGGGAAGTGATACGCGATGTATTTCGGGATATGAATCTGGACAAACGCCTGCTTCTGGCCGGTAAAAAGACGGGCCGCGAACTGAGCGACGCATACAATGCCATGGATCTCTTCGTATTCTCCTCCAAGACCGAGACCCAGGGAATGGTTTTGGTGGAGGCCATGGCCGCCGGTCGCCCGGTCATTGCGCTGGATGCCTCGGGGGCCAGGGAGGTGGTGGTGGATAGACAAAACGGCCGTCTCCTTCCTGAGGATACACCCCCTGAAGGCTTTGCCCAGGCGATTAAGGAATTTGCCCGTGACCCTGGAACAGCCCGGGAGTGGCAACAGGGGGCACTGGAAACAGCACGCCCCTTTTCCCGGAAAAAGATCGCCCACCGCCTGGTCCGGCTCTATGAGGGGGCCATCGCGGAATTCGGCGGAAAATACCGAAACAGGGAAGGGATCAACGTCTGGGATAAGTTCATCCGGGGCCTGAACGCCGAGTGGGCCTTGTTATCGCAAAAGGCCGCCGCCTCGGCCGCCCTGTTCAATGAGAGTGAAGAGTAATGTGTGAGTGTTAGGAGCGTTTGGATCGTTATGATCGTTGGGGATTGTATTTAACCGCCCGGGTCCGCACGGCGGACCCTTGATTACAGGGACGTTTTTCCGCCGGGCGACCCTCCCCGGCGGAAATAAATCCTGCGTGTGGACGCAGAGAGTTACCAAGGCCGTGGAAATAGCTTCACTCGGTTGTATGAGACGGCCATCAACTTGGCTATTGGTTACTGGGTATTTGGTATTGAAACGAAAGTGATCAGTAATCAGTGATCAGTGATCAGTGGAGGAGTAGCGAAATCACTGGAACCCTTGGATCCTGGAATCCTTATAGGATGTGAGATGTGGGATATGAGATCTGGGCAGGGGTCGCACATCACCTGGTAAGGATTAAAATTCGTGTCTGTTCTTCGACCTATTATCCTCTTAACTATCTGCGGGGTTATACTCGCCGGACTTGTCATCGGATTGCTGGTTGATACCGAGCAATGGATCGCCTTTTTCGTGGACAAAGAAACCCATTGGGCCCTATTTGTGGGGATCATGGCCGTCTTGCCTATTTTCGCCTTCCCCATCAGTATCTTTTTGATCCTTGCCGGCATCAAATTCGGCTTTGCCGGAGGCGTGCTGATCACCACCTTGACCATGCCGGTGCATTTGATCGCTTCCTTTCTGCTGGCCAAGTCTTTGCTCCATCCCTACCTGGTTCGAATACTGAATAAAAGAGATATCCAACTTCCCCAGATTCCCCGAAATAAGATGCTGGTATATGCCTCTCTTTTCGTCATGATACCGGGGCCCCCCTACTTTTTGAAAAACTACATGCTGGCCCTGGCCGGTATACCCTTTGCTTATTACCTGGTGATTAACTGGGCTATTGAACTGGCCATATGCATACCTGTGGTGGGGCTGGGGAAGTCCATCATCACCATGAATTGGAAGCTCATATTGCTTTTCGCCGCCCTTATTGCCGCTTTGTCTCTGGCGGGCCGGTGGCTGAAGAGGCGGTTTGGCCAGACTCGGGAATTCCCCAAAGATGGAATATGAAGATCAAGGCCGGGGCTCAACAGGCGGATAACGTACGCCGGCCTCCTGCTTTACTTCCCTGGTCACTGCAGCGGTGTTTCCTGTAAACCGATTATAAAGCCAGCCGAAAACCAGCCCGAAAAGTGCACCATCCACCAAGGCGTATAAGACGCCGGTGATTAAATCTCCCACGGAACCGGAGGCCTCATAACCCGGGTAGATGGAGGCAAGGATCTCCATAAAGGCCTTTCCGTACCCGGGCCAGATGAGGTTTGAAATCCCCGTTATGAGTACGGCCACGGCCCATAGGATGCCGAATCCGAATGCCATTGCCCTGAGGTTGAGTCTCATCGTCTTTACCTCCTCTTTTTTTGCTTGTTCACCCCGTTATTGCATAAAAGGCGCTTAAGCATTCTGCCTTCTGCCTTCTATGACTTCAAAGGCCGCTTTTAACGCTTTAAATCTGGAATGCACCGATAGTGGTATCCAGACCCTGGATATAAAACAATATAAGTTTCTGTTTTTACTGCAGTTATATGTCTGGGAACTGAATGCGTTTGCAATAACGGGGTTCACATTTTCTTTTCATCATAGTTATGAGGAAAGATACCGTCTATGGGGGGCATCCTGTATTTACCCCGCCCCCATATCACCCTCTAGGCACAGCACAGGCTGTAAATCAAACCGGTTCAAAATACAGGATCGCCCCCATTGTCCCTTCGCCAAAGAAATTGTTACCTTGGGTGGAACATCTCGGGGAGAGATTCCGGACGAAAAAAAGCAAGAAAGGAGGGGAAAAATATATGGCTTTAGAACTGACACCTTGGAGAAGATCCGGTGAAATTCGGCCCCTTTGGAGGGAATTGGATGAACTTTGGAACCGATTCATCGGAGAAGTTCCGTTGGCGCAACGCGCCTTAGGATGGTCCCCATCCGTTGACATTTCGGAAACGGACGGGAATGTCCAGATAACGGCTGAACTACCCGGCCTGGAGGCAAAGGATATCGACCTGGATGTAAGCGGGGATATGCTCACCCTCCGGGGTGAAAAAAAGATGGAGGAAGAACAAAAAGATGAAAGGCATTACTGCCGGGAACGCTATTCCGGCTTCTTTCAGCGTTCCTTCAGGCTTCCAGCCGGAGTGGAAAGTGACAAGGTGGACGCCCAGTTCAAGAATGGTGTCCTTACTATCAATATACCCAAAACCGAAGAAAGCAGGCAAAAGAAGATCGAGATTAAGACATCGTAACCGGGTCGTATCTCCCCGGGATGTCTAAAAAACAATGGAAAGGCGGTGGATTCATTCATACTGGACTTTCTTGAGACCAGCATTTATTCTCCACCAAGAATAAAGGAGGGACATCGTGCCTGAATTGCCGGATGTAGAGGTCTTCAAGCAGTATGTGGAGTCCACCGCTCTTCATAAAAAAATGGATGCGGTTGAGATACGCAGCAAGGATATGCTGAAAAATGTGTCCGGTCGAGAGATAAAAAAGGCCTTAGAAGGCCACCAATTTGTTTCTGCAGACCGGCACGGCAAGTATCTCTTTCTTAAGACAGAAAACACCACCTGGCTTGTTCTCCATTTCGGCATGACCGGCTTTGTCACCTATTTCAAGGATCCCACCAAGGAGCCGGCCCATAACAGGCTCCTTATCCGCTTTTCCAATGGTTACCACCTGGCCTATGATTGCCAGAGAAAACTGGGTGAGATCACCCTGACCGAGGATCCCGGGCTGTTTGCCGAAGAAAGGCAGTTGGGTCTGGACGCCCTGAAACCCGGTTTCAACCTGGATCGCTTCAAGCATATCCTTAAGAATACCGCCTCTGCCGTTAAATCCGCCCTCATGAACCAAAAATACATAGCCGGGATCGGCAATATCTACTCCGATGAAATCCTCTTCCAGGCAGGCATACATCCGGACACCAAAAGTAAAGAATTAAATGATGATGAAATAGCGCGTCTTTATAACCAGGCGGAAAGCGTGCTTAAGGCCGCCATAGAAGCGCACGCGGACCCCTCCCGCTTCCCCGCCTCCTTTATTATGCCCCATCGCCGGGGCGACAGGACCTGCCCGAAATGTAAAGGCGGGATTGAAAAAACAAAGACCGGGGGACGCTCGGCCTATTATTGTCCTCGATGTCAAGAACGGATATGAGATGTGGGTTGGGAGCGTTTAGATCGTTAGGATCGTTTAGATCGTTGGTATGGTGAAGAGGTCAAGGAGTCGACGGATCAACGAGTCCAAGGGTCTAGAGATAAATGATCAGTCAACTTGGGTATTGGTTACTGGGTATTAGGTATTAGACCACTGCCCCATACAGGCAGCTGCGCACACCAATACCGCGGCGCTTGCGCCGCCACCCGAATCCTTGAATCCTCAGACCTGAGATGTAAAAAAGGATTGGTCTCCGGTGGATATAAATTTGCTCCAACAGATTGCCCTTTCTTTAGGACTGGGACTGCTTGTGGGATTCCAGCGCGAGTGGGGCCCCGCCCATGTGGCCGGAATTCGCAGTTTCGCCCTGATCCCACCCTTGGGTAATCTTTGCACCCATCTGGGCCTGAATTTCGGGGGTTGGGTGCCGGCAGCCGGCCTGATCTCCCTGGCGGGTGTACTCGCCATTGGAAGCCTGATCAAGTTTCGCTCCGGAGAGATAACACCGGGGATCACCACCAACGTGGCGGCCCTTTTGATGTATCTGGTCGGAGGGGTCCTGGCCCTGGAGATGCAAGTCGTGGCCATTGTCATGAGTGGATGTGTTGCCGTACTGCTTCACTGGAAGGAACCCATGCATACATTTGTGAAGCAGATCGGTGAACCGGAAATCAGGTCTATTATCCAGTTCGTCCTTCTTGCCCTGGTCATTCTGCCCGTCCTGCCCAATAAGACCTATGGTCCTTTCGGGGTCTTTAATCCCTTTCATACCTGGTTGATGGTTGTTCTCATCGTCGGCCTCAGCGTTGGGGGGTATATGATCTACAAACTGCTGGGGACAAAGGCGGGCACTCTGTTGAGCGGCATCCTCGGGGGCATTATTTCCAGCACGGCCACAACAGTCAGTTATGCACAAGGTTCATCCAAACACACCAAAACAGCTCCCCTGGCGGCAGTTGTCATCATGATCGCTTCAACCATCGTTTTTTTCCGGGTAAGCTTTGAGGTTGCCGTGGTGGGACCTGAGATCCTCCCCCATCTCGCCCCCCTTCTTTTCATTATGGTCCTCCTCATGGGTGCTGTCTGCGGCGGGTTATACCTCCGGGGCCTTTCGGAAAAAAGGGCCTTTCCTTTGGATAAGAATCCTTCAAACCTGAAAACCGCCATGGTCTTCGGGGCCTTGTACGTGGTGGTGCTTTTTGCGGTAGCCGCGGCCAAAGAGCATTTCAGTGACAAGGGGCTCTATGTGGTCGCGGCCCTCTCCGGATTAACGGACATGGACGCCATTACCCTGTCCGTGACTCACCTTATCAACTCCGACCGTCTTAACATGGATACGGGCTGCCGGATGATCCTGTTGGGTGCCCTTTCTAACCTCGTGTTTAAAGGCGGTATCGTAGCCCTATTAGGTCCACGAGAATTACTTAAAAGGATATCCCTTGCCTTCGGCCTTTCCATCGCCGGCGGAGGGTTGTTGTTGGTCCTGTGGCCGAGGATCGGTTAAGGCGGGAGTTTTTCATCTCACAGCCCCACACCGTCTATGGGCTTTCCACACTCGGGGCATTTTCCCTTTTCCACCAGGTTCTGCTCCAAGCTCAGGTTGCGCCGTCTGATAAGTACCGCCCCACAGTTATAGCAATAAGTGTTTTCATCCTCATCGCCCGGCAAATTACCTCCGTAGACGTATCTGAGTCCCTGATCCAACCCCATCTTTCTCGTCTGGCGAAGCACCTGGACAGGAGTGGGCGGGGGATTGAGCAACTTGAAGGCCGGGTAAAACCGCGTGATATGCCACGGGATTACCTCTCCAACCCCCTTCAGGAACCGGGCAATTGCCTGCAAATTGTCCTGTGCATCATTCAGATCTGGAATGATGAGGTTAGTCACCTCCACCCAGACACCCAGATCCCTCATGAGCTGGATCGTCTCCAGCACCGGTTCAAGGCGGGCCCCGCAAATTTCTTTGTAGAAGGTTTCAGTAAAGGATTTCAGGTCTATGTTAATGGCGTCCAAATAGGGAGCAAGGTGCTTTGCCGCCTCTTTGCTCATATAACCATTGCTGACAAATACATTTCTGATCCCTTCCTTTTGGGCCAGCACGGCCGTATCATAAGCGAACTCGTAAAATATGGTCGGTTCGGTGTAAGTATAGGCGATGCTCTGGCACCCACCCGCTTTTGCGGCCGACACTATCTCTTCGGATGTCACACTCTCACCGATAATCTTGGCCCCATTTTCTCTCGGATATTGAGAGATCTCAAAGTTTTGACAGTAGGTGCACCGGAAGTTACACCCCATGGTCCCAATGGAATAGGCCGCCGATCCGGGGAAAAAATGAAACAAGGGCTTCTTTTCTATGGGATCAATATGCTCGGCAACCATCTTGCCGTAAACCAGGCTGTAAAGACGCCCGTCATGGTTTTCCCTTACCCCGCATAGGCCCCTTTTGCCGTCCTTGATCTTGCAGTGATGATTACAGAGGGCACAGCGCACGCTGCCTTCCGACAGGGTTTCATAGAACATGGCTTCTTTCATGATAATTCCTTTTTTTTGGGGAATCAGAGGGCATTGAATTTGTTTTATCTGTTTAAACCCGTATGTTATAGTTTCCTTGATTTCCGGTAAATGGGGTCAATCCCGTATTTGTTTCGGTCCCTTCGGGGCTGGTAACAACATTATCGGCCCTTTTTGTGTTAATATGGCTGGCGAAGGCCCGCCCTTTTCTGTTTACCCCTTGCCATGAGGCAACCATATGTCCCGCAGATCAAAACAAAACCGCCCCCCTCTTTCCGAAGGGCCCCAAAATGCCCGGGTCATGCTTGTAGGGCAAAATCCGGGGAAAGAAGAGGTCAAGCAAAACCGGCCCTTTGTGGGGAGAGCAGGTCAATACCTCAATAAGGTACTCAAGGAAAAGGATATCCGTCGGGATGAACTATACCTGACCAGTGTGGTCAAAGAACCCACACCGTCCAACAGAAAACCAACGGCGGAAGAAATCGAGCGCTGGATACCCCGGCTCGTAAAAGAAATCAAGGAGATAAATCCTGAAATTGTGGTCCTCATGGGCCGGGTGGCGTGGAAGTCCCCCCGGATGGAGGGCATTGAATATATCGAGACCTATCATCCTGCAGCCGCCATGCGCTTTCCGAAAGTGAAAAAGCGTTTCGAAAAAGACATGGAAACCCTGAGTCGTAAAATGAAAGGGCTCAAGGACAAAACGGGATAAATACGGGATTTCCCCCATTGACCGGGAAGACCGGACCCCTTTAGGGTTAAAGAAAATATACTCTCAAGAAGTACAAACCCAAGTTTTCCGCTCATACGACCAGGGGCGGCATTGTGAGATCATCATGGAAATAAAAATCGGCACCTGTGGATATGGTTATTACCAGCCCCCCGGAAATTGGAAGCAAAAATACAAAAGCAAGCTCCAGGCCTATTCGGATGCCTTTGCAGTTGTGGAACTCAACCGCACCTTTTACAAGCTTCCCATGGTAAAAACCGCGCAGCGGTGGAAGGAAGAAGTCAGTCCTGAATTCGAATTCACCCTTAAGGCCTGGCAGGCCATTACCCATTCCACGGACAGCCCTACGTGGCGGAAGAGAAAAGACGCCTTAAGTGAAAAAGAGAAAAAATACTTTGGAGATTTCCGGCCCAATTCAGCCGTGATCAAGGCCTGGGAAGAGACCAAGGCGCGGGCGGACGCCTTGGAGGCCCGGGTGTGTGTGCTTCAGAGCCCTTCCTCATTCAAGTGCACAAAGGCCAATGAAGACAATTTAAGACGGTTTACGGAAAAGATCTCTCGAGGATCCCTTAACCTCGCCTGGGAACCTCGGGGCAATTGGAATGATTTTCCGGAGAGGATCAAGGCCGTATGCCGCTCCCTGGACCTTGTTCATATTGTTGATCTCATGCGAAGAGAGCCCCTCTCGGACCATTCAATTGCATACATCCGCCTCCATGGCCTCAATGAAAAAGAATACAACGTGAACTACGACTACAGCAAGCAAGAACTCAAGGAACTGGCCCGGAAACTCAAGGACCTGTCCGGAGACCATGACACCATCTATTGCATGTTTAATAACATGGAAATGTATGCAAACGCCGAAACCCTGGGCTCCCTCCTTTAACGAACGGCTTGCACCGGAAAAGGGTTTTCCCTACCATTCCAGATACCCATCCGGGGCCAGGCTTGTGGCCAGCATGACCCCGTTAATATCCCGGTGCTCCATCCAGGTCGGCGCCTCCCTGTTCTGGGGGGCAAGCCAAAATTTCTCGATTCTTTGCCCCAAATCCCTATAAGGCCCAAATCGCTCAATCCTAGAAGAGAGTTGTTGGTTTTCGGGAAACAGGTCCGGCTTTTCTGTTATTAGCCGTTCCATCCGCTCCACGGCATGCAGGCCTATCGAGAGCCCCAATTCTCTGAAGGCCAGACGATACTCGGCGGGAAGGCTCAAAAAAGGACTCTTTGAATAGGAGCTTAAACCCGACAGGGAGGCGTCTAAGAGATCCGATACCAATTCACTTTCCGGAAATCTCCCCTCGATGTTTAATTGGGTGATTTTGTAGGCATCGGAGAGCAGCCCCCCCAGGCCCAGAGGGTCATCCGTTACCCAGCTCTTGCCTGAACACATGGCCTTTATATCGGCGATTTCCCTGTGGAGATCATACCGGGTACTCTGGGAAAACTCTTCCGCGGTTGCCTGCAACTGGGTATAGGTGATAAAACCATCCAGGGGGTCATGCTGGCCCATGGCGGGAACCAGGGGATAAGAGAGGTCGATGCTCATCTTCCAGAACATCCCCCTGGAACCGTCCCCTAGAGTATGAACAAACCCCGAATGGGCGGCCTTTGCAAGCTCTATGGCCCACCCGTTAAACTCCGGCTCTCCTGTCACCCGGCTGACCCGGTTCAGGGCATGCATCCATTTGGTCAAATAGTGATAGTATTGACCGTCCCGATCCCATTCCATTCTCTCGTCAAAAGGCTCGGAGGGACCCCGCTCCTTCATCTCCTTACCGATCCTTAAACCACCCATTGTAGGATGCCGCCTGCCTTCCTCCTCGCTGAGGCCGCTGATCCACCCGGTTCTTGGATCGTCTTCACGGTGCCGGCCCAGCGTGTGATGGACTTGCTCGACCAGGCGAAGGGCCAGCTGCCGCCAGCCTTCATCCCCGGTCACCCGGTAAAGCTCCAAAAAATTGCAGACTCCGAAAGCATCCGTCCACAAGTACCTTCGAGGAGGCTCCTGCTCGCCGGATAGCCCGGTGGCCTCGGCGAAATAGGTCATGATTTCTTTGACTTTAGAAATGGTATCCATGGGTCATAACATCCTCACTAACCTCTCATCCATAGGGGTCGGAGCTTTGGCCCTGATTCGTCCTAGGTGGCCTCCGGCAATTTTAGGATGTCTTTGAACTTAATGATCTGTTTATCGCCTTCTTGGCCTATGACCTCCATGTGGTGAATGCCTTCAGGCCCTTCCTCTATATGGATCTCTCTGGGTCTGTGAATCATGTGGTTAATGGGTTCGGTCCTTACCATCAAGACATTATCTTTAGGGTCATAGCTGATACCCGTAAGGGGAATCCACTCTGCAACATCCTGATCTCCGATATCCAGGGAGGCGACTTCGATTTCCACGAGCCTCGACTGGAGATGTTGGGAGAAATTATCAAAGTATTCGGTCCATCTGGAAGGATCAAGTTTGATTGTAGGCATGATCTCTTACCTCCTTATGTTGTGTTGTTGGGTTTTCTCTTCCCTTACCTGAGCTTTACCCTTCCTTTCACCCGCAACGGCTAATATCTTCAGCCTTCACGGCTTTTGCAACCTTGGGGTCATTTGTAAAAGCTCAAAATAAATTCCATATTTTCTTTTCTTTATAAGAGAAACACCCTGTCAGAGACCATGGGGTGGATCATGTATTTAAAATAGGCCTGATAAGGACTTTCGGATTCCTAATACTTAATAAGCAGACGCCATGAAATTCCTCTTGCCGCCGGTCTTTGGTACCGGAAATACAGGCTATACCCTATTCCCTCTTTCTGAGCATGTTCTAAAATAAACCCCGTTATTGCAAACGCATTCAGTTTCTAGACATATAACTTCCGTAAAAAC
>CAZNLL010000088.1:0-16977 GCA_964573885.1 uncultured Desulfobacteraceae bacterium | reverse complement strand
AGGACCTTAAACAGGACCTCCGTGAAGAAATCTAACAAAAATCCGAATAATGGTCAAGGAAATAAGTTATTGAACAAGATTCAAAAAATTGTAAAATTACCACAGGATAGAGCCGGATTTAAATTTCAAGACAGGAGAGAATTATCGAAAAGCAGTATTCAAATAACTGAAATGATAGGATTAAAATCACTAAATCCAAGGTAAGCGGTGGTTCCCCTGTACTTTTGAATGGCATTATAATCTTACCGGCTTATGATTTCCCATATCGCTCCTTGAGACCCATTTTATAGATTTTTCCTGATCCTGTTTTAGGGAGTTCATCGAGAAAATCCACCCCTTTGGGGGCCTTGTAGGAGGCGATGTGTTCCTTGCAGAATTGGATGATTTCTTCTTCTGTCACCCTTTCTCCCTTCTTCAAGACAACACAGGCCCGGACGGCCTCACCCCAGTATTCGTCAGGCACGCCGATGACCGCCGCCTCGAGGATTTGGGGATGCATATAAAGGACGTTTTCCACCTCCGTGGAATAGACGTTTTCCCCCCCTGTAACGATCATGTCCTTTTTTCTGTCCACAATGTTGACATATCCTTCCTTTTCCATGACCGCCAGGTCCCCCGTGTAGAGCCAGCCTTCTTTCAGGGCCTTCTGGGTTTCCTCAGGCCGGTTCCAGTATCCCGGGGTGATGGTGTCCCCTCGCACGATGATCTCTCCGACCTCCTGGCCGTCCCGTTCGATATCCGTTCCGTCCGGACGGATGACCCTCAGATCCACGCCGATAAGGGGCCTCCCGGTCATGGCCTTGTACTCGAAGCGTGCCTCTTCGGGGAGATGGAGGAGGTTTTTCTTGAGAATAGATACCGTAAGGTAGGGGCTGGTCTCGGTCATACCATAGGTCTGGATATAATCGCATTTGAAAGTGTCCATGATTTTCCTGACCAGTTCGGGGGCGATGGGGGCGCCCCCGCTCAGGACGACCCGGAGGCTCGAGAAGTCAAAGGTCTCAACGTCCGGGGTGTTTACAAGCATGTTAAGCATGGTGGGGATCAGGTTGCTCAGGGTGACCCGCTCCCCCTGAATGGTCTTGAGCACTTCCGGGGCATCAAAGACCGGGACCATCACATGCCTTCCTCCGGCCCAGGTAATGGCAAAGCTGGCCCATGCGTCGGCGAGATGAAACAGGGGGGCTATATGGGCCCACACGTCTGTGTCGTTCAGGTTCAATTCAGCGATGGCACACAGGGCGTGGGTGGCGACGTTCTTATGGGTCAACATGACGCCCTTGGGGAGGCCGGTGGTCCCGCTCGTATAATAGAGGTGGGCCACGTCCTTCTCAGAGAGATCCGTCTCAGGCGGGGGGAGGGGGGAGTGCTCGTGCAAGGTCGTCTCGTAGTCCAGGGGATCGAACCCCGGGGGTGTGTCTCCGGGGCCGGTCCAGAGCACATGTTCGAGGGCCGTGTCCAGGGTGGCCAGCTTTTCCACGCCCTCTGCGAAACGCCTGGCCGCGATAAGAAGGCCGGCCTTCGAGTCCTTGAGTATAAAAGCGAGCTCCCTGGCTGACAGCCTGAAATTGAGGGGATTTAACACGGCACCGATCAGGGCCGTGGCAAAGTAGGCCTCCAGGAACTCATGGGTGTTATGCATGAGGATAGCCACACAATCGCCTTTGGAGACCCCTGAGGAGAGGAGGTGGTGGGCCAGACGATTAACACGGTCTCCGAACCGGGCATAGGTGAAACGCTCTTTTCCGGATGAAATGGCTTCTTTTTCGGGGTAGAGTTCCAGGGCACGGTTCAAAATGGATGGAATCAACATGATCTGTTAACCTTCCTTCTATAGTCTATAGTCATGACCAAAAAAGTCTTCAATGGCCGGACAGGGTTCCCCCTGGAGCTTGACCGGTCACAAGAACCGGGGCCTTTCTTAAATCCAAGGGGAAAACCTTGTTTGCGTTTCCGACAACTATGCCGCCTTCCGAGCAAGGCGTCAACGCCTCAGAAGGCCGCTTCATAAATCCCTCTTACATCTTCTTCAGTAAGATCCCGGGGATTCGGCCCAAAGAGCCTGGACTGGTTCAGCCCGCCCTGGACAAGCTTGGGCAAATCCTCTTTGGCAATGCCGTAGTGGGAGAGCCGAAAGGGGATGTTTACGGCTTCAAGCAGTATTTTTACCGCCTCCACGGCCTTTTCAGAGGCGTCATAGAGGCCAAGCCCGTCCACCTTTTCACCCATGGCCCGGGCAATATCCGCGAATTTCTGGAGATTCCCCGTCCTGTTAAAGGACAGGACATGGGGAAGCATGATGGCGTTGGATCGCCCATGGGCCATGTGATAATCGGTTCCCAACACGTAAGCCAGCCCGTGAACGGCCCCCAGACCCCCGCTCGTAAAGGCGGCCCCGGCCAGGTTGGCGGCCAGAAGCATATGGTATCTGGCATGCACCTGGTTGCCCTTGGCAAAGGCCACGGGCAGGTATTGGGAAATAAGGCGGATGGCTTCCAGGGCCAGGATCTCGGCAAAGGGGGTGGTGTTTACAGAAACATAGGCCTCAATGGCATGGACCAAAGCGTCAAGACCCGTATCCGCGGTGACCGCAGGGGGCATGGAGAGGGTCAGCATAGGATCCAGCAGGGCCACTTCCGCCAGGAGGAAATCGCTGTAAATCACCTTTTTGGTATTATCCGATTCATCGGTCATGACAATAACGCGGGTGGCCTCGCTGCCTGTCCCGGCTGTGGTGGGAATAAGGATCTTGGGGAGGCCTGCCTTGGGGAGGGTGTCCATACCCACGTAATCCAATGCGTTACCCTCATTCGGCGCGATGGTGGCTGCACCCTTGGCAACGTCCAGGGCGCTGCCGCCCCCCAGACCCACAACAAGATCGAATTTGTCCTCCCTGAGGGTCTTTGTGCACGCGTCAACCACCCCCACCGGGGGCTCCGGTTCTACCCGGTCAAAGACGCCTGTTTCGATCCCCTTTGATTTCAAGGCTTTTTCAACGATTTCCACCAGTCCGGCCTGCGCCACACCGGGGTCGGAGACCACGAGGACCTTTTTTCCACCCAGGGCCCCTGCCGTCTGTCCGAGTTCATGAACGGCGTTCTTGCCCAGGATGGTCTTTTTGGGGGCGAGGAACACGGAGAGCCTGTCCATTTCCATAAATGCCCTTCTCACAATAGATACCTCCTTGTTTTTCTGTCATGGTTGCTGTTTTCAATGGACCCGGGGGATCCAAGAGGCGGGAGGGCCGGGATGAGGCCTAAACACCCAGATAGGTCCGCAAGATTTCCGGTTCCTCTTTCAGGGTGGTGATGCCTCCTTCCCATCGGACCTCTCCCTTTTCCAGGATGTAGGCCCGATCGGAGAGCTTGAGTGTAAAGGCCGAATTCTGCTCAGAGAGAAGGATGGGCATCTCCTCTGTCTTGAGCCTGTGCACGTAACCCTCCAATTCTTTGACGATAAGGGGAGAGAGTCCTTCCGAAGGTTCATCCAGGAGGAGGAGCTGGGGATTTCCCATCAGGGTCCTGGCAATGGTCAACATCTGCTGCTCCCCCCCTGAAAGGGTCCCCCCCATCTGGGTCTGACGTTTATCAAGGATAGGGAACATGTCGTAGACGCGCTCAAAGGTCCAGGGGCCCTTGCGGTCCTTTTTGAGACCCATTTCCAGGTTTTCTTTCACTGTAAGGGCCGGGAAAATAACCCGGTCTTCAGGGACAAAGCCTATTCCCAGGCGGGCGATTTCAAAGGGTTGTTTTCGCCTTATGTCAAGGCCGTCGAAGAGGATGGCCCCGGACTTGGCCGGCGCCAGTCCCATAATACTTCTGAGGAGTGTGGTTTTTCCGACACCGTTTCTGCCGAGAATGCATACGACCTCACCCCTTTGGATTGCTACAGAGACGTTGAAAAGGATATGGCTGATCCCGTAAAAGGTATTCATGTCCTTGACTTGCAATAGCATCACGCTTCCTCGGCCAAATAGATCCTCTGGACCTCGTCATTGGACCGGATTTCCTCCGGGCTCCCCTCTGCAATGATGGCCCCAATGTGCATGACCCGAACCTTCTCCGAGATTCCAAAGACCACGTTCATGTCGTGTTCGATAAACAAGAGGGTCAGATCCCTCTCCCGGGCCAGTCTCTGGACCAGCTCCACGGTCTTGTTTGATTCTTCGGGGCTCATTCCCGCCGTGGGTTCATCCAGCAGGATGAGCTCGGGGTGGGAACCTACGGTGATCCCGATCTCAAGGAGCCGCTGGTCGCCGTGGGCCAGGAGTCCGGCGGTTACATTCTTTTTTTCTCCCAGGCCCACGCTGTCCAGGATCTCATTTGTCGCATCAACAAGGAGTTTTCTGGACCGCACGAAGATGTTTCTGCTCTTTTTCTCCCAGGACATAAGCGCCACTTGGACGTTTTCAAAGGCGGTGAGGCGGGGGAAGATATTGGTTCTTTGAAAGGACCGGCCGATTCCCCTCTTGCATATTTTGTAAGGGGGAAGACCGGTGATCCTCCTGTCCTTGAAGAAGATGTCCCCTGAATCCGGCTTGATATGACCGGTCAGGAGGTTAAAAAGGGTGGTCTTTCCGGCCCCGTTGGGACCGATGATAGAGGTGATCCTCCCCTTTTCCAGCTGAAAGGAGACGTCATTGACGGCCGTGAGGCCGCCGAAGGACTTCTTGATTTTCTCAACGCGAAACATACCTTTGGGCCTCAATTCCTTTTTGCCTTCTCACGGCCAACTTATCAGCAATGGCACCGGCAATGCCGCCTTTCAAAAAGAGCAGGAGGGCGATAACCACCAGGCCCAAAACCAGGGGCCAGAACTGGGTAAAGCTTGTGATGATCCTGTCGAGGAGGACATAAACCACGGATCCTACAATGGGCCCCAGGAAGTTATAAACCCCGCCGAGAAGACAGACCACCAACATCTCGGTAGACTTCATCCAGTGGGCGTAGTTGGGAAAGACGTTCTTGTTGAATCCGCAAAAGAGGGCGCCTGCAACGCCCAGGAAGAACCCGGAGAGGACAAAGGCGGCCAGCTGGTAGAGACGGACATTAATCCCGATGAACTCGGTCCTCTCCGGGTTTTCCCGCAGGGCCTGAAGCGTTTTTCCAAAGGGGGAGTTGACAATCATCCACATAAGAAGCAGGCAGATACAAATGATCATCAGGCTGAAATAGTAATAGCTGGGAATGGAGTCAAGAACCGCGGGTATGGGAATATCCACAATGCCGTCATCTCCCTTGGTAAAGCCGTACCATTCAAAGATGATGGTGTGGATGATCTGGGCGAATGCCAGGGTGAGTAACGCGAAGTAGACATGGGTGAGACGGACACAAAACCATCCGATGATTATGGAGATGATCCCTGCAAAGACCGGACCCGCGATGAAAGCGATCCAGAAGGGGGTATTCGTATAGACCAGGATAAGTGCCGTGGTATAGGCCCCCGCCGCGTAGAGACCGGCAGGTCCGAATGAGACCATGCCCGCATAACCCAGCATCAAGTTAAGGCCAGATGCGGCCAGGGCCAGGATAAGCATTTCGTTCACGAGGCTCAGGTACCCTTCAGGCAAAAAGAGCGGCAAGATCACAAAAAAGGCGAGAACCCCGCCGAGGGTGATGACCGTCGCCTTGATATTTCTATCTGGTGAAGTTTCCATCATTCAGGTTTGCCCATCAGCCCCCAGGGCCGGATAATAAGAATGACGATCATTAAGATGAATCCAAAGGCGATGGCCAGCCTGGGGACCACGAGGATCCCGAAGGCGTTGACCAGCCCAAAGATGAGGGAACCCAGGAAGGCCCCGGAGAGGCTTCCCAGTCCGCCAATGACCACAATGATGAAGCATTCAATCAGGATAACCATATCCATGCCCGGCATGGCCGAGGTCATGGGAACCACAAGGGTCCCTCCCAACCCGGCCAGCCAGCATCCCAGCATAAAGACCACCGTATAGACCATGGGAACGTTGGTGCCCAGGGCGTTGGCCATTTCCCTGTTGTAGGTTACGGCCCGGATAACCTTGCCCAGTTTGGTATAGCGGATAAGGGCCCACAGTCCCATGAATACCACAGGGCCGCAAAAAATGAGGAATATGTTGTACCTGGGAAAGGCCAGACCCAAAAAGAAGACGGGGCCGTTCAGGGGCCAGGGCATGGAGACCATATGAAAATCTACGCCCCAGGCGAGCTTGCAGAGGTCCCCGATGATGAGGATCAGGGCAAAGGTTAGAAGATACTGGTCCAGGACCTCCCGGTCATAGATCCGCCGGAGAAGGAGAAATTCCACCAGTCCTCCGAAAAGGGCCACTCCGACCGGGGCCAGGAGCAAGGCCCACCAGAAGCTCCCGCTCACATCGGAGAGGGTGGCGGTGATCCAGTAACACAGATAGGCCCCCAGCATATACAGGGCACCATGGGCCAGGTTCAGGATCTGCAAGGTACCGAACACCAGGGACAGGCCAACGGCGATGAGGAAAATGACCATGCCGGTACTGATACCGCTTAGTAACTGGATAACAAGTCCTTGGAGCGTCATGACCTCTTAACCTGTTTCCATGGGTGAAGGGGTGGCGGCTCTTTTTTGATAAGATCTCCGGCCCCGGCACGGGATGTTCCGGGGCCCGGAAACCTTTTAAAAAAGCGCTTATTATTGGGCCTTCCTTACCTCTTCGATCTGCTCACAGCTCCGGTAACCCTTGACCGGATCCAAGAGGACGGCCTTGGTGATATGGGGGAAGGGCAGATCCGCACTGACCGCAACCGGTCCAACCCAGAAGGGCCACAGGGCCTGATGATCACAGGCCCGGATCTTGAGCTTGCCCACCACCGTGTCGAGTTCCACTCCTGCCAGGACATCAATGACCTTTTCCATGTCCACGGTGCCTACCTTTTCAATGGCGTCTTTCATGGCATAGACCACCACGTATCCGGCCACGGAGATCCCGGGATACATGCCGGTCTTCTTATTGAATTTTTTCCAGAAGGTATTGCTCTTGGGATTGTCGATGAGCCAGAAGGGGTAATGGCTTCCTCCCAGGACCCCTTTGGGATAGGTCTTCTTGTTCATTTTTCCCAGGGCCTCAATGTTGCCCCAGTCCTGGCCACAGTGCTTGACCCGGTCAAAATAGCCGAAGGCCTGGGCGGCCTTGGTAAAGGAGATCACATCCCCGCCCCACAGGGAGCAGTACACAAAGTCGGCGTCAGTGGCCATGATTTTTGAAATGTAAGGAGTCCAGTCCTGGTTGCCCAGTTTCGGCCACAGTTCTCCCACCACCTTGGCGTCGGGAACATGTTTGGTATAGGCCTCCATGAAGTCCTTTTTGCACCGGTGGCCGTACTCATAGTCCGGGCCGATAATAAAGACCTTTTTGCCGCCCCAGTACTCGGCTGCGGCGTTGGCCACACAGCGGGTATAGGTGGTGGTGTTGGTGCTCACCCTGAACACATACCGGTGCCCCTTTTCCCCGGTCAGGGCCGCCGACTGGGCAATGCTGTCGATGAAGGGAACCTTCTCGTTTTTACAATAGGCCGATATGGCCAGGGCCACGGCACTGCTGACCGTTCCCTGGATCCAGTTGACCTTTTTATTGAGAATAAGGTCTTTGGCCTCCCGAACCCCTGTCTCGGGGCTCAGCTTGTCATCTCTGGGAATCACCTCCAGGGGTCTGCCCAGAACACCCCCCTCGGCGTTGATTTCCTCAACAGCGATTTTTACGCCCTCCAGGTCGGGCACACCGTAAACCTGCCCGATACCACCGCTTAAACTGTGAATAAATCCGAAGGTAATAGGCTCCGCGGCCTGGACAGGCCCCATGGACAAAAAGGAAAAAAGCAGTGCAATAAATCCGAAGCAAAGAACCTTTTTCATAGTATCCCCCTTTCAATGCCTGGGTTGATTCATGTCTTGCCTGTGCGGATAAACCCCCCTCACAGGGAGACTTCCAAAAAACATGGTTATCTATGCCGCGCCTGATCTTTTTCCTATCACCTCCTTAAACATGAACCTGCTTAAAAATGTCCACCGATGGAAGGGCCGAAAGAATAATGACTCAAAAAAAGGGGCGTCTTCATCGGGAACGAACCTGGTCGCGTAAAACGGACTTCATGATTTTTCCCGTCCCACCCCGCGGAAATTCGTCTATGATCATGACCTCCTTGGGCGCCTTAAAATGGGCCATTTTAGAACGGGCGAAATCGAGTACTTCCTGGGAGGTGAGCATTGATCCTTCTGTCGGAACCACAAAGGCGACAGGCACCTCACCCCACTTTTCGTGGGGCTTTCCCACCACCGCACACTCCATGATTTCAGGGTGGGAATAGAGGATCTGCTCCACTTCCAGGGAAGAGATATTTTCTCCGCCACTGATGATGATTTCCTTCATCCTGTCTTTAATGAAGAGGGACCCGTCAGGCCCCATGCTGACAAGGTCACCGGTGTGGTACCAGCCTCCCTCAAAGGACTTTTCCGTTTCTTCGGGGTTGTCATAGTAACCCTTCATGACCATATCGCCCCGCACCAGAAGTTCCCCGATGGACTCCCCGTCCCAGGGGAGTTCATTCCCGTCCAGGTCCACAACCTTGTATTCAACCCCTTGCATGGGAAAACCCCAGGTCTTTTTGGCCCGGTATTCCCGTACCTCGGGGTCCAGATGTTCTCCCAGCTCAGGCCAGGCGATGAGAGGGCAGGTCTCGCTCATTCCAAAGGCGGTGTGGACCAGACACCCGAAGGCCTCCTCGGTACGATCGATGATCCCTGTGGGCGGCGGGGCTCCTCCGATAAGGATTTCTCTCATGCTGGATACATTGTATTTGTCGAAATCCGGATGGTTGAGCACCGCATTGACCATGGTGGGGATGATATAGAGCCGGGTGACCCTCTCGTCCTGGATGATCCTGAGAGTATCCAAGGGATCGAATTTCTTGAGCATAATGTGAGCGCCCCCCTTGGCGGTGAGATAGTGGGGCGTCCCCCAGCCGTTCACGTGAAAAAGGGGAATGAGGTGAAGCTGAATGTCTGTCTCATCCATCCAGGATGAAGCGAGGGTGGCCAGGGCATGAAGGTAGAGGTTGCGGTGGGTCAACATGACCCCTTTTGGCTTGCCTGTGGTACCGCTGGTGTAAAAGATCTCAGCCGTATCATCCTCTGAAAAGGGATATTCACCCGGGGCATGGGGGGGCTCAGGTGAAGCCTGGGCAAGGATCTCTTCGTAGTTGCCGGAAATCCAACCCGGAGGGGTCCCGAGTGTGTCCAGAAGGATGGTGTGTTCGATGGAGGGGAGGCGGGAACGAATCGATTCAATGACGGAAATGAAGTCACTGTCCAGTAAAAGGATGCTGGGGGCGGATTCCTTAATAATATACTCAAAATCGTCCGGTCCCAGACGGATATTAAGCGGTTCGAGCACGGCCCCGATTTGAGGAATTCCATAGAAACACTCCAGGAGGCGGTGACAGTTGTAACCCAAATAGGCGATGCGGTCCCCGGGCTTGGCCCCTAATTTAAGAAGGGCACTCGACAGACGGTTTACCCGGTCCCCATATTCAATATAGGTGAACCGAAGGTCACCACAAATGACGCCTGTCTTTTTACCATAAACCTTAAGCGTTCTTTCAAGAAATCGAATAGGGCTCAATGGGATATTCATTTCGAGCACTCCTTATTACACTATTTTCAAAGACCCTTGGCAAGTGTGGTTTTCACCAAATTCAGGCCTGTTTAGTTAGTAATATTAGATCCACGTTTTTGTCAAGACAAAAAATGCTTTCCCCGATTTCAAGGACGCCAGATCTCATAAAAACTTTTAAATACAATAGATTATGCTTTTATGAATTTTTCCTGTACCTGCATTTTGAGTATGGGATTCAATCCACTTTTTTCTTGACTAGGTTTCTGAAAAGTGATTTAGATATTCCTATATGAGAAGAGAGATTTGGAACCTTATGGGTTTCGATTTTTCCAACAACAAGGGAGAGGATAGCGATGGTAGGAGTAGAGCGTTTTAGTGTCTATGTGCCCTTTTATCGCCTGGCCAGGAGTGAAATTGCCCAGGCTTGGGGGGGCAGGGCCGGACGGGGAGAGAAGGCGGTTGCAAATCACGACGAGGACAGCGTGACCATGGCCGTGGCGGCCGGCATGAACTGCCTGAAAGGCGGTGATGGCCAAGCCGTGGACGGGCTCTTTCTCGCCTCTACGACCCCGCCCTATAAAGAAAAACAGTGTGCCGCCCTGGTGGGGGCTGCCTTGGGTCTGAGAAATGAGGTGTTTACGGCTGATTTCTCCGGCTCCCTGCGGGCCGGTGCATCCGCCTTGCGCTCGGCCATGGATGCCGTGGCCGCGGGCTCGGCCCGAAAGGTCATGGTCGCCTCGGCGGATATACGCACGGGCTATCCAAACGGAGCTCATGAAATGGATTTTGGTGACGGGGCGGCAAGTCTTGTGGTGGGAAAAGACAAAGTGGTGGCTGAAATCGAGGGCACCTATGCCCTGTCTGACGAAATCAACGATGTGTGGCGCTCGGATAAGAATTTCTTCGTGGAATCCTGGGAAGAGCGCTTTGTCCGGGAGAAGGGGTATCTCAGGGTCCTGGTGGAAGCCCTCTCAGGGCTTATGAAGCGAATGGATCTGGAGGCCAAGGATTTTTCCCGGCTCGCCGCCTATGGACCCAACCCCAAACTCCTTTCCACGGTGGCGAAAAAGCTGGGCTTTGACCCGGCCACTCAGGTGCAGGATCCCCTCTATGAGACGGTGGGAAATGCGGGCACGGCCCTGGCGCCCATGGTCCTTGCGGCGGCCCTGGAAAAGGCCGAGCCCGGGGATCGAATCCTCTTCGGAGGGTATGGAGATGGTGGGGAGGCCTTTGCATTGAGGGTGACGGACGAGATCAGGGGATTTTCGGTGAAAGGCCTCGATGAGCAGGTGAATGTGAAAAGGATGATCAACTACCAGAAGTATCTCAGATGGCGGGGGATCGTGCCGGTTCAACCCCCCTCGCGCCCTCCCCTCGAAAGGCCGTCTGCCGTGGCCCTTTGGAGGGATAGACGGGGCGGCATGGGGCTCTTCGGGGTCAAGTGCAGGAACTGCGGCACCATCCAGTATCCTGCTCAAAGGGTGTGTGTCAAGTGCCAGAGTAAGGACCGCTTTGAACCCTATCGGTTTGCAGACAAGCGGGGGCGCCTCACCACCTTCAGCCATGACAATCTGGCTGCCACCACGGATCCGCCGGCCACCGTCGCGGTGGTTGATTTTGAAGAAGGCGGCAGGATCATGTGCGACATGACCGATAAGGACCCTGAGGAGGTCAAGGTGGGGATGCCCGTTGAGATGACCTTCAGAAAGGTCCGCTACGCGGGAAGCATTTATGATTACTGGTGGAAATGCATACCGGTGAGAACGTAAGACCTTTTTAAAGAGGAGAGTTGAAATGGAGAGTATCAAAGACAAAGTCGCCATAATCGGTATGGGATGTACCAAGTTTGGTGAAAATTGGGACATGAGTTCCACCGATATGATTGTAGATGCAGCCTACGAGGCCTTTGAAGACGCCGGCATTGAGCCCAAGGACATCCAGGCCGCATGGCTGGGCACCTACATGTCCGGATTGAGCGGTCAGACCCTGGCAAAGCCCTTGAAGCTTTCCTATATCCCCATAACCCGCGTGGAAAATATGTGCGCCACTGGATCGGATGCCATCCGGAATGCAGCCTATGCCGTGGCAGCCGGGGTCTGTGACGTGGCCTTGGCCCTGGGAGTGGAAAAACTCAAAGACAACGGCTTCAGCGGTCTTCCCGATACCGAGCTGGTACAGGGGCTCAATTTCAGCGAAAATACCTTCAGGAGCCGCACCTTTACCGCACCGGGCCACTTTGCCATGATGGCCACCGCCTATTTTGACCGTTACGGACTGGACGCCGAAGAGGGAAAAAAGGCCTTGGCCGAGATTGCGGTTAAGAACCACCACAACGGCAGCCTTCATCCCAAGGCCCATTTTCAGCAGGAGATCTCCCTGGACAAGGCCCTGAAGGCCCCTATCATTGCCTGGCCCCTGGGTCTCTTTGACTGCTGTGGCGTGAGCGACGGGGCGGCGGCGGCCATTATTACCCGTAAGGATCTGGCCAAAAAGTTCAGGCCCGACCCCGTTTACATAAAGGCCCTGCAGATTGCCGTAGGCCCCCAGGAGGGATATATCAGCACTGAATATGACTGGACCCATGTGGAGGAGACCTATCGGGCGGGACAGGCGGCCTATGCGGAGGCGGGTATCAAGGACCCGAGAAAGGAGATCAGCCTCGCCGAGGTCCACGACTGTTTCTCCATTACAGAACTGGTGATTTATGAAGACCTGCAGTTCAGCCAGAGAGGTAGGGCCAGGGAGGACCTGGAGGCGGGCCTTTTTAACCTGGAGGGGGGCCTTCCCGTAAACACGGACGGCGGTCTCAAATGCTTCGGACACCCTATCGGGGCAAGCGGTCTGCGCATGATGTACGAGATCTACAAGCAGCTCCAGGAGAAGGCAGGGCCCCGGCAGATCAAGAACCCCCGGATGGGCCTGACCCATAATCTGGGCGGCACGCCAGGGTCCGCCACCATCAGCGTGCTCATTGTGGGTAACTAAAGAAAGGAGGTCATGATCCTCACGAGCATTGAAAACACCTGAAGTCTTACCGCTGTTTCAGTATTTCCTGCTCCTGATCATATTAAAGATCAACCACAGACCGATGAGCGCGGATATAAGATAGCCTACGATACCCAGCACGGGCAGGCCCAGGAAAAGGGGACCCATTCCAGTGGTAATGATCATGGAGGAGCCGATGATCATGGCCGCGATGATAATGCCGAAGGTAAGACGGCTGAAGATGTTTTCCAGGGTCTTCTGAAGGGCGTCCAGGTTTTGATGCTCGAAGCGCAGGCTCAGTTGCCCCTGGTCAATCTTGTTGAAGATCCGGGCCACATGGCGCGGCAGGTGACGGTGGAGGAAAAAGGTCTGAGTCAGGGATGAACGGAGATTCCGGAAAAGGGTGGAAGGGCGGTATCGCTCTCCAGCCAGCTTCCGGACGTATTCTTCGGCCTCGGACATGATGTTCAAGTCAGGGTAGATCTTTCGGGCAGTACCTTCCGCCGTTACCAGCGCCTTGGCCATAATCACAAAGTCAGGAGGCATCCTCAAGCGGTAGTCCCGGATCAATCCCGTGATCTGGAGCAAGAGCTCGCCCAGATTGAAGGACTTCAGGGGCACGGTGAAGTAAAAATCCAGGAGTTCCAGAATCTCCCTTTCAAGGGCTCGGGGATCCGTATCGCCGCCCCCCGAGGTGACGGATAAGAGGATCCCCACCATCCCCTTTGTGTCCCTATCCATTAAAGACCTGAGCAGATCAATGAGCTCAAAGCGATCCGAGTCGGTCAGGCGGCCTACCAGACCCCAGTCAAGAAGGCACAGTCCCCCTCCGCTGGTGATCAACAGATTCCCGGGATGGGGGTCGGCGTGAAAAAAGCCGTCCTCAAGAATCTGCTTTATGGCGGCCCTCAACCCCTGTTTGGCCAGACCTTCGGGATCTTCCAGCCTTTGCGTGTCCAAGTCCCTTAACCTGGATCCCTGGATGAATTCCATAACCAGGAGGTGTGGGGTACAGTAGCGGTCATAGACGCGGGGGATGGAGATTTCAGCGGCCTCGGCTAAGTTGAAACGGGCGATGGTCATGTACCGGGCTTCTCTTTTGAAATCGAGCTCTCTGAGGAGGTTGCGCCTGGTTACCCGAACAAGATCGGGAAGATCATATGCCTGCAACTCCTCTGAACGATGATGCAGACGCACGGCAATGGATTCCAGGATGTCCAGATCGGTTTGGATTTTGTGATAAATTCCGGGACGCTGGATCTTGAGCGATACAATGAGCCCCTCCTCGCGGAGTACGGCCCGGTGAACCTGGGAAAGAGAGGCCGCGGCCACCGGCTCAGCATCAAATATGGAAAATACTTCTTCAAGGGGGCGGCCCAGATTTTCATCGAGCACCCCTCTGATTTCCCCTGATTCCTCAGGCTCCACATCATCCTGGAGCTTGCTGAGCTCACGGATCAGGGGTTCAGGGAGGAGGTCGGGCCTAAGGCTCATAATTTGGCCGAATTTTACAAAAGTAGGCCCCAGATCTTCCAGGGCGCAGCGGATCCGTTCGTAGGTGTCCAAGTCCGGGCGGCTGGTCCTGTGGATTTTTTTGATCAGGCCTGTGGGCAGTTCGAGGCGTTCTACAAGGTCCTCAAAGCCGTACTTGATCAGGATGATCAGGATGTCCTTGAAACGGGTCAGGTTGGTAAGGGTCTTGAAATCCATTTATTTTTCCCCTATTCCCGGCTCGACTTCTCAAGGAGGCTCAGCCGGGTTTCCAAGGCGCGGACCCTTCTTCTGAGGCCTTCCAGCTCAGATCCCCGGCAGATGTCCAGATGGTCAAGGCTTTTTCTCATGGCATCCCTGATAGACGACTCCAAGTCGGCCCACTGCCGTTCCCCTGTGGCCAGGATTTCGTCGGCCAATTTTTCTGCGTCTTCCGGGCTGAGCTTGGCCTCTTCTACAAGCCTGGTCGTGATACGGTGGACCTTTTCCTTGCTCAATACAACGGCACCAAGACCGGCCAGCATTCCCTTTTTGATCTCCTCCAGCATTTTTTCTCCTCCCCGTGGCTTTTTCCCCAACAGGACCAGCGCTCAGGCGGCCTTCCTGACCAGGAGCTGCCCGCTTGTGATGACATAAACCAGGAAACAGGCCAAAAGCGAGGCCCCCAGGATTTGGGAATTTCGTGATTTTATGAGATAGGCGATAACAAAGACCACAATAAATCCAAATATAACAATAAAGGTCCGCGGTACCCGCCTTAATATGACCTTCCTGAAGTGGAAAAACCGGATGTGGCTCACGAGTAAAAAGGAAATGACAAGGATTACCGCCCATATGATCCAGAGGTTGTTCCAGAGCAGGCACGCCCCCAGGGCCACCATGGCCCCGGCGGGACTGGGAAGCCCGTTGAAGGCCCCGGGAGGGAGGGCTTTGTCATACTTGTCGCGGGCCAGGTAGCGCCACAGCCTAAATCCTATGGCCAGGGTGTAAAGGGTACCGAAAATAAAAGAGGGCAATTTCAAGTCCCCTTTAAGGAGAACCATCAGCCCCGGGCATATGCCGAAGCTGACCAGATCGGCGATGTCGTCAAGCCAGGGCCCAAGCTTTGTTCCGCCGTGCTTTTCAGCCATCCGGCCGTCAAAGACATCAAAGATCTGTCCGGCCAGGATCGCGATTGCTGCATAGACATAGCGGCCTTCCAAGACGAGATAAATACCGGTGATGCCGCAGAGTAAATTGAGGAGTGAGAGGATGTCTGCATAGAAACGGTTGGCAATGAGCTTGAACATGCTCGATGAAATAGAAAGAATCACGCACAAGTCCAACATCTGCCTGGAAAAATCCGGAATCACCAGGGCATCATCCAGGAGGGCGCAGTAAATGATCAGGGCATAGCACAGGACCGCCTTGATTTTTCCAAAATTATTGGCCGCCACTGAAAATCGTGTAAAACTCTTTATAATGTACCTCACCAGGAACTGACCGGAGGTCTCTATGAGTACCAAGGCCCAGACAAGAGGAACGCTCAGCAGACCTTGGTAGGCAAAAAAGACGAGGGGAGGGAGATAGGTCAATTTATCGCAGAGGGGATCGATCTCCTCCCCGAAAGGGGTTACCAGGTCGCATTTTCTGGCAATGAGGCCGTCAACACCGTCCAGGATCCCTGAGATGGTAAATAGGAGAATGGCCCAGGTGTATTGATGGGCCACGAAGTAGAGAAGGGTCGCAGCCAACCCGATAAGGACCCTCCACACGCAAATGGCATTAGGATGGTAGTACCAGTGTGCGCCCAGATAACCGCGTCCCCTTTGGCTTCTCAAGGCGAATACAAAACCGAAGTACATGACAAGCGAAATACACAGCGAGATAATAATGATGATTATCCTATCCACAGGACTCCTCGAGAGAAATCATTTCATGTTCCCCCCTTTTACTACAGATGGAGACATTTTTGAATAAATTCCGGGACAGAACCACCGTATAGCACCTAAAATTATGGAGGGAACAATGTCAGTAAAAAGGCCTCGACACAAGCGTTGAAAGTAAAGCCCATCATGAAAGGGCTTGTATGAAGGACGCTCATGTGTATACTTGCAGGCACGGCAAATGGAAAGGGGCCGGGATTCTAAGACAAGGGGTATTGCAGTTCAGCCATGAAAAAGGATGTGTCTAAGGAGAGGCGTGCCTTCCTGGCACGGGATTACAGCCGCGGCTTCATTGAATACTGCGGTTTCAAGGCCGAGGTGATCAAAAGGGGATATTTCCAGTCCCGGGTGGAGATCAAGGAGCACCACCGTCAGCAGGACGGCTTTATCCATGCAGGGGTCATGGCCACCATGTCGGACCATACGGCGGGGTATTCGGCATTTACCATAGTGCCGGAGGAATACCAGATCCTGACCGTTGAATTCAAAATCAACTTCTTGAGGCCGGCTTATGGAGAGGCGCTGATATGCCGGTCCCGGGTGATCCGGGAGGGCAGTCAGGTGATCATCGCCGAATCCGAGGTGTCCGACGTGAGGAAAGGGGAGGTGGTGGTGGTCACCAAGGCCCTGCTCTCGCTCATGGCGGTGCACAAGGACAGGCTCACTTCCGGGCCGGGCTGAGCCCGTGCCGGCGGGCTTAGGCAAGAGACTGGCTCCAAGTCTCCATGCATCCAATCAAGGCCCCTGTTTTGCTTTCACGGACCAGGGCAGGGAGGAAAACAAATGTTAAAGACAAGGGTCAACAAGGTGCTGGGGATCGAGTATCCGATCCTCCAGGGGGCCATGGCGTGGATCACGGGCTGGGAAACGGCGGCCGCCGTTTGCGAAGCCGGGGGCCTGGGGACCATTGCTGCCGCGACCATGAAGCCGGACGAGCTCGTTGAACATATT
>CAZNLL010000087.1:0-17084 GCA_964573885.1 uncultured Desulfobacteraceae bacterium | reverse complement strand
CCAATGAGCTTCACCAGTTCCGGATTAATGCCGTGGACCCCCACGTCAAAGGTGGCCTGTTCACCCGCCTCTTTGATAGAGGCCTCTATCTCTTTGCTGACCTTTCCGACAATCTCCTCTATCCTGGCGGGATGAATCCTCCCGTCATCAATCAACCGCTCCAAAGAAATCTTGGCCACTTCCCTCCTGACCGGATTAAACCCGGACAGGATCACGGCCTCCGGTGTATCATCGATAATGAGGTCTATCCCTGTAGCCGCTTCTATCGCACGGATATTCCGTCCCTCTCTCCCGATGATTCGCCCCTTCATCTCCTCATTGGGCAAGGTGACCACAGACACGGTCTTTTCCGCCACATAGTCGCCCGCATATCGTTTGACAGCCAGAGCCAGGATTTCCTGGCCCTTGCGATCGGCCTCGGTTCTCGCCTCGTTTTCGATCTTCCTGATCAATTTGGCGGCGTCATGCTTCGCCTCCAGCTCCATGGAACTGATGAGTTCCCTTTTGGCCTCTTCACTGGAGATTCCCGCAAGTCTTTCAAGCTGTTTCCTTTGTTCCCCTATAAGATGATTGCATTCCCTCTCCTTGTTCACCAACTCCTTTTCCATCTCTTCAAGGCTCTTTTCTTTGTCGCCGATTCTTGCTTCGCGTTTTTCGAGCTGTTCAATCTTGCGGTCTAGGTTCTCTTCCTTGTGAAAAAGGCGCTTTTCCTGAATCTGTAACTGATCCTTTTTTTCCTTGGTCTCCTTTTCAAAATCCAGCTTCATCTGATAGAGACTGTCCTTGGCCTGAAGGGCAGCCTCTTTTCTTATGGTTTTGGCCTCCTTCTGGGCCTCAGCCAGGATCTTCCTGGAATACTTCTCAATGGAATCCACCTGGCTTTCCACAATCTTCTTGCGAATGAGAAAACCGGCCAAAAGACCTATAACCAGGCCCGCCAGGCCGATCCCAATGGCATGAATCGCAAACATGTGAGCAATCACTCCTGTCCAAGGCAACGTACCGCTCAGCGGTGAGAATTCTTTCACATCACATCATCAGGAGATAGAGAAAGGAGGGTTTTAGAGGAGGGCTAATTCAGGCCCCATGCCGGCCTCCGGCCGTTCATGATACCCTGCAAACGGGGCCTTCATTCATGGATAACAAATCCCATACGGTGCTTGTGCCAAACCTCGCAGCTATTTGGACAGAAAAATGGATTGTTCTCCCTCCCCATTTTTCAGACTGCCGGCTTGATCTCTGCATATCCTTATATATTGCTTTTTAACCGTATCTATACAGATTTTACTGTTCGTGTCATTAGCCCATTTGCTCCCTAATCCACCATCTTATATCATCTCCCTGCCCGGTGAGCGGATACTGTCCCTTTGCTCAAACCCCGGAATCTAGGCAGTAGGGGCCGACAAGATGTGCGGCCCTCAAGCCCTGCCGTGAATTATGGAATCAATCTCCGTATTGAGGGCCTGAGCCCTCGCCTCGATCCTACTTCTCAGTTCCTCATCTCTTTTCAGAATCTGAAAGTACTCGCTGGCGATATGAAATGCCGCCAAAAGAGCGGTCTTCTTCTCTGAGAGCCCCTCTGTATTGTCCCTGATATCCCTGAGCTTTTCGTTGACATACTCGGCGATCTTGAGGACATGTGCCTCATCTTCATCGCTTCTAATCAAATACTCGTAATCAAGAATTCTGACTCTGATGGGCTGTTCCAAGATCAATCCCGGAAAAGCTAGACCTCTAACTGTTCAATTTTTTCCAGCAGGGAGATCAGCCTTTGCTTGGCCGAATCCCTTGCGGATTTAAGTTCCTCTACCTGTGCGGTCATATCGGCCAGCTTTTCTTCCTGAATGTGGAGCTTTTCTGTAAGGGAATCTCTTTCCTTCTTCAGGTCCCTGATCATTTCAATAAGACGGTCAATCTTTTCTTCAAGCAGTTGAAATTGTTCCATATCTCCTGTGGTCATTGCAGTCCCGTCCTTTTTCCGAATTTTCTTAATACTAGCCCTTAAACCGGTAAAGGTCAATAAAAAAGGCAGGCGCCTGAGGCACTTGCCTTTTCTTCTCCATTATCGGCTTCTTGGCCTTAAATGGGCTTTTCAGCCACCTTGAGGCGCATGATGGCGCGCCTGAGGGCCGCTTCGGCCCTGGCAAAATCAATGTCTTCTGCCTCTCGTTTTGCGAGCCTTTCTCTGGCCCTTTCCAAAGCCTTCCTTGCCCGCTCCACGTCAATTTCCTCAGCCCGCTCGGCGGCGTCCACAAGCACGGAAACCTTGTCCTGGGAGACCTCGACAAAACCGGTGGTAACCGCAAGGCGCTTCGATTCTGCGCCCCGGGAATAACGAATTTCCCCGGGCATTAGGGCCGTCAGAAAAGGCACGTGCCCTTTCAGTACTCCGAATTCCCCCAGGCTGCCCGGGGCCGCCACAATATCCACTTCCTGACTGACCATCACCTTTTCAGGGGTAACGATTTCCAAATGTAGTTCACTCATAAGTCACTCACCTCTACTTGGCGGCAGCCATCTTTTCCGCCTTTTCCCGGGCCTCTTCAATACCCCCGACCATGTAAAAGGCGCCCTCCGGCAAATCGTCGTGTTTGCCCTCAATAATCTCCTTGAAACCTTTGATGGTCTCCGCCACAGGGACGTACTTGCCCGCCGTCCCGGTAAAGGTCTCTGCCACGTGGAAAGGTTGTGACAAGAAGCGCTGAATTCTCCGTGCCCTTGCCACGGTAAGCTTGTCCTCATCTGAGAGCTCATCCATTCCCAGGATGGCGATGATATCCTGCAGGTCCTTGTACTTCTGAAGAATCTGCTGGACCTGCCTGGCCGTGTCATAATGGTCTTCACCAAGGACATTGGGATCGAGGATCCGGGATGTTGAATCCAGCGGGTCCACAGCGGGGTAGATCCCGAGCTCTGCGATAGGCCTCGCCAATACCACGGTCCCGTCCAAGTGGGCGAAGGTGGTGGCCGGGGCCGGGTCCGTCAGGTCGTCGGCGGGCACGTAAACGCACTGTACCGAGGTAATGGAACCCTTGGTGGTGGATGTAATTCGTTCCTGGAGCTCGCCCAGGTCGGTACCCAGGGTGGGCTGATAACCCACAGCAGAAGGGATTCGGCCCAGAAGGGCTGAGACCTCTGATCCGGCCTGCGTAAATCGGAAGATATTGTCAATGAAAAGCAGAACATCCTGGCCCTTTTCATCGCGGTAGTACTCCGCCGCGGTCAGGGCGGAAAGGGCCACCCGCGCACGGGCCCCCGGCGGCTCGGTCATCTGCCCATAGATCAAGGCCGCCTTGGGAAGCACCCCGGACTCCTTCATTTCCAGATAAAGATCGTTGCCTTCCCGGGTCCTTTCCCCGACGCCCGCGAAGACACTGATACCACCGTGCTGCATGGCGATATTATGGATCATCTCCATCATAACCACCGTCTTGCCCACACCGGCTCCGCCGAACATGCCCATTTTACCGCCTCTAGGGAAGGGCACAAGTAAATCAATCACTTTTACGCCCGTCTCAAGGACACGTACCGAGGTGTCCTGCTCCTGGAACTCAGGGGCATGGCGGTGAATGGGATAGAACTCGGTAGCATTCACGGGCCCTAGACCGTCCACGGGTCTGCCCACCACGTTCAGCACCCGTCCCAATCCAGGATCCCCCACAGGCATCAAGATGGGCTGCCCGGTATTCTTGACCTTCATACCCCGCACAAGCCCGTCGGTGATGTCCATGGCGATACATCGGACCACATTGTCTCCGAGGTGCTGCGCCACCTCCACCACGAGATTATCCTCTGCATCATCGATGCCCGGATTGCTCATCGTAAGGGCCGTAAGAATCTCGGGGAGCTCTCCTTCGGGAAACTCCACATCGACGACCGGACCTATAACCTGAAGTACCTTGCCTTCATTCATGGTTGACTTAAAACCTCCTTGTTATTTAAAACCATTACGCGTTTTTCAAGGCCTCAGCGCCACCCACGATGTCCATCAATTCGGCTGTAATGGCTGCTTGTCGGGCTTTGTTATATACCAGAGTCAGGCTCTCTATGAGTTCATTACAATTTTTAGAGGCATTGTCCATAGCAGCCATACGGGCAGCATGTTCACTCGTTTCATTTTGCAGAAAGGCGTTCATGATCTGCACGCTCATGTGTTTGGGCAAGAGCTCTATAACAAGCTCCTCAGGACCGGGCTCGCACAGATACTCCGCAGAGTCTCCTCCCCGTTCGGTCTCTTCAGTGGTCGGAGGTTCGATGGGTACGAGCTTGACCAGGTTAGGCTCCTGCTTTCCCATATGGAGAAACCGGCTGTAGAGCATGTAGACTTCATCCACCTCGTCCGCCATGTACCGATCGATAAAGGCCTTTGCCATCTGGTTGACAAAGGCGATATCCACGGTTTGGTAAACATTAATGAAGCTTTCCGTGATATTGTAGTCTCTCTTGGAAAAATAATCGCGGCTCTTCTTGCCCACGATGGTGAGACTGCACTCAAGGCCCTTTCCCTGTTGCTCCTTGATCCATTTCTCGGCCCTGGCAATGGAGGCGGTATTGAAGCTGCCACAAAGCCCTCTGTCCGCCGTGAAGTGAAGCAGTTCAACCCTGGTAACTTGTTCTCTCTTTTGCAGCAAGGGGTGAATATCTGGCTCTATGCGGCTCGCCAGGTTGCCCAGGACCTCGGCAAATTTGGTCGCGTAAGGCTCAAAACTCTCCATTTTCAACTGAGCGCCCCGCAGCCTCGCTGCAGCCACCATATTCATCGCCCTGGTAATCTGCCGGGTCTTCTTGACGGCGCCGATCTTTCGCAGAATATCTCTTAGGGTTGCCATCTATCCTTCTCCATCTCTCACCCGACCCTCAACATGGGTGAAAGGTTCAATAATCCTAGGCAGAGGGCTGGAACACGCTCTTGAACTCGGTGAGAGCGGCATTCAGCTTTTCCTCTGTTTCGTCGGTGATATCGTCTTTTTCCTTGATGTCGTTCAAGATTTCAGGGTGTTTGCTTTCCAGGAATTCCAGCATTTGATCTTCATACTGTTGCATGGACTCCACCGGCCATTCATCCAGGTAACCATTTGCCCCGGCGAAGAGAATGGCCACCTGTCTCTCTGCCCGCATGGGTTTGTACTGGACCTGTTTCAGGATCTCCACCAGCTTCCGGCCCCGCTCCAACTGCCGCTGAGTAGCCTTATCCAGGTCGCTTCCGAACTGGGCAAAGGCCTCCAATTCCCGGAACTGGGCCATATCAAGGCGCAGGGTTCCTGCCACCTTTTTCATGGCCTTGGTCTGGGCGGCCCCGCCCACCCGTGAAACAGAGAGGCCCACATTGATGGCGGGTCGCACCCCTGAAAAGAAAAGGCTCGGTTCCAGATAGACCTGACCGTCGGTGATGGAAATCACGTTTGTGGGGATATAGGCGGAGACGTCACCGGCCTGGGTTTCGATGATGGGAAGGGCCGTGAGAGAACCGCCTCCCAATTCATCGTTCAGCTTGGCCGCGCGCTCGAGCAACCGGGAGTGGTTATAAAAGATGTCCCCGGGAAAGGCCTCTCGGCCTGGTGGCCGTCTCAGGAGCAGAGAGACCTGCCTGTAACTCGCCGCCTGTTTCGAAAGGTCATCGTAGATAATGAGAGCGTGCTTGCCGTGGTCTCGATAATATTCCCCAATAGCACAACCCGCATAGGGAGAGATGAATTGCTGAGTTGCGGGGTCACTGGCGCAGGCCGCAACCACGGTGGTATACTCCATGGCCCCATGACGCTGCAGCACGTCCACCACCTGGGCCACCGTGGATTTCTTCTGGCCTACAGCCACATACACGCAAAAGATATCACTGTCTTTCTGATTAATAATGGCGTCCACGCATATGGCTGTCTTGCCTATTTGACGGTCCCCGATGATGAGCTCGCGCTGACCTCGCCCGATGGGGGTCATGGCGTCAATCGCCTTGATACCCGTATACATGGGCTCTTTCACGGGCTGGCGGGCGATCACCCCGGGAGCCACCACCTCAATGCGCCGCGTCTCCGTGGTATCAATGGGTCCCTTGCCGTCGAGGGGCTGACCCACAGCGTCAATAACCCGGCCGAGCACCGCATCACCTACGGGGATCTCTGCGATCCTCCCGGTCCTTTTGACCGTATCCCCTTCCTTGATTTTGGTGTCATCCCCCATGACGGCGACACCCACATTGTCCTCTTCCAGATTAAGGCAAAGGCCGAATATGCCCCCGGGAAACTCCACCATTTCCATGGCCATGGCCTTCTCAAGTCCATAGACACGAGCGATACCATCTCCCACGGACAACACCGTCCCGGTCTCGCTCACCTCTACTTTCTTTTCGTAATCCTTAATCTGGCCCCGGATTACCTGACTTATCTCTTCGGCTCTTATCTCCATCAGCTATACTCACCTCTTCTTAATGATTCTTTTAGCCCTTCAAGCTGGGCCCTCACACTTCCATCCAATACCAAGTCCCCTATCCTTACCACAACCCCTCCGATGAGGGACTCATCTTCCTTGACCTCTGCCCTGACGTCCTTGGACGTCATCTCTTCCAAGGCCTTTTCCAGTCTTTCCAAAGCATCTTTCTTGAGCGGTTTTGCGGTAACGATCTGGGCCCGGGTGATATTGGAAATCTCATCCGTCAGCACAGTATAATATTCGGCGATCTGCCGAACCGCCCTCATCCTGCTCTTATCAAGGAGGAGTCTCAAAAAATTCTTGAGCAACTCGGTGAAAGAACTCTTTTCCAAAACCGCTTCAAGGATCTTTTGTCGGTCCTCTAAAGAAAATATCTGGCTTGAGATAATCTGAAAAAACTCCTTGTTGGCAGAGCAGAAGTCCGCGAACTCATTAAGGTTCTGCCCATAGAGCTCATATTGCCCGTCTTCTTGCCCCAAACTGAGGAGTGCCTTGGCATATCTCCTGGAAATTTTTGAACCGATCAATGTAGCTTCTCCACCTTTTCTATAAATTCAGCCACCAGATGGTCCTGGTCGTCTTCGGTAATGTTCTTGGCGATGAGTTCCTGGGCTCTGGTCGCTGCTATCTCCACCATTTCCTGGCTGAGCCTGTCTTTGGCGGCCTGTACTTCCCTTTGAATGGTTACATCGGCCTGGGCCAGTATCTGGGCCGCCCTTTCCTTGGCTTCAGCGATAATCCTTTCCTTTTCCTCGGCCCCCTCCGCCTTAAATTGCTCGATAATCTCCTTCTTCCTTTCTTCAAATTCCTTGAGCTTTTGCTCCAGTTCTCGATGGCGGTTCTCAGAGGCCTCCTTTTCCTTCTGGAGGTCCTCCATTTTTTGCCTGATTTCCTCTCTTCGGGTTCTGAAGAAGTCTTTGATGGCCGTCTTCCGGATCACCACGAAAAGGATGATGACCATCAGGCCAAAATTGATAATGCGGTAAACCAGGTCTTTGACCTTTCCGCTGTCCTGGGCTGCCTCATGCTCACCACCCCCGCCGGCAAAGGCCAGGGCGCAAAACAAAAACAGGCCTAACAGGGTGCCCCCGCATATGAGTAGGGCTCTGCCCTTTCTGCCCCTAAAAACACTCATTGAACACTCCTTCCCAATATCTTTTCGGCCAGCTCACCGGAAAAATTGGCAATCTCCCCTTCTAAGGCCTTTCGCACCTGCTCCATGTTGTCTTCCAATTCCTTCTTGGCCTTGCCGATCTTTTCTTCCACCGAAGAACCGGCGTCCCCGAGGATCTTCCGCTCCTCTTCCTGACCCGAGCCTTTGAGACTTTCTTTTTCCGCAAAACCCTCCTTGCGGGCCTGAATCTGGCTTTCCTCTATGCCCTTTTCACTGCCTTCGACGCGTCTCTTGTAATCCCTGATGCTTCCTTGTAAGGCGTCTATCTCTTCGTCCCTTTGCCTCAGAATCCTGCGTATGGGTCTGTAGAGAATAAAATTCAACAAGATGAGCAGTACAAGAAAGTTGGCGATCTGAATGAACAAGGTGGCATTTATATTGAGCATGGCAAATGCATCCTTTTTTTAGATAAGGTATTTATTTGGAAGGTAAGGCCTTTTACAAAAAAAAAATTTCCTTGTCAAAGCTTTTTTATAGAACGCGCTTCATTTTTCACCGGACCCTATTGGGGGAAAAGGGCCACCTTTTTATCCAGTCCTTTGCCCCGCTCCTCCATCTCACAATTCCCTTCAAAAATAACCCCCTCGTCTATGACCACCACGGGGGCACTAATGTTTCCATAGACCCGAGCCGGGGCGTGAATCTCGATCCGGTCAGCGGCCACAATGGTTCCTCGAACTTCGCCGCTCACAATAACGTGGGCCGCCCGAATCTCAGAGGCAACCACTGCCGTCTCCCCTATAATGAGCGTACCCTCACTGGATATCTCGCCCTTAAAACGCCCGTCCACGCGAACGACACCGGTAAAGGAAAGCTTTCCTTCAAATTCCGTTTCCTTTCCCAGAAAGGCGTTTATCTGGTCCCGTTCCTTCTTCATCTGGAGATCCCCCCGATTTTGTTAGCGCTCATTAGCACATCCCCTGGTGTTTTGCAAGAAAAATCACAAACTAATCAATATTTATAAAAGAGCCTTATTTTATTACATTTCTACGAAGTCCATATCCCACATCGCTAGGATTCAAGGATTCCAGGGTTCAAGGGTTCCAGCGGCGCCGCGAGCGCCGCGGTGTTGGGTATCGGGTATCAGGTATTGGTCTCTGCAGCGCAGCCGCCCGTATCTGGTATCCGTATCGGGCAATGGTCTAATACCCAAAATACCCAGGACCTAATACCTGTGAACGCAAGGTTGACCTGATCACTAATCACTGCTTACTGATCACTTTCCCCTTAGACTCGTCGACCCGTTGACCCCTCGCCTCGTTAAGCTGCCCACGCGTCTAACGATCATAACGATATTAACGATCTAAACGTTCTAAACACCTATCTCACATCTCACATTATATGAGGTATCGCCTGCCAGGGTCTGGATACCAAGGGGATGCACCAAGGTCTTACTGAAGCCGAGCCTTGTAGCTCCTGAAACGGCCCGGCAGCTGGGCCATACTCTTCCAGTCCGGATATCGGGACGCCTGGCTCATGCACTTCATGAGTCTCTGCTTGGGCGGGGGATGGGTGGAGAACCAGGACCCCTTTTGCCGGGATCTGGCCTGGAGCAAGATCAGCCCCTGGAGGACCTCAATCATGCCATTGGGACCGTACCCCGTTCTATAGGCCGTCTGCATGCCTGTGAGGTCTGCCTCGAATTCCATATTTTTATCCAGCCCCCGGTCAAAAAGGACGGTCTGGAGATTGCCGATCATCTGCTCGAATTGTCGCCCCTTTTCCCCCTCCATGGTAGCGGCGGTGATTTTCCCCACCCCCTGAAAAAACTGGGCCCTCTGAATGGACTTGAGCGCATGTTTATGTCCCACATGGGCCACTTCGTGGGCTAGGATGCAGGCCAGCTGGGCCTCTGTACGGAGGGCCCTGACCAGGCCGGAGCAGATAAAGATGATCCCCCCGGGACAGGAAAAAGCGTTGATAAGGGGGTTGTCCACCACCACAAAATGGTAAGGAATGGCCGGGCGAAGGGAGTTTCTGGCTACGGCGCAACCTACCAGATTGACATATCTCTGGAGTGCGGGATCGTTGACCGGCATACCGTATCGGCGAAACCCCTCCAGGGCGAGGCTCTCTCCGATGGTCAGTTCCGTTTCGTAGTCCATCTCCGCGGCACTGGAAATAATGCTTGTCACGCCCTCGAATATTTTTCTCTCTTTGGATCCCTTATCCATTAATTTTTCTAAAAGACCGGCAAGGAGAGGGGTCTGTCCCGCCGGCGAGGTGAGGGTCCCTTTTCTGGGACTTCCCTCGTCATCCCTCGCCCCTGTCTCGCCTTCAAGGGCGCCCAGGCACAACCCTGGCGCCAGCAAAAGGCAAAAAAGACAAGCCGCTGTAAGGCCCTTCCATTTCATATTAATCTCCCTCTTGTTTAGGGGGCGTACTCCCCGATCTTTCCCTCCCTGAGGAAGGCGTCCAGTTCCTGCTCGGTCACGCTCAGGGCCAGCACCCTTTCGAGGACCTCTTGATATACTGCCGGGGTCCCCCGGTTTCTGGCGTATTGCTCTGTTTCCCGGGTCAAGCCCCGGATGCTCCGGGCCGTATCCACCCCTTCTGCATGGATTTTACTCTTGGCTATGCCCGTAAACAGGTTTTGGGGCACCTCCTCGGTGGCAGGAGGTGAATCATTGAGCCTGCCCCTGTATATCCACCCCTCTTGGCCGGAGGGGGTCCGGATCTGATACCACCGGCTCTCGTAGGAAAGGACGGACACTTCTGTTCCCAGAGCCAGGGTGGCAATTGTCTCTGATGAAGCCGATCTCTCTGCTTTCAACCGGGCCTCTTCAGAGGCCACCCACAATTTGTCCTGGCCATGGCTCTGGGAAAAGGCCATGACCTGGGCCAGGAGAAACCCCGTAACCCAAAAAATCCGGAAGCGCTTCATGATTTCTCCTCACCTCTGTGCAGACCAAAAAAGACTGTATTTGCCCGGCCTTGAAAAAAGGACCCTGAGTCTCGCTAATAACAGTTTGTTTTCTAAAAAACCTTAGCCCTTTCCGGTATTAAGTTCAATCATAATCCCCCACCAGCACGAAGCCCCCCCAGTAACCGGGGTGCGGATAACGGTTCTTTACATGGAGACACGCCTTGCGCAGGCTTTCCGATTTATTGGCCCTGATGTATTCACGGTAGAAATGCTTCACCAAAAGGGCCGTTGAGATATCGCTCACCCGCCAGAGACTTGAAATGATGGCGTGGGTCCCGGCATAAAGAAAGGCCCGGTTCATGCCGATCACGTCGTCTCCTTTGGTGACCTTCCCCAAGCCGGTCTGGCACGCGCTTAAGAGCACCAGGTCCGCCTCTATCCTGAGGCCGAATACCTCCGCCGCTTCAAGGTCACCATCAGCCTTGCTGTCTTTGACCAGCTTCACCTCCGAGAAAAGGGGGTTGATCGGATCGTATTCCCCGTGGGAGGCCAGATGGATGATGCCGAATTCGCTCACATGATCAACGACCCAACTCTCCGTGGCCCTTTCTCCTGTAAGCACTGTAATGTCGGGAAAATTCCAGCCGATGGAGGCCACTTCATGTTCTGTAAAGGGGAGGTCCAGGGTGGGGTTTCCCAGATCCGGGTTGGCAATGGCCAGGACCCGCAGGTTCTTGCCGGCCTTGCGCCTTTGCAATGTATAGCGGAGTACGCTTGCGCCGGGCATATAAAAGAGGGGATAACGTTCCACTAGATAGGCCTTCCCGTCATAGAGGGTGGAAAACGAGAGGTAATGGAGTGTTCCGTGGGGAATAATCCCCAGTGCCCTGAGGGATCCCGCCTGAGACAGGGGCATGGACAACAGCCACTCGTGCAGTTCCCTGGACTGCTTCTCAAGGGGCTCCAGGTTTTGTATCTTGCGGCGGTAGTCCAGCACGGTCCTCCCAAGGAGTTCTCGATCCACAGGGATCCGAAAGAGTTCCACCGATTGAGGTCCCACAAGCCAGCAAAGGACCTCTTGGGGCACCACATAATAGGCCAGGAGGGCGATCCCTGAATCCAGGTGCTCCTGGATCTCGGACAGGGTCAGGGGATCCACGGAAACCAGGGTCGCCAGCTCAGGATTACTTTCCTGGATCTCCAGCATAAGGTCCCGGTATTGGTCCTGGACCCGTCTCAACGCGGGACCGTATACCGATTTCTCCGCCTCCGTATCCGCCTGGGCCAGGAGCCTTTCTTGTTCCCTGGCCCTGGCCTTTAAGGCCCTCATTCTGTCATAAAGCCTCTGATCCATGACCCCGCGAAGATTCAAACGCTGGTTTCCCAGGAGGTCAATCAGGTTTCTTGCCCTGGAACGCTCGGCCATATCAAAGGCCGACTCGGTCTCTCCCAAATCCAGAAGTAAGGGGATCAGGGTCTCATACACCTCCATTTTGTCGGCGATGAATCCGTCTTTGAGTTGTTCAAGCCTTATCTCGGCCCTCATACCTTCGATCACCTCGACGGCACTGAAGAGAAGCGCCTTGGCCTCCGCCTTTTCTCCTTGTCTCAGCCTCAGCCGGGCCAGTCCAAAAAGGGCCCGCCACTCCACTTCCCGGAGGGCCATAGACCGGGAGAAGGCCAGCGCCTCCTTCAGTCTGCCCGTTGCCTCCTCGACCCGGTCCCCCATACTGAGGGCCTCTCCAAGGGCCAGCAGTGTTTTGGACTGGTTGATGCGATTACCGATGACCGCAGCTATGGGCAGGGCCTCTTCGAAAAGGGGAATAGCGTCATCAGGTCTACCCATCCGGAGCAAGGTGAGGCCCTTGTTACGCAAATCGTAGGCAATGGCCCAGCGCGAATTGATCCGCCGGTCAATGCGCAGGGCCTCCTCCAGGACCTCCAGGGCCTTTTCAAAGCGGCCCAGCTTTCTATACACAAGCCCCATATTGTTCAGGGTCGTGGCCACTTCATCAGACCGTCCGGAAAGGGTCCCGGCCAAATCCAGGGCCGCGTCCAGTTCCCGCAGCGCCCGTTCACTGTCGCCCAGGGTCCACCATATGAGTCCCGACGTATTGAGAGCCATAACCTTTTCCAGGGTCCATCCGTGTTCCTCGGCCAGATCATAGACCTTTCTCTGCATACGAAAGGCCTCCTGGTACCGTGCCTGATACCAGGCGTTGTTGGCCTGCTCAATCATGATCTTGGCCCTCAGGCGGTCTTCCAGGTTTCCCTCTTGGACCAGGTCCAGGGCCCTGTAATAGTGGTCCTCGGCTTTCTCAAGGTTACCCAGGAACCGATGGCAACGCCCCATATCCAGAAGGGACCGGGCCATTTTGGCCTTCAGACCCATTTCCTCATAAATCTTGAAGGCCTGGGTGTAGGTCTCGAGTCCCCGGGCGTAGCGGCTCAGGCGGAGGTCGTAAATGCGCCCCATATTCTCATACTGCTGGGCCAGGATTTCTCTCTTATGGGACTCCTTGCTCAGGGATGCAGCGCTCTGAAACTGGGTCAGGGCCCGGTCATAATCCGTAGCGCTTTCCAGCACCACCCCCAGGCTGGAAAGGGCTTCTACCTGTTGGGGGGCCAGCTCCAAGCCGGCCATAATCTCCACCGCCTCCTTGATGTCGGCTACGGCCTTGCCGTAGTGTTGGGCCTGAGCCTCAATCAGACCCCGTTTGAGGAGCGCCTCCCCGTGGGCCTCAGAATCAGGCCGGGTTTGCGCCAGGATCTCTACCAGGGCCAAGGCATGTTCAGCCGCCCTTTGCAGGTCCCCCGCACTATAGGCACTTTCACGGGCAGACCTGTGGAGGTCCGCCCTGTATCGCCCAAACTCCTCCACTTCCTCCGCCACCCTCAAGGCATTTTCAAAGAGGATCAAGGCCTGACGGAAACGGTTTTCCTTGAAGGAGGCCACACCGGTTCGGACATACCTGGAAAACTGCTTTCTGGCAAAAAGGCGGGCCTTTTCCGGTGTCATCCCCCAGTAGCCGACCTGAACCCAGCCCTCCTCTGTGGTTGATTGGGCGGCACGAAGTGCTTCCCCGGCCGAGAGGCTCCCGTAATGTCTTAAGAAGCTCTCCAGGAAAAGGCCGCCGTCATTTGCCGAACGGGGACACAGAAGGCTCGGCACTCCAAAAAGGGCCATCAGGTGTGCCACAGGATAGATCCGGCCCAGGGGCGTTCTCGGAAGGAGGGCCAGGGAGACATTCGAGCAGGCCTCTGCCACGAAAACCAGAGGAAAGGGCTTTTCACCGTGCAAGTCAAAGGCCATAAAGGGCCGGGGCCGCTCCCCGGCCCGGGTGGGTACGGAGGCCGCCCGGTAAACCGGCCGGTCGAGCAAAAAGGTCTGGGCTTCCGGGAGGGCCTGCACAATCTCCGTTCCGGAGCTGGTTTCGGCCAGGTTTCGCAGGCTGAAGTCCTTCGGGACCAGATCCCGGGACGGAAAGACCACAAGGCGTTGTTTGAAGGGCCGGCGGTTCTCGATACACCGCACCAAGTGACTCCCGCTCAGGGCGAAGGGGCCACCCTTTCCCCCGGGGATCCGCCTTGGATCTTCATACACCAAAATCGAGGGTCCACCGCTCTCGTACCCGGATCGTGGGTAAAAGGACTCGACCCGGATTTCCTGCGGGGTGAGAATAAAGGCGACCCATCCTTTTTTCCCTTGGGCAAGGGCAAACAATCTCACACAGGGAATCCCCTCCGGTAAACTTTCCATCACGTCAATGGCCTCCACCGGATTGGGCCTGAGAACCTCCAGGATCCCCCCCCCGCGGCTACCCCTTCCATCGCCTTTCAGGGTCCGGGTATAAGCCGTCATAAGGTCCTTATGGGTCTCCTCCAAGGCCGCCTTATCCGGCCCGGCATCCCTGGACGCGTAGGCCTCGGCCACTTCCTGGGCATGGGCGGCGAGTCCCAAGAGGATCAGGAGTCTCTCCTCTTCGGCCTGATTGCCCGCCAGGCGCATTATGGAGGGCATCTCTCCTCTTTTCTTCTCCTTGGCCCTATTGATAAGACTTTCTTCCTGGGTCAGTCGGCGGGCCAGATGGACCTTTTCCTCCCCCTCGGCCGTTTTTAAGGCCCGCTTCAAATCCTGGATCACCAAAAGCCTTTGGGCAATCCTGTGACAGAAGGCCCGTTCATCCCGGGAGAGGGGTCTCACGATCAGCGGGACCAGGCGATGGACCCGCTCCAGTTCCGAGAGCCTTTCCACCAGGTTGAAGGCCCTCTCCACCTCTCCCGCCCTGAGGCTTTCACCCACCAGGGGGGAAAAGGTGACGGTGATCTCCCCGGGGCCGCAACCCGCCTCCAGGAATGAAACGGACTGGAGCACTTCCAATGCCTCTCCGAGACGGCCCAGACCGGCCAAAGCACGCCATTCATATGAGGACAAGAGGCCCTCACGGGCCAGCATCAGGGCATCATGATAATAGGCCTCGGCCCTCGCCTTTTCCCCCCACCAGAGGGCGACCCGGGCCATATTCAGATTCAGGGCCGCCCCCAAGGCCAACACCTCCCTGGCTTTTACCGGCGCCTTCCCTTTCAGTCCCGCAAGGCCCCTTAAAAAATGCAGGGCCCCCTCCTGGAGTTCCTTGGCCCTCAGGGCCAAGCCGGCAGCCCCTCGGGTGTCCTGGTCTTGTGCATGGACCAGGGCAAAGACACCCATGGTGTTGTGAAATGAGAGCATGGTGCGCCGGTCCAGAACATCCGAAAACCGCTTGAGGAGGGCCGTGGTCTCCCGGGCCAGGGAACGAAAACGTCCCACCCGATTGTCCTTTTCCCGGGCCTCCTGAGGCATCCGCAAAAGGGCCTGGCCCATGTTTATGACATTGATGGCCGCACTCACCGGGTTTTCCAGTTCAAGGGACAGCCTGGCCGAGCGTTCAAAGTCGCAGAAGGCCTCCAGGGGGGCCTGCCTGGCATAGCTCACATGGCCTGACCGGTGGAACAGGAGGGATACGCCGTATTTGTCTTTCCCTTCAATGGCTGCCTGGGGCGGATATCTAGCTGTTTGCTTGTCCAGGACCTTACGGGCCGGCTTTAGTTCCCCCAGTTCCGTCTGAATGCGGGAAAGAAAGGCCTCTGCGATCCTCTTTTCCTGCTCCGAGGAGAACCCGTAGACCGCATGGGTGGCGCCCTCTTCATCCAGGCTGACATCCAGTGCCAGACTCAAAAGCCCCTCACCTCCTTGGCCTTTCGCCTTTTTGGCCACCCCGTATCGGTCTACCAGAGCAAGGACACCTTCAAAGCCTTCAGCCGCCTTCCTCAGCAGGTCCACCCGCCTTTGGCCCCTTCGGTCGCCGGCCTCCATGTAGGTGTTAAAGGCAATGGCCCGTTGGCTGGCGGCCAGGTTTTTTTGCAGCCCAAGGCGGTCGTCGAATTCAAAGACCCGCTCAAAGCACTTGCGGGCCGAATGCCAGTCCTCCGCCTCCTGAAAGGCCAGGCCCAATCGCCCCAGCATCTCGGCCTTAAGGTGCATGAGGCGCGGCGGGAATTCCAGGGCATCCCGGACCCTCGCCGCCATGTAACGGAGGGTCTCTATGGTCGCCTCCCGGTCATCGCCCATGAGGGGTCTCAGGTCATCAATGAGCCCCTCCTGCTCGGAAAGGAGGACTTCCATGCCCCGGCTGTAAGCCTTCCAGGCCGGATCCGGAGGGGGCCCCACCAGCCCCTCGCTTATTGCAGCAACCCTCCGGTCCAGTTCCGCCTGACGTTGTGCAAGCCTCTGAGCCCTTTCGGGCGAACCGGGCTCATGCAGGACGGGGCGTATAACGCGGTCCAAAATATACCGGTTCAGGGTCCCATACACCTTGGAGGCGCGCTTGGGTTCCATGCGCTTTTCAATGAGATCCAGGGCCTTGCGGTAGGCCTGGATGGGCCTTTGGCGTTCCCTCACCTGAAAGGCCGCCACCCCAAAACGGCGGTAAAAAAGGATCTCCGTCTCCTCCTGGTCAAAGGGGACACCGCTCTCAAACCTCCGGGTGTAGTATTCAAAGGCCTTTCCGTATTGCCCTAGAAGAAAGTGGCTGTTTCCCAGGTTCAGGCACAGGTGGACTGCGTTTTCAGGGTGGGTTTGGGGGTTATTGAGGAAATAGGCCTTGCGATAACACTCCAGGGCCGCCTCCAGCTGTCCTGGCTTGCCGTAAACCGTTTCCATCACCTCAAGGATATAGCCCATGGTCTGATGGAAAAAGGCGATTTGTCCCCGCCTCTCTATCGCCCTTTCAATAAAAGACCGGGCCCGGGTCAGGGCCTGCTCTCCGCCCACATAGGTCAGACACAATCCCATGGCGTAAAGGGTCACAGGGTCATCCGGCTCTTGTGCAAGTCTCTCCCTGTAACGGGCCAGGGTCTCGGGGAGCTTTTTTTGGGCGGCCGCGCACTTGATGTACCCCCGGTGGGCCTCCACCAGGGAATAGTCTTCCCGGATCAAGGTGAGGAAAATCTTTTTTGCAGAGGGAACCTCGCCCATGCGAAAGAGGAATTCACCGGACGCCATGGACTTGCGCACATAGGCTCTCCGGGCCAAGTGGTAAAGACGGTCTTCATAGGGCCTGAGGGCCATCTCCTCTTCATAGA
>CAZNLL010000086.1:0-17147 GCA_964573885.1 uncultured Desulfobacteraceae bacterium | reverse complement strand
AGACCAGAGAGGCCACCAAAAGGCCCTTTGCCGTAAATATCCCCTTAAGACTGGGTACGGCTCAAAAGGCCCTGGACATTGCCATGGATGAACGCGTGCCGGTCATTGTCTTTTCCGCCGGGGACCCCCTGCCCTATGCGGAGGCGGTCAAGAAAAGAGGGATCATCCTCTTTCAGGTGGTCTTTTCCGTGGACATGGTCAAGCGGTGTAACCAGGCGGGAGTGGACGGCATCATCGCCATGGGGGCCGAGGGTGGGGGTAATATCAGTCCCGCCGAGATATCCACCATGGTCCTTGTCAGGGAAGTGGTGGAAGAGACGGACCTGCCGGTGGTGGCCGCAGGGGGCGTCGCCGATGGAAAAGGGCTTGCCGCGGCCCTGGCCCTGGGGGCGGAAGGGATCCAGATGGGGACGCGCTTCCTTGCCACCCGGGAGGCCACCCTTCACGACAACTACAAAGAGGCCGTCCTCCGGGCAAAAGACACGGGGACGACCATGACGGGCAGAACTACAGGCCTTCAATTCCGGGTCTATAAAAACCAATTATCCCGCCATGTCCTTGACATGGAAAGGGAAGGGCGGCCCAAATCGGAGATCGACGCCTTTACCATTGGCTCCCTCAGAAAGGCCGCAGTGGAGGGAGACGTGGAATGGGGCTCCCTCATGATGGGACAAGTCGCAGGTATGATTCGGGAGATCATGTCCATCAGGGAACTGCTTGAGGAGACAGTCTCCTCCGCATCAGCCGAAATCAGGCGCTTGCAGACATTACTGTAGTATGGCCTTGAAATAAAGGAGGGCGCCGTTTTCAAAGGGCAGGGTTTCGAACCTGAAACCCGTCTCACCGCATATCTTTGCCAACTCCTTTTCTGAATACAACCTGCCCCTGATGGTGCGTTGAAGCCTGTTGCGCTCCGGGACGGGGACGCTACAGATAAAAAAACCCCCAGGAACCAGGACCCTCTTTGTTTCTTGGAAGACCCCTCCGGCGTCACCAAAAAAATTGAGTGACAGGATGCACAGGCACAGGGAGAAGGTATCATTCCTGAAGGGGAGGTCATCCGCACCGGTCACATAAAACTCGGCCTGGTCAAAGCCGGTGGCGTGAAAGGCCTTTACGGCCTTTTTAAGGAGTCCGGGACTCACGTCTGTACCTGTGTAAGGGTTGTCCACCGGCAGGAAATGGACGGCACTGCCACTGCCTGTTCCCAGCTCAAGGGTGGGCTTTGCATGGGTATCCTTGAGCTCCCGGCTGAGGATCTCATAATGTTGGCCCATGTCTGCACCCAGTTTCTTGGGAAAGACCGAGATTTTCATAATGAAATCGTAGAGAAATGAAAAGGCGTCCCCAAGCCAAGGTTTATATTTTTTGACCTGGTGGTCGCTATGGGCGATATAGAAAAGATCCTTTTTCTTTATGCAACGAATACCGGGTTTGAGCATTTTTTTCTCCTTCTAAAAACCCAAACGCGCTTTTTGCCCGCCGGGAGCCTCCCTGTGGAAAGGTTATTCGCCGCCGGGGGAGAGGAGCATCCACAGGCCGAGAGCCACAAAGAGGGCGCCTGCGCCCGATTTGATATAGCCGGGAGGGATTAACTTGGCGATCGCTGCTCCGAGAAGAACACCCAAAAGGGATGTAAGGGTCAGGGCACCGGCGGAGCCTATGAAAACGGCGAGACGGGACTTGCCCTGGGCGGAAAAGGCCATGGTGGCCAGTTGGGTCTTGTCCCCCAGTTCCGCAAGAAAGATCATCCCAAAGGTGGTAAGCATGAGCTTGAGATCCATAGGAAAATCTCCTTTCAAATTAAATCGTCTTTAAATATCATGTTTATCCTCTCTCTGGCAAACCCTTAGAAAGGCCCGCGGGCCGAAGCCACAGACAGGCATGGATGCCGAAGCCCAAGGGGGAAGGCATGGAAAGACAGAGAAGCATACTCTATTACGGCTGGATCATCGTGGGGGTTGCCTTTGTTTCCAACGTGATTGCCTATGCCCTGAGGTACAGCTTTTCCATTTTTTATGTGGCCATCCTTGAGGATTTTGGCTGGACCAGGGAGGCCTGTGCCCTGGCCTTTTCCATCAATCTGATTGTCTATGCCATGAGCGCACCCGTGGTGGGAGGATTGGTGGACAGGTTCGGTATAAGAAGGGTTGTCCCCTGTGGCGCAATTTTTCTGGGCCTTGCCCTGGCGGGGTGCAGCCGTATTAATGGCATAGGCCAACTCTATGTGGTGATCGCCCTTACGGCCTTTGGAAGTTGTGCTGTGGGATTTGTGCCCCACCTCTCCGTTATCCCCAACTGGTTCTTGAGAAAACGAGGACTGGCCATTGGCATTGTCAACACGGGGATCCTTGCCAGCAGCTTGTTGGCACCGGTGGTCCAAGGCCTGATAGACCGGTTTGGGTGGCGAGGCGCTTTTCTGGTGTTTGCCGGTTTTACGGCGATCATCCTGGCCCCGATTGCGGGTATCTTTCACAGGCAGCGTCCCGAGGAAAAGGGGCTCGAGGTGGACGGCCTGGCAGAGGGAAACATTCTTAAAGAAAAAGCCATGCCGGGAGAATTATTCTATGAAAAGAGGTCCCCCGCCAAGGCGCTTACCTCCGCAGCCCGGACCCGCAGCTTCTGGGGGCTCATCGGCATGTGCCTCTTTTTGGGGTTTTACCTCTACACCCTCCTGGTGCACCAGGTGGCTTACCTCAATGATGCGGGATACAGCAAGGATTTCGCGGCCCAGGTGGTGGCCCTCTTTGGTGTCTTTTCCATTGTGGGAAGCCTGTGTGCTTTCATCTCAGACCAACTCGGACGGGAACTCACCTTCAGCCTCTCCTCGGCCGTGGCCATGTTTGGGGTCATCGTCTTTATGATCATACGGGATACGGCCGTCCCCTGGGTACCTTATACCTATGCCGTTGCCTTTGGGCTTCCCTTCGGCATGACCACCAGCATCATGGGAGCCACTGCGGCCGACCTTTTTCACGGCAGGAACTTCGGCGTCATCAACGGCGTGGCCATGGGGGGCTTTGTGGTGGGGGGCGCTGTCGGCCCCTGGTTGGCGGGGCTTGTATTTGATGTGACCGGGAGCTATGCCGGGATATTTCCCCTCATCTATTTTGCCATGGTTGCTTCAATGGCATGCATTTGGATCGCGGCCCCTGGGAAGGCACGACAGAGGACGACCAAGGGATCCCTTTAAAACACGGTTGAGGAATGGGGTGAAAAACGCTATATTAATCGACTTCCAGGGAAACCCTAACTCCTTATACCATTCAAAGACAAGGGGACGGCCGATGACTACCCTTTTCAACAAAAAAGCGATTTCCGAGATAGTTACGAAACAGGCAGATTGGGCCGAAGAGAGCGGTATCAATAAAGGACCCTCTCTCTTCACAGATGGAGGCATCGAAATTAAGGCGGTCTACACGCCCTCCGAAGTTTCAGATTTGGACTATGCCAGGGACTTGGGGCTTCCCGGGCGCTACCCCTATACGCGCGGGCCTTATCCGGAGATGTGGAGGCGCCGTCCATGGAGGTACAGCGTCTTTACGGGGTTCGGAACTGCTGAAGACACCCATGAGCGGTGGAAGTTCCTCTATGAAAGCGGTCAGAGGAACTTCAGTGTCCTTCCCGATCTTCCCACCCACATGGGATTCGATTCTGATCATCCTTTGGCAACAGAGGAGGTCGGCTTGATGGGGCTTGCCGTGGATTCTCTCAAAGACTTCGAGATCTTGTTTGACGGCCTTCCCATGGACGAGGCGCTATTCAGTTGCAACGAGGAGACCCTGGCCGCGGTGATCTTGGCCTTTTACATCGCCACCGCCAGAAAACGCGACATTCCCCTGGACAAGCTGAAGGGGGCCATATCAAACGACCCTCTGGGGGCCGTGCACAAGGGAACCACCGTGTTTCCTCTACGATATGGCGTGCGTCTGGCCTGCGATTTGATCGAGTACGTGAGCAAAGAGCTCCCCTCTTATTATCCTATTAACCTGAAGGCGGTAAATCTCAGCGAGGGCGGGGCGAACTTTGTCCAGGAGGTGGCTTTCACCTTTTCCAACGCCATTTGCTACATTGAAGAACTGCTCCGAAGGGGTCTGGATATTGATTCCTTTGCTCCCAAGCTCTCCATATTTTTTGCTTCCGGTATCCATATTTTCGAGGAGGCCGCAAAATATCGGGCTGCAAGGCGGCTTTGGGCAAGAATGATGAAAGAGCGCTTTGGGGCCAAGAAGGCGGCCTCCCAATCCCTCAAATTCACGGCCATTGCAAACCCCAATATGCTTCAGGCCGAGGAGCCCGAGCTGAACCTGGTGCGGGCCGCTTACGGGGCCCTGGCAAGCGCCCTCGGCGGTGCCTCCGGCACGCCCCATCCCGCCTATGATGAAGCCTACGCCATCCCCACGCAAAAGAGTCAAAGCTTGGCCTTGGGGACGCTTCAGATTCTCGCCGAAGAGACCCATGCCACCAGGACTGTCGACCCCTTGGGCGGTTCCTATTATGTTGAGACCTTGACCCGTAAGATCGAGGAGCAGGTTGTTTTGAAGATGAATAAGGTAGAGGATTTGGGTGGAGCCGTTGCGGCCATGGAAAAGGGATTCATCCCCTCCGACATTCTGGAGAATTTCATCAAAGAGCGAAAGGCCATTGAGAGCGGGGAAAAGGTTATTGTGAGAAAGAATAAATACAAGGTCCCCGGTGAGGACGTCCAACAAGTATGGGACCGGCTGGAAGTTCATAAACCCGACCCTGCCTCCAGAAATAGACAGCTCGAAAGGGTCAGAAGAGTTAGGGATGAGCGGGATAATGAAAAGGTTAAGGCCTTATTGGACGGCATCCGCAAAGCGGCGCAAAAAGAGGAGAATCTCATGCCTTACTTGGTGGATGCAGCGGAGGCCTATGCCACCATCGGGGAGATCACCGCTGCGTTGAAAAAGGTGTTCGGAGAGTACGTGGATTCTCCCTCGTACTAGAAGGAATGAAGGAGCAATTGAAATGCGAACGGTCCGTGTATTGATCACCAAGCTGGGTTTGGATGGACATGACCTTGGCGCGAAATGGGTGGCCCGGGCCCTGCGAGAAGCGGGAATGGAAGTGATTTATACAGGGAGGCAGCAGTCCCCGGAGCAGGCGGCCTCCGCAGCACTTCAGGAGGCTGTGGATGTTGTGGGGGTGAGTTTCATGTCCGGGGCCCACCTGGGCCTGACCCGAAAACTCATGGAACAGCTCAGGGAATCCGGTATGGAAGATAAAATGGTGATTCTTGGAGGGGTGGTTCCAAAAGAAGATATCCCCGCACTCAAGGCCATGGGCGTCCTGGAGGTGTTTCCGGTAGGGACTCCGGTGGAGAGAATTGTTCAAACCATAAACGACAATCTTAATAGGTAATACCTTTCTCTGCTCTCGCCTCTAAAGCGCCTCATTTGTATATAAAAATCCTCGTCGGTCCTCCCTATTTGATCCTGAACGACTCCAGTGTCCTCCTATACTGAGACTCCAGTTCCTGAAAATGTTTCGATGGGCACATGAAGGTCAATTGAAAAAGGGTGCTTCCCTTCTGGCAGAGGACAAGAACGGCTCTGCGGGGATATAAACATATCTTCCAATCCATTGAACCATGGTTTATACCGGGGCATATTTTAAGGTGTGGTGGGTTTTCGCTCAGGACTTGATATGGAGGTCCCGCTGCGGAAAGGGTATTTCGATTTGCTGCTCTTGAAACACATCCCAAATGGCGAGACGCACGGCGCTGCTCACGTTGGAAATACCATTTTCCGGATCTCCAATCCAGATCCGCAATTCCAGGTCCACCGAGCTGTCACCGAAATTTTTTAATTGGCATACCGGTCCGGGATCGTCAAGAACGCGGTTGATTCCCCGGGCCGCCTGCACCATCAAATCCATGGCCTTGTGCACGTCCGTATCATAGGAGACCCCCACGCCGATTTTCAACCTCACCAAGCGGTCGCTAAAGGACCAGTTGATGACCTGCTGGGTGATCAGGTCTTCGTTGGGAATGAGGTACTCGTATCGATCACGGGTGACCACCGACACGTAGCGGGCCCCCAGAGACTGGATTCTGCCGTAGCTGTCGCCCACTTCAATCACATCCCCGGGCTTAATGGATTTGTCGAGAAGCAGGATCACACCGCTGATCAGGTTGGAAACCACCTTCTGCAAACCGAAACCGATGCCCACACCGATGGCACCGCCGATGAACGCGAAGGCCGAAAGATTGATACCTAGACTGCTAAGGGCCACGACCACGGCCACAGTCAACAGGGTGACTTTCAATGCCTTGGTGAGAAGCACCTGGACGGATGGCGTGAGTTCTTCCAGGCTCAGGATGCGTTTCTCCATCAGCAGAGAAGCACTGGAAGCCAGCTTGAGGAGCACCGTAAAGAGGATGACGCCCTTGATCAGCAAAAGCAGTGAAATGCGGATGCCGCCCAGGGTGATGGCCAATTGGTCGAAAAAATCGAAGGTGGGTCCCAGGAGGTTCAGGATGTGAAGGGCTGCCACGGTCCAGGCGGTGATGGATAAGAGGCGGGCCCATTTTGAATCGCGGAGCATAGCGGTGGTCAATCGGATGATGACCCAAGCGGTCAGAAGCCTTGCAGTGGTGTCGATCAAAAAAAACGGCAGCCCGTAATCAGCAAAGCCCTGCGCCACGATGCGAAGCACAAGGATGGCAAGGACATAGGAGAGGAGGGGCAAAAAGGCGCCGATCAGCCGTCCGGGCAGCCGATCCCGCCAATTCTGGACTTCCAGTAGCCGTTGTAATCGCTTTATTAAAGGGCGGGCCAGAAGTGGGGCGATGACGAGTACACCGGCGATGACCATGGCCTCGATGAGGGTGTTGATGGTCAGCACTTTTTGGGTGAACCATCGCCACAGCGACGATAATTGGGAGAGGAGAAATGCGGGCTCGAAATATTTATCCATGGTGACCCTGTCTTTCTGTTGGATGTAGAAGGCCCTCTTTACCGGGCATGGTTCCGGGTACTATTTTTAGAGGGCCATTCACAGGCCAAAATGCCGGTATTTTTTTGTAATTTCAATAAAAATATGAACTTTTTGCCTGTTTGATCCCGGCCGAAGCCCACAAAGATCTAGGACGATTTCCGGTCAATCTTAAAGGCGTCAAAGCCTTGACACACCGGCATGATTTCAATGCGGTTGATGTTCAGGTGATCGGGCACGTTGGCCACCCAGAAGATAATTTCGGCCATATCCTCCGCCCTGATGGGCTCGGTGCCTTTATAGACTGCGCCGGCCCTTTTTTCATCCCCCTTAAACCGGACAAGGGAAAATTCGGTTTCAGCCAGGCCGGGTTCAACATTGGTCACTCGAACCCGGGTGCCGAGCAAATCCGCCTTGAGATTCAGCGAGAACTGCTTCACAAAGGCCTTTGTGGCACCATAGACGTTGCCGCCCACATAGGGAAAAGACCCTGCCACAGAACCGATGTTAATGACATGCCCGCGATTTCGTGAGACCATCCCTTCCAGAAGGAAACGGGTACAATACACGAGTCCCTTGACATTGGTGTCGATCATGACATCCCAGTCATCGAGCGACCCCTGGTAGGCCCGGTCGAACCCCAGGGCCAGACCGGCGTTGTTGACCAGGAGCTCAATTTCTGAGAATTCGGTGGGAAGGCTGCGGATTGCTTCCTCCACAAGGGACCGTTTTCGAATGTCCATTTTCAGGACATATACGGGGGCCGCCAGTTCCGACTTCAATTTTTCAAGGCGGTCGGCCCGCCTGGCCACAAGGATTACCTTTGACCCGGCTGCGGCAAAACGCCGGGCACACGCCTCTCCAAACCCTGAGCTGGCCCCTGTAATCAAGACCGTCCTTGGATTCATATCATCCATCACTTCCTCCTTGTTCTTTTTCGCCCTGGTCCAGCCATAACACATTTTCTTCCCTCTGATCCACTATTCTTTGCCCGGCTGAGCCCTGACTGCGAGCCTAATCCCTTTACATGGGTTGCCTCAAGGATTCTGACACTCATAATAGGATTCGATAAAAAAATTAAAAGCGAGGAGGTCGGATTCGGCCTTTCAAGAATGTATGATCTCCTGGGAGGTGGGGACATACACCAAGATGTGGGCGTGTTCTACACCACTGATGAGGCCGTTGTGTGGCTCAAGACGTAGAGAGTCCGGTTTGTTCAAGGAGGTCAAAAGGTTTTGAGAACACCAGGGGGAACAATCTTTTTGGGCATGTCTATTCTTTTTGCCCGTAAGTACTCACCCAGGGTCTTGGCCTGTGGGTCACTCCTCAGGGAGGAAGCGGCACCATCATCCAGAAGGCCTATAATGTAGAAGTTCAGTGCCCACACATTGGGGAGCTCATATCGCTCGATGGGGTATCCCGCCAAATCGGGCAACAGTTCCCCCAGACGATACTGGGTCAGAAAATGCCGTAAAAAGGCGTAGGCTTCCGCCGTGCGAGACCAGACGGCCAGGTTGGCATTTCCGCCTTTGTCGCCCGACCTGGCCCCGAACACCCGGCCCAAAGGCACAAAAACTGTATCCCCCGAGGGGATGGGAGGGATAGGGGCCCCTTCCACAGGGGGCCGGGGCTGGACTTGTGAAGGCACCACGGGATCAATAGTGATTTCTTTTCCTGCCATATGGACGGTTTGCCGGACGTGCCTCCAGGGGAGCAGTGTCGGCCAGTGGACAATGGCGGGATCACCCGCCCCTGGCGGGGCCGCACTGGTAAAACCGGGGATCGTGGCCAGGGCCTGTTCTATAATCTTTGAAGAAAAAAAGCGGCCCGCCTTCTTGGGATCCGGATCCATCACGGAGATCCGGTAATAGGCCCACGCCTCCTCATTGCTCCGGGGGTCCGGCTTATCCACCCTGGTCAACTGCGTCTCAATCCTGGCAAACTGCCCTTCACCGCCCAGGCTGTCCAGCAAGGTTTCCTCGATAATCTGCGCCTTCTTTTCAATGTCCAGGCCTGTGAGATAAAGGGTCATGGAATTGCGGGATCCGCCTTGCACATTGAGGCTGACCTTGGCGGTCTGGGTTGGGGGCAGTCCTTTGGCCCCGGTTATTCGAACCCGCTCCGGACCCTCCTGGGAAAGCCTGACCGTGTCAAAGAAGGCGATGACATCAGGGGTCAGGTAGTGGGGCTCTCTTATCTCCCATAGGAGCTGGGACGTGACGGTGCCTACCGAAACCAGACCCCCGGTCCCCGGGTGTTTGGTGATGATACAAGAACCGTCTTTGAATACCTCGGCGATGGGGAAACCCATGTTCTTGAAAGTAGGGATTTCCTCCAGGAAGGGATAGTTGCCGCCCGTGGCCTGAGTGCTGCACTCGATGATGTGACCGGCCACAGTGGCTCCGGCCAGCCGGTCCCAATCATCCCGGGCCCATCCGAAATGCCACGCCGCCGGGCCCACGGTGAGAGAGGCATCCGCAAGGCGTCCGCCGATGACAACATCCGCCCCCTGGCCCAGGGCTTCCACGATGCCCCAGCAGCCCAGGTAAACATTTGCAGTAACCGGGGGAGTTCGTTTCGGCTCCAAAGGGACACCTCTGTCCGAATGCACGAAGGCCTCACCTTGATTCTGTAATTCGGTGAGGCGGCCCATAAGGTCATCGCCGTGGATGTACGCGATTTTGAGAGAGAGCCCCAGACGCCGTGCCAGGGCATCCAGGGCTTCAGCCGCCCCCTCAGGGTTTAACCCCCCCGCATTGCTGACAACCTTGATGTTTCGATCAAGGCATTCACCCATGATTCCTTCCATCTGTTTCAGGAAAGTGGGGACAAAGCCGCCCTTTGAATCGTGCATCCTTTTCCTGGAAAGAATGGCCATGGTCAGCTCGGCCAGGTAATCCCCGGTCAAGACGTGGATCGGCCCTCCTCGGACCATCTCCCGGGCCGCTGAGAGCCTGTCACCAAAGAACCCGCTGCAATTGGCGATGATCAATCTATCCGATATTGCCATAGGCGCTCCATTAGATCCTTTTTATGACCCTTGATTCCAGACAGGCAACATAAGGTGTCCTTAAGGGATACATCCTTTTTAAATACTTGCAAGCCGGGCCAAAATCAAGCCCGGAATAGGGCAAGCCCTTGTTTAAGGCATTGACCCACTGTTCTCTTTTCCTTTCCCGTGCAGTTCTGCTAGTATAGGACTTCTCTTCTTTAAGGGGCCATGCATGAGGGGAAAAAAGACCTGGAGTTCTGCAGAGGGGTCGGCCGTGGCCCGGGGGTGTGAGTCCATGCTGCCCGGCCACCGTCGGCTGATTTACGATCCTTGGGCCAAGCATTTCCTTCCTTTCAAGTATTCGGGCTTTCGATTTCTGGACACGTTGAGCCGGGCAAGCCCATTCGGTTCTGTGGCAGAGTGGCAGGCAGAAGTGGCCCGCAGAGCCATTATCCGGTACATGGACCGCGTCTACCCGGGGGGCTATGGATTTGTTATCGCCCGCACCCGGTATTTTGACGACTATCTTGAGGACTGCCTCAGAAAGGGCATTGACCAGGTTGTCATCCTGGGCGCTGGTTTTGATGCCCGGGCCTATCGGGTCGACGCGTTGAAGGAAGGGCAGGTTAAGGTATTCGAGGTCGATCAAGCCGGCACCATGAACCGGAAGATGAAATTGGTGAGAAAGACCCTTGGAACCCTGCCGGATCATGTCATTTACGTGGTGATCAACTTTGAAACAGACGATCTCGGTCAACGGTTACGCTCCAGCGGTTACGATTCCAGGGGCAAAACCCTTTTTGTGTGGGAGGCCGTGTCCGGCTATTTGTCACCGGATGCGGTTGATGACGTGCTAAAATTCATAACCGGCGGCTCCGGAGAAGGGAGTCACATCATATTTGACTACCCGGATATCTCTTTTATTCGAGAACCGGGGCAGTCAGAAGAAGCGGCCGTCCTTCATCGCTTTCATGCCAGAATCGGGGAGCCGCCCACATTCGGTGTTGATCACAAACAAATCGAGGCCTTTCTTTCCCAGAGGGGTTTTTGCGACATCAAAAGCGTGAGCGCCGAATCTATGGGGCCGGTCTATTTCGGGGCGGAAAAAACGAGAATTAGGGTCAGTCCCTTTTTTCATTTTGTTCACGCCACCATCCGGACCCAGGCACCTCAGTATTAAAAGGGATCAACCATGTCTTCCAGCCGCTTTCTTCCCCCTTGTATCCTCCCCGTTATTGCATGAAAGGCGCTTAAGGATTCGGCATTTCGCCTTTTATGACTTCAAATGCCGCTTTTAACGCTTGAAATCTGGAATTCACCAATAGTGCTATCCAGGCCCTGGATATAAAATGACATAACTTTCTGGTTTTAATGTAGTTATATGTCTAGGAGCTCGGTGCGTTTGCAACAACGGGGTCCTCTTAAATCGGAGGTGCGATGGTCACGACCACCCGCATGTCGCTTGCGGCCCTTATGCCGTGGGGTTCTGCGATCTCCGAGATGAGCACGTCGCCCGCCCGGGCCGGCAGGGCCGCCCCTTTGGCCCCCAGAAATTCACCTTCTCCCTCCAAGACGACAATGGAGAGCTGACCGTCGATTTCGTGGTGATGGACGGGGAGTTCCTGTCCGGCCCGGAAGTTGAAGTTCAGGATCTTGAAGTAGGGCGAATCGTGGACCAGGAGCTTTTTCATGCCCTTGTCGCTGAAATCGTTGGCTTCGTAAAGATGCACGGTCTTCATGTGGCCTCCTTTCTTTGTTATCCATGTTGATCCAAAGAAATGGAAAAGTCCTTGACCTGGGTCAAGAAAGGGCAGGTCTTTCTTCCCCTACCGGTCGGGACGGATCTTGCCGGGAAATTCAGGGTAAACAACGGGGGGATCTCCTCTCCGGACCTTTTGGACCTCATTCATGAGAAGGCTGAAACGGTGTTTGAGCTCATAGAAGCCGTGCCACCAGGTATAGTCGGGCGCCATCATGGCCGCGCCCATGCGAGCCCGCCTGCCCTCGTGGTGCCATAGCTCGTAGAACTCCCACTCCAAAGCCTCATCAAACATGGGAGCCTGGGACAAATACCCTGAGCTGTAAAGTTCGTTCATCACCTTTTGCGCAGGCAGGTAGTAGCTCTGGTTGTAAAGATCCACGATGCGGTCGTAGGTGCGGAAGTGTTCGTCCGCCCACCCCTCGGAGTGGCACTGGAGGCAGACGGCCCGCATCTTGGCCCGCTCGGTCTTCCAGTTGGTTTGGGCAGGGAAGGGCTTAAAGTCCGCGGGCCGCACGGTGAGTGGCGCCTGGGTCTCCCAGGCCAAACGTTCGGTCACGTCATGGGATTCGCGCACCTCTCCGGCCTCAGATATGTGACAGGCCGCGCAGGTAGGAGCTCGGAAATCCCTACCCGCTTTCCACTCCCCGTCCTCGGTCGACCACGTCCACTCATGGCCTTCAGCATGGTACAGGGTCCCGTGCTTGCTCTCATTGTAGATCTCGATCTGGGGGTGGTCCGGCCCCAGATGGCACTGATCGCAGGCCTCGGGCCTTCGCGCCTCGGCCACGGAAAACCGGTGGCGGGTGTGGCAGCTTGAACAACTCCCCAGGGATCCGTCCGGGTTGACGCGACCTACGCCCACATTGGGCCAGGTGCCGGCCACAGGACGGCCTTGTTTAAGCCGGATCTGGGTCCCGTGGCAGGCGAAACACCCGCTGGTGCGCTCCAGCTCGTTGTTCATGCCGTGGTTGAGCCAGGGATCCACTTTCCACATGATCTCCCGGGTATGGGCATGCTTGCTCCGGGCATACTGAGCCGCCTGGTCCGGGTGGCACCCGGCACAGGTTTTGGGTGTCACTACCACGTGGATGGGTGTCTGAGCATTCTCCAGGTGGGCCTTATAGGTGAGGAGGCTCTTTGGGAAGGCCTGGTGGCAGGTGGCGCAGTTCACTCCCACCCTGGCGTGGGTGCTTGCAGCCCAGTCCGCATAAATGCCGGGATTTCTTTCCCGGTGGCAGCCAATGCACCCCTGGGCGGCCGCCACTTCGGTCCGTTTTTCATGGACGATGGGCACGGGAAAGCCCCATCGCCAGATTGCGATACAGGCAAGGATCAAGAAAACGATTACCAGGTTGGTGTAAGCCATGAGCACAAAAACCCGGCCGGCCGGTGAAGGGTGGGAAGGGCCTGCCTTTTCATGGGCCATTTCCCCCACCTGGGGGAACGCCTCCAGCACCTCCGGCCCGTGGGGTGCCCCTTTGAGGGCCGAGGTGAGATCGGCCCCGGCCGCGTGCTTGCCGAAGTGGCGACCGCCGGGCCACTTTTTACTCTCTGTGACATCGTAGATCCGCCCCTCAACCACCACGTAGGCGGGCCTTCCTTCAGAGCCGTGGAATCGGCTCAAATTGGCGTTGTTGATCTCATCCACGCCCGATTCCGCGTCTTGGCTCAGAGGGATGGTGCGGGCCGCCTCCCTCATACGGCGGTGGAGGATGGTGACCGCGGTGAGACCCAGGGCGACCATCAAAAGAAAGAGGCAGATCTTGATGAAGAGCATAAGCCCGAAGGTGTTGTCAAAAAAGTGCTCCCAGTTTCCGATCCGTATCCAGGTGAGATAAGCCCCTGTGGCGGCGAGCACCCCCATGCAGGTAAGTCCCAGCATACGCTCGTGTTTGGGGATGCCTCCGGTGAGGCGCGAGGGTCGGACAAAGATATGGATGTAGAAGATGGCCCCAAAGAAGACCACCCCGGCCAGGAGGTGGAGGTAGCCCAGGATAAAGCGCAGCACCTTGTGGAGGGGAGAATCCAGGGATTGAGCCTTTTCCAATATTCTGGGGGGGATGGGGTAGCGGTATCCGTTCCGGATGTATGCGATGCCCGTGGCGTTGATGGCCCCGCCCGTGCTCTGTTCATGACAAAAGATACAGCCCTTGTCGGTTTGTTCGGCATAGCGCTCTTTGGCCTGGACGGGAGAGAAGAGACCCGCTATCAGAAAAAGAACCAGGACCACCCCAAGGGCGGCCGGCTTTAAAATGAAATGCATCATGGCGCCTCCCGGCTCTTTCCAGTTTGAAGGCATTCCAGGGCCGTGTCAACCAATTGCCGCCGGCAAGGGCGGATATCTCATCCTGTCACGGGGGCTATTCCCAGAGCAGTTTTTACAACGCTTCCTTATCTTCTAAACCAAGGGCCATCAAGAAACCTCTGGCCCTTTCTGTCTTTGGATACCGGTATACCAGTTCCCAGAACCGCCGGCCGTGGTTGGGCTCGATCAAATGAGCCAGCTCATGCATCACCACGTAGTCCTGAACAAACCCGGGCGTTTTTGCAAGGTGGTGGGAAATACGGATGGTGCCCCTGTGGGTCGTACAACTCCCATGGCGCTTATTCTGGTTGGTCACCCACCGGATGGACTCCCATTTCAATCGGTTGTCAAAATACTGATGATTGAGCCTCATTGCCCGCCTCGCCAGGGCCTCATCGTCCAGGGTGGACTGGGCTTTTTGACGGTTCATCCGTTTTTTGAAATTATCGATGATGGGCTCAAGGTCTTTATCCGACATGTGGGCCGGCGCCAGGACCTCAAATACCTCCCCTTTTTGACGGGCCTCAACCGTCTTGCGCCGTTTTTTACTTCGGATAACGCGAATTTCCATGGAGAGGTCCTTATTCCGGTTTAAGCCATGCTCCCGGGAAACACCATCCAGCCTGGCTTAAAGGGATGGCTTGTTGGGTTTTATCCACTCGCCGTAGTCCTCAAATTCCCGGGTCACCTGTTTGAGCCGGTCCTTTTCATGCCGAAATCTGATCTTCATTGCCCGGAGCCATTCGCCGTGATTGACGGCGTCCTGGTGACTCAAAAACAGTTCATGGGAGGAGGGCTGGATATGAAAGACAGGCGAGGGCCCATTGGTCTCGATGTTTCCTTCGTTGCTGCACAACATACAGCGAATGCGGTTGTTTTCATAAAACCGGAAAGTGTCTCCACCGCAGACCGGACACACCGGTCCCGAAGGGGCGGGGGTTTGTCCGAATAAAGCGGCCGCCAGTCTTTCTATCGCTTGATTGTTTGTTTCATTTAAGCGGACCTCACCGGGTAGGGCGCCATAGAGGATTTCACTTCCCTTGATCCTCATTTGAAAAAGCCGCATGAAACTATCGATATTTAATTTGGTGTAGCCTTCCTTGCCTTCCATGCCGGCAACGGCCAGGGCTACGGCCGGTTTTCCCCATATCTCTTGATGACGGCTGTAAAAGGCCAAAGCCCGGTCTGCCAAGAGTTTAAGGGACGCATTGGCGCCGAGGCAGTAGGTGGGGACCGCGATAATAAAGGCATCGGCCTCCACAAAGGCCTCAATCACCATCGGCAGATCATCTTTCAGCACGCATTTGTTTTTAAGAAGACACGTATAGCAGCCCGTGCACAGCCCGATATTGAAATCTGAAATCCGTAAAAGCCTCAATTGATGGGGCTCGCTGATCTGCCGGCTTAGGGCCTTTGCAGCGGTTTCGCAATTGCCGAGCTTTCTGGGGGATCCAATGAGAGCGAGGACATTTTTCATGACGACAGCCTCCAAATACAGCGATTAATGGCCCAGGTCGAAATGATCCTTGGGAAACAGGGGTGTTTCAGAAGAAGCCACCAAAATCCTATATGATGGGCAAAACTGCGAAATGGTACGTTTTGTAACGGCTTTGAGTCAAGGGATTGGTGTTTTCAGGCAGCAAATATCCGGCCTCTTCCTTCCTGCCATACCCGCTTGCTCATCAAAGTTACCCTCCCCCCATTCCCAAGAGCACAAATTTCAAAAGACTTGGATTTTTCTTGATTTTTAGGCCATTTTTTGTGTGATTCCTCGCAATCTACATTCCCTTCAAACCGTACCCTCTGTTTACAGGGTCCCGACCATGAAAGCCGTTTAAGCATATGACATTCTAAAGCAACTTATTACACAAATTCAAAAGGTTCGGGAGCATGTGGTGAAGGCGATCTCAAGATTTGCCCATTTTTCTGGGGTAACTTTGTACAGAAATCTGTGCAAAGTTTTGTTCCAAAGATGAATGACACCGCCCAATAAACGCGAAATAATTCTCGAATAACAGTAAACGGGAATTATTTCTCACTACTCATATGTCGCCAGAGAAGCATCAACATGAAGATCCTTATTATGACGATTGGTGCACGAGGTGATGTTCAACCCTATGTCGCATTGGGCCGAGCACTGATGGAGTCCGGCCATGAAATCACCATTTGTACCTGTGCGCACTTCGAGCCTTTCGTCCGGGAATACGGCCTCGGCTATGCCTACGTTAACGACGGTTTCATCGATTTCATGCACTCACCAGAGTCGAAGATTGAGACCACTTAATCAGCCGAACCGCCGTGATACGTGATCCGTATGTCCGGTGGTGTGGGAGGGGGGAAGCCACTAGGCTTCCCCCTCTCCCGATTAGCCGGCAGCAAATGAAAATTTTTTACTTGAAACGTTGCGCGGTATGATATATCGTCATACCGGAGGTGATCGAAATGGCTGCTTCAAAAATTGCAATTACAATAGATGATAAGCTATTAAAACAATTGGATTTAATGGTGAAATCCAAGGTATATCCGAACCGTAGCAAGGCGATCCAGGAGGCTGTAGTAGACAAGCTACATCGCCTTGAGAGGACACGCTTGGCACAAGAATGCGCCAAACTGGATCCCCATTATGAACAAAATATAGCGGAAGAGGGGCTTTCCATGGAGATGGATGGATGGCCGGAATATTGAGAGGCGATATTCATTGGGCTGATTTGAATCCTGTCATTGGAAGTGAACAGGGCGGTTTCCGCCCTGTTCTTATTTTGAGTCATAACATTTTTAATGACCGCTCTGGCACCGTTATCGCGGTGGCGATTACAAGTCAAGCCCAGCGGGCTGGATTCCCGCTTACGCTTGAGCTTTCAGAGACAAAACTGCCCAAAAAATCCTGGGCCAAGATCAGTCAGGTTCGAACCCTGTCTACGAAAAGAATCGGAAAAAAGATTGTAAGTGCTTCTCCTGAAGAGCTTGTCAGAATTATCGACGGATTGGATGAAATAATCGGCGGCTAGCCCCCGTCGTGTGAACTAAAGGGTAGCATTATGAACGTGTTTGAGGGATTTAAGCGGTTGGTATCGGAATTGGAGAAACAGGGGGTGAGGTATGCCCTCGTTGGAGGGGTCGCAATGGCA
>CAZNLL010000085.1:0-17217 GCA_964573885.1 uncultured Desulfobacteraceae bacterium | reverse complement strand
ATATCCAGACCCTGGATATAAAATGATATAAGTTTCTGTTTTTACTGGAGTTATATGTCTAGGGGCTCGCTGCGTTTGCAACAACGGGGTGAACCTGAATGAACCCAATACCAAGAGAGGGGGTGCACATGGAATTCAAAAAAGTGGCTGTGATCGGCATGGGAACCATGGGGAGCCAGATAGGAATCGTCTGCGCCAGAAGCGGGTTCGAAACCATAATGATCGATACATCCTCCGACCTTATAGAGCGGGGCCTTAAAGGGGTGACATCCTTTTTTGAAAAGCAGGTCAAGAAGGGGAAGATGGAGGAGCAGAAAAAGGAGGAAATCCTTTCCAAAATCGTCACCACCAGTGACCTGGATCAGGCCCTGCCGGATGTAAATCTGGTCATTGAGGCCATTTATGAGGATATAGAGGCAAAGCGTGAGCTTTTTAAAAAGGCGGACGAGATTTGTCCCCAAGAGACCATCCTGGCCAGCAACACTTCCACCTTGAGCATTTCCGAACTGGGGGCGGCCACACAAAGGGAGGAGCGGTGCATTGGGACCCATTTCTTGATCCCGGCCGCCCTCACACCGCTTGTGGAGGTGGTCAGGGGGCTGGGGACCTCTGATGAGACCCATGATGCTGTGGTGGATTTTCTGGGAAAATGTGGCAAGGAGACGGTGACCGTGTCGGATTCTCCCGGATTTGTGATCAACCGGCTCTACCTTCCCATGGTAAACGAGGCCTTCTTTGCCCTGGAGACCTCCCTGGCAAGTGCCGAGGAGATTGACAGAAGCTGTGAAAAGGGGCTCGGTTTTCCCCTGGGACCTCTGGCCGCAGCCGATGCCTTTGGACTGGATATCCTTCTCGCCTGTATGAACACCCTCCACCGGGAACTGGGTGACAAGTACCGGCCCGCACCCTTGCTGATAAAGTATGTCAAGGCCGGATGGCTGGGCAGAAAGACGGGCCGGGGCGTGTACGATTACAGGAAGTAAGTGTAAACCAGGTTGACATGTAAAAAAAGTTAACACATAAAAACCTTGTAATCTTAATGGCTTAACGAAAAAGGAGGAGAATTCTTTACAGATCTGTTGAAAACAGAAAAATTTGCAATCATAAGTTACTGAAATTAAAAGGTTTTATGGTTTTGGCACATTCCTTTCATGAGTATAATAAATTTGTAATGTAATAAACGCAGATCTGTACACGTCGGGTTTTATCAAGACGGGCAAGGGGGTGATACCGGGCCTGGGTAAAAACGGCCTCAAGGAGTAAGGGAATTGGAACAAGGGTTCTGGAACTGGCAACCACATCATGTAAGGAGGATGGGATGATGAAATCAAAGACCTTGGTTATAGGTGTAATGCTTCTCTTCGGTTTTTTGCTCATTGGCGCCGGAGCCGTGTATGCTGAAAAGGTGATCAAAATCGGCGTATCGGGCCCTCTCCAGAAAGAGGCCGGTATCGGCGATAAGAACGGCGCTGAATTGGCCGCCAAGGAGATCAATGAGGCCGGCGGGATTTTGGGCCACAAGGTAGAACTCTACTTTGCCGATGACGGGGCGCGGGCGGAAATCGGAATTAACGCGGTAAAAAAGCTCATCTTTGACGACAAGGTGGATGTCATTACCGGAGGCTGGCTGAGTGGTGTCGGGTTGGCCCAGGCCAACCACATCTTTGACGCAAAGAAACTCTGGCTCAATGTGGGTCCGGCCACGCCCAAGTTGGTCAATTACGTGAAACAGGACTATGACAGGGCCAAGTACTTTTTCCGGGTCGGTTGTGTAAACTCTGACATGTTTGCCAAGGATATGGTCTTTTTTGCGAGGGATTTTTACAAAGATAAGATGGGATTGACCAAGCTGGCCCTCCTGCCTGAGAGTTCGGTCTGGGCAAGAGAGATGGCCCGGTACCTCCAGCCCCACTTTGCCAAGGCAGGCTTTGAAATCGCTTACATGGACGTTTTTGATCCCAAGCAAACCGACTTTTCCCCCCAGTTCAGCAAGATCAGGAGATCCGGGGCCCAGGTGCTCTTCACCATCCAGGCGGCCGCCCCCGGGGTGCCTCTCACCAAACAGTGGGCCGACACCAAGTTGCCTGTACACCAGGCCGGGTACAGCCTGGCCTCCCAGGTCTTCAACTTCTGGGATAAGACCGGCGGCAAGTGCTATGGGGAAGTCACCCAGCTTATTAACGGCGGCAGGGCCCCCATCACGGACAAGACCATTCCCTTTTATGACAAGTACGTGGAGACCTTCGATATAAGCCCCACCTATACGGCCTTTGGAACCTACGATGCCCTCTATCTCCTGAAGGCCGCTGCAGAGAAATGCCAGTCCCTGGATACGGATAAGCTCATCAAGACCATTGAAGGCATGGCCTTTCCCGGTACCGCAGGGCTTATCAAGTTTAATAAGTACCACGAAAACGTATACGGCCCCGAGGGCAAACAGCCGGTGTGGGTCCAGTGGCAAGGCCCCAAAAAGATGGAGGTCATCTATCCGTTTAAGTGGAAAACAGCGGATTACATCACGCCTCCCTGGATTAAATAGCGCATAGACCATAACAAGGGCATTTGGGGCGTTCTCTCTTGAGCGCCCCAAATGCGGAAACGCCTTCCATCACTATTCAAAGGATAGGGTTATGCTAACGCTGTTGGAAATTCTTGTGTATGGGGCGGTTCAGAGCGCGGTATACGCCCTCCTGGCCATTGGATTCTCCCTCATTTTCGGGGTGGCCGGCGTTGTCAATCTCGCCCATACCGGGTTCTACATGGTAGGGGCCTACCTCATTTACACCTTTTTCTCGGTCTTGGGCCTCAACCTTTACTTTTCACTGATCCTTGCCGTGGGGCTTACCGGGGTCCTCGGGATGTTGGTGCAGCAGTTCTGCATCAAGCCCCTGATTAAGTCCGAGTACTCGGTCATGATCATCACGGTGGCCCTGGCCATGTTTTTCCAGGAGGTCCTGCTCTCCACCTATGGACCGGTGGATCGAAACCTCACCAATTTCTATGATGCGACGTACAAACTTTTCGGGCTGGTTACCATCGATGCCCAGAGACTCATCACCCTCATTGTGGCGATCATATTGATCGCTTTTTTATGGTTCTTCATCAAGCATACCCGGTTTGGACGCGCCATCCAGGCGGTGGCCCAGGATAATGAGGGGGCTATTTTCGTAGGGATCAGCCCCAACAGGGTTTATCTCCAGGTCATCTTTATATCAGCGGCCCTGGCGGCCATTGCCGGGGCGCTCATCGCTCCCACCCTCGGGGCCAGGCCCCATATGTGGGAACACCCCCTGGTGCGGGTCTTCATATGTGTGGTGCTGGGCGGGCTGGGCAGCTTTGAAGGAACCATCCTGGCAGCGGTCATCATCGGATACACAGAAGTGATCGTCTCATTCTGTCTTTCAAGCTACCTTGGTGAACTGGTCGCCTTCGCGATCATCCTGTTTGTACTCACCGTAAGGCCCACCGGGCTGATGGGAAAGAGGGCTGTGTCATGAAGCAAATAAGTTATACTGCAGATCAAATATCACTGCCACCGAGTCCATTACACTGGAAGCGATTCAGACCGCACATGGTCGCCGTCTGTTTACTGCTCCTTGTGCCCCTCTTTATAAAATCCACTTATGTGATCGACCTGCTGATCCTGTGTAATATCTACGCCATGTTTCTCTCGAGCTGGGACCTGTTGACCGGGTATACCGGCCAGATCAGCTTCGGACATTCCCTGTTTATCGGGTCGGGTGCTTACACGGCAGGCATCCTCAGCTTTTATTTCCAGGTGCCCATCCTTATTACCGTCCCCTTGGGAGGTGTGGTGGCGGCCCTGTTTGGACTTCTTTTGGGGATTCCCTGCTTGAGGCTGAAGGGACCCTATCTGGCCCTGGCCACCTTTGCGGCCTCAGGGGTCCTGGCGGCCTTGACCGCGGTCTTCTGGGAGTATTCAGGGGGGGAAGACGGCCTTTACGGCATAGCCTCCGTGAGTGCAAACTATGTGGTCAAGTATTACTGGTCACTGTCCCTGATGATTGTCATCTGCGGGTTCCTGCTTTTCCTGGTGAATTCTCAATATGGGCTGATACTTCAGTCGATCAGGGAAGATGAATCCGCTGCCGAGGCCTCCGGCATCAATGTGACCCGCTATAAGCTCATCACCTTTGTGCTGAGCGGTTTTCTGGCGGGTATCGCCGGTGCCTTCTACTCTCATACCCAGATGCATGTGGGGACGGATCAGTTCTCATTGCACCTTTCCATCATGGTGGTCCTTATGAGTGTGGTGGGTGGACTGGGGACCATTGTGGGGCCTATCGTGGCTGGTTTTCTCTTGATCCTCCTCAATGAGTGGCTGCGCGTCATTGAGGTGGTCCGGGTCCTGATCTATAGCTTCTCGGTAGTGCTGATCCTTTTATTCATCCCAAAAGGCATTGTTCCCACCGTTATTTCAGGGATACAAAAAGGGATCGAAAAAATGAAATCACCCGCAAGGAGCTGAAATCCATGAGTGATTTTTTAGAAGTAGAGTCATTATCCATAAGTTTTGGCGGTTTGAGAGCGGTGAGTGATTTGGATTTCGCTGTGGAGCGGGGTGAGGTCGTGGGAATCATCGGGCCCAACGGGGCGGGCAAGACCACGCTTTTTAACCTGCTCACGGGTTTCCTGGTCCCCACAGCCGGGGATGTGAGGTTTAAAGGGAAGAGCTTGGTGCGGAAAAAACCCCACCAGATTGTTGAACGGGGCATAGCAAGGACATTTCAGCTTGTGCGACCCTTTCAGCAACTGACGGTCCTGGAGAATGTAATGGTGCCCCATCTCTCCCCGAAAAACAGGCGAAAGAACAAGCACCGGGCGGAAAACCAGAAGCGGGCGTTAAATATCCTGGGTCAGGTGGGTTTGGGAGACAAGATCCACCTCTTGGCCTCGGACCTGTCCCATGGAGACCTGAGGCGGCTGGAAATGGCCAGGAGCCTGGCCGCTGACCCTGAACTTCTGCTTCTGGACGAACCCTTTTCAGGGCTTGCCGCCAAAGAGATCGAAACGCTTTCGGACCTGATTCATGCGGTGACGGATAGAGGGCTAACCGTGATTATCATTGAGCATAAGCTCCGGGAAATGATGAAACTGGTCAAGAGGGTGATCACCCTGGATTTTGGTATCAAGATCGCCGACGGCACACCTGAGGAAATCGCCAATAATGAAGCGGTCATAAAGGCGTACCTGGGGAAAGGGGGGGAGAAGTTTGTCACTTCTAGAGATTAAGGATCTTAGGGTCTCCTATGGCAAGGCCCTTATTCTGGACGGGATTGATTTGAGAGTGGATGAAGGTGAACTCCTGGGTGTGATAGGGCCCAATGGGGCAGGGAAGACCACCTTGCTGAGGGCCATATCCAAAGTGGCCCCTGTGGAAGGCTCTATTCGTTTCAAAGGGAATCAGATTGATTCCTTGAGCCCGGACAAAGTGGTCCAACTCGGAATTCTGCACTGCCCGGAAGGGCGACGCCTCTTCCCTGATCTGACGGTGCAAGAAAATCTTGCGCTGGGGGCCTATCTGAGAAACGACGAGGAAGGAATCCACAGCGACATGGAAGGCGTTTTTGAGATGTTTCCCGTCCTCGGGAAAAGACAAAGACAGGCCGCTGGGACCTTGAGCGGCGGGGAGCAGCAAATGCTGGCCATTGCCCGGGCCTTGATGGGCAAGCCCTCCCTCCTCCTCCTGGACGAGCCCTCAACGGGTTTGGCCCTTTTGGTGAAGCAGGATATTACAAATAAGATCAATGAAATCAGACAGAGTGGGGTGACTACAGTCCTGGTGGAGCAGGATACCCAGATGGCCTTTGATCTTGGAGACAGGATTTATGTGCTGGAGCAGGGCAAGATTGCCCTGGAGGGACCCAAGGACGATGTGGCTTCCAATCCTTACGTCAAAGAGATCTATCTGGGAATGGCATAAAGGAGAAAAAGGCGGCACAGCGTCCTCCTTTTGGGCAGGGTCATGAACCCGTTTTTGGGGGAGCCGTCGTATTTCAAAACTGATTGGGGCGCCTTCCCTGCCAAGGGAATCATTTGATATGAAACCTTTGACGTCCTTTCTTCTAAACCCCTGCCCCATCACATGATTGAACATCCATTAAATCCTTATAGAAGTCATATACGCCATGGCCTATCCTTATCTTTTTGAGTCCTTTGAGATTAAAGACCTGGTGGTGCCTAACCGCATCTTAATGGCCGCTATGGGCAATAATCTGTCAGGGGAGCGGGGTGTTATAAGTCCCCGGGCCATGGCCTACTACCTGGCGCGGGCCCGGGGCGGGGTGGGCATGATCATCACTGAGGCTGTGGCGGTCAGCCTCGTGGGCAGGCACAGGGCCGGGGGGTTATGCCTCTTCCAGGATGAGCACCAGGAGGGTTTGGGGCAATTGGTGGAGGCCCTTCACCAGGCGGGATCAAAATTGGCTATTCAGCTCAACCACGGAGGACGGCTTGTAGATCCAAGGGTGAGCGGAGGACGAGCTGTGGCGCCCTCAGAGATCGCTTCACCACCGTGGAAAGCGGTGCCCGAGGCCCTGAGCATTAACGGGATAGAAGAGACGGTCTCACAATTCGCCGCGGCGGCCAAACGGGCTGTGGACATAGGATTTGATGCGATGGAGATTCATGGGGCCCATGGCTATCTTATCCATCAATTTTTTTCACCCCGCTCCAATCAGCGAAAAGACAGGTATGGGGGCAGTCTGGAGAACCGCATGCGGTTTCCTGTGGAAGTGGCCGGGGCCGTGCGTGCGGCGGTTGGAGACAAGATTCCCTTAATCTTCAGGCTTAGTGCAGAGGAATATGAAAAGGAAGGATACCCGGTGGAAGATGCCCTGGCCCTGGGCCGGGCGTTGAAAGAAGCTGGAATCGATCTCCTCCATATCTCGGCAGGCACCACAGAAAACGCCCACTCTTCTTTGTATTGTATTCAACCCGGGGCGTTGCCGGAAGGCTGTCTGATCCATTTTGCGGAAAGGTTCAGAAAGGAAGTCGGGCCGCCCGTGGTGGGTGTAGGGCGCATTTCAACCCCTGAAACGGCCGAAGAGCTTTTGGAGGAACGCAAAGCCGACCTCGTGGCCGTAGGCCGTGGGCTGGTTGCGGATCCTGAGTGGCCGAACAAGGCCTCGGGCCGGTCAAAAGGGCCGTTAAGGAAATGTATCGGTTGCAACCGTTGCATCGAGGCCATTAGCAGCCAACAGCCCATTTGCTGTTCCGTGAACCCTGTGGCGGGATTTGAATATACCCGGCTCCCGAAAATGCCGAAGCACCTGAAAAGGATTTTGGTGGTAGGGGCGGGACCGGCAGGGCTGGAAGCGGCCTGCACCGCGTCGGACCTGGGACACCGCGTTTCCCTTTATGAGAGGGAAGATCGGATCGGCGGGCAATTGTGGGAGGCCTCCATGCCGCCCAAGAAGGGACTCCTCAAGTCCATCACAGACTATTATGGAGCCCGACTCAGCCAATCCACCGTGGAAGTCCATCTGGGCAAAGAGGTCACAAAAGAGACCATGAAAGAAGAGGATGTGGATGTCATCGTCCTGGCCACCGGATCCAAACCCCTCCGCCCCCCCATTGCAGGTGCAGACGATTCCCGCGTGGTGACCGCCCGTGACGTGTTGAGGTGCGAATGCGACCTGGAGCAAGATATCCTGGTTATTGGAGGGGGCCTGGTGGGTTGTGAGACAGCGGAGTTCCTGGCGGAAAAAGGTAAAGGCGTCCAGATTATAGAGATGCTGGAAGGCGTTGCCGGGGACGTGGAACCCAGGACAAGGGTCCTCCTCCTTGAGAGGCTCAAAGGTCTGGGTGTGGTGATCACCACGGAATGCAGGGTTGAGACCATAGGCCCCGGGTGCGTGGAGGTTGAAACAGGAGGCCGAAACCTGACTATCCCCGCAGGTCAGGTGGTTTTGGCCGTGGGTAGCCAGGCGGAGAAGGGACTTGAGGGTCAACTCCGGAAAGGGAATTGGAATGTATTGAGTGCAGGAGATTGCAGAACACCCGCTAACATCAGGGAGGCCGTTCACCAGGGCTTTAGGGTGATCTGCGAAGGCCTGGAAGAGGCCTGAGGCAACCTTGAAAGTTTTTCACCTGCCCTGTGCGATCTGGGAGGAGGGAGAGTATGGCGGTAACCAATTTGACCAAAAGCTACTACTATACCCCCGGCGAAATCCCGCCGGGAGCGACCCTGGGGGAGTATCTGGAAAAAACCATAGAGCAGTATCCGGAAAGGCGGGCCTTTGTGCTTCGGGAAAAATCCGTGACCTGGAAAGAGCTCGGAGGCATTGTGGAACGGCTCACCCTCGCCTTGATCGACCTGGGCATAAGCCATGGAGACAAGGTGGCGGTCTTGTTTCCCAACAGGCTTGAATTCATCTATGCCACTTTGGCCCTGGCCCGTATCGGTGCTACCCACATCCCCATCTCGGAGAGACTCCGAGAGCGGGAGATCCGCTTCATCCTGGAGAGGACCGAAGCCATAGCAATCATTATGGTGCCTGAGTTCTGGAAATTTTCTTTCTCAGACCTCCTTGCAAGGATCAAGGATGAACTCCCGGCATTGCGGTATATTATTACCTCGGACGAAAAAAACCACGACCACGAGATTCTTCTGGAGGATCTGATCAGTAAGGACTGGGAAGAAAAGTACCCCGACGATTACTATCACCGTGTTTACCTCAAAGAGCATCCCGTGGAGGCCGACGATCTTTTGGAGATTGTTTTTACCTCCGGAACCACGGGGGACCCCAAGGGGGTCATGCACACCCATAACACGAGATGCCGCTCGGCGCTGGGCACCATCAACGGGACCCGCCTCACCCATGAAGACATCTGGCTCATCATGGTACCCCTTTCCCATACCACCGCCTTGGTGAATGCCTATTACGCTTCCGTGATCAGCGGATCCTGTGGTGTCCTTTTGGAGACGTGGAACGTGGATGAGGCCTTTAAGGAAATTGAGCGGAACGGTGTGACCATTCCTATCGGGGTGCCCACCATGCCTATCATGATGCTCCAGCATCCGGATCTTGAAAAATACGACCTCTCTTCTCTAAGGAGTATGCTCCTGGCGGGGGCGCCCCTGCCCGTGGAAGTGGCCCGGCAGATCATCGACAAGATGGGGTGCTATCTTACCTCCGCCTATGGGATGACGGAGACGGCCGTGAGCAATCTCACCTCATTGGATGATCCCGTGGAAGTGGTGTGTACCACGGTGGGAAAGCCCCAGCCGGGGATGGAGCACAAGGTGGTGGACGAAAAACGAAGGATCATCCCTGTGGGCCAGAAGGGGGAGGCCTGTGCCAGAGGCCAGAACGTGTGCGTCGGGTATTTTAAGGATCCCGAGCGTACGGTGGAGGTCATTGACGATCGAGGGTGGATTTACAGCGGGGACCTGGCCAAACTGGATGAGGACGGAAACCTTGTGATTGTGGGACGGATCAAGGATGTCATTGTAAGGGGTGGGGAAAACATCTCTCCCACCGAATTGGAGGATATCCTCTATACCTATGACAAAGTGGAGCAGGCCGCCGTGATCGGCATTCCTGACGACAGGCTGGGAGAAGGGACTTGCGCCTGTATTATCCCAAAGGAGGGCCAGCGTTTCACCTATGAGGAGATGAAGGCCTTTTTCAAGGACAAGGTGGCCAGGTTCAAAATCCCGGACCGGGTTGAATTCATGGAAAGCTTCCCCACCACTCCCAGCGGAAAGATCCGGAAGGTGGAATTGAGGGAGATTATGGCGGAAAAGGTGAAATCAGAGAAAGAATCCTAAGATCCCTATAAGGTGCGGAGGAACATGAAATGACACCACTGAAAATGAGTTACTGCCACAGGTTCGGACCCGACATGGCAAAGGGCCTGACCTTTGGAGAGATGTTGGAAGAAAGCGCATCCCGATTCCCTGATCACACGGCCCTGTGGTTTTATGACCGCCAGTATACGTACCGGGAACTCCAAGAAAAAGTGGACCGCCTGGCCGCCGCCCTCTTGAAACTGGGCCTGAGAAGGGGGGACCGGGTGGGCGTGTTATTTCCCGACTGGCCGGAGTATACCCTCGCCCTTTACGCCTGTGCGCGCATAGGCGTGGTGGTCTCTCCCATGAATCCCCTCTACAGGAGGATGGAGTTGACCACCATCCTCAACCATCTGGAGGCCAAGGCCTTTTTCATGCCCAGTGAATGGCGGGAATTCTCTTTTGTGGGACTCATGGATGAAATTCGTGCCGAGATCCCCCACCTGGAGCATGTGATCGTCAAGGGAGAAGAGAGAAGCCCCTGGATGCTTAATATGGAGGCACTCCTGGAGGAGGATGACCCGGGAAAGGAGAAGGAGGCCCTGGCCGATTATCTCAGGGATAATCCCGTGGAGGCGGATGATCTCCTGGAAATCGCCTATACCTCCGGGACCACAGGCATGCCCAAAGGGGCGGTCCACACCCATAACACCCGCATGCTCCACTCCAAGGGCCTTGCCCAGCGCATGGGGGCCAACGAAAAAGACGTGTGGCTCTGCATGACCCCCTTGTTTCACACCACCGGTAATTGTGTGGTGCAACATACCGCCCTTTTGACAGGGGGGACCCTGGTGATTATGGGGCGGTATTCGGTGAGTGTTTCATTAAAAGAAATCGAGAGGACCGGCTCCACCATTGCCATTGGGGTGCCCACCATGTACATCGACTTGATGAACCATTCCGAGTTTGAAACCACCGATGTCTCCTCCTTGCGTTATGCCATTTTCACCGGGGCACCCATGCCTCCTGAGATCGCCTTGGAGATCGTGAAGCGATTCGGTTGCCACATTCTTCAGGGAGACGGGACCACCGAGTGCGGCTCCAATGTCCTGAGTCTTCCCGATTCTCCCATTGAGTCCATTGCTGAGAGCCCCGGGCCTCCGCTGGATGTGGGCAATGAAGTAAAAATCGCTGACCCTTCAACCGGAAGGATCGTCCCGGTAAACACCCCGGGAGAGATCTGCCACCGGGGAACGACCAATTTTTTGGGCTATTACAAGAATCCGGAGAAGACATCGGAATCGGTGGACGCCCTGGGCTGGTTCCATGCGGGAGACCTCGGCACCATGGACGAGGAAGGGAACATCCGGTTAAAGGGCAGGATCAAGGATATGATTGTCCGGGGGGGAGAAAACATCTACGCCACGGATATGGAAGGGATCGTGTACACCTACGAAAAGATCAAGGAGTGCCAGGTCGTGGGCTGTCCCGATGACCGTCTGGGGGAAAAGACCGTGGCCTGCGTGATTCCCAAAGATCCGGCCCAGGTGATCACCAGGGAAGAGATCTTGGCTTTCCTCAAGGACAGGACGGTAAAATACCTCATCCCGGATAGTGTGGTGAACCTGGATGACTTTCCCCGCACGGCAAGCGGGAAAGTCCAGAAGTTCAAACTCCGGGAAATCGTGATAGAGCGGGAAGGAAAGGAGGGGTGACCATGGGATCGTTGAGGATTCGGCCCTTGACCCTGTCTCGGGTCCAGGCCGACAAAGGGGTCATGACCTATTTGACCTATTACGGGGAAAAGATCTGGCGACCTTACATGTTTTTCATTATAGAAGGGGCGGGCAAGAATGTTTTGGTGGATACGGCCATCCATGCCGATGACTTCAATGCCTACCACCCGGGGCTAAAGGATTTCCCCATTGAGCATCTGGTGACCTTTGAAGAGGCCCTTTCCAGGGTTTCCCTGGCACCCGGGGATATAGACCTGGTCATCCAGACCCACTTGCATTTTGATCACTGTTACAATACAGGCAGATGCAAGAACGCAAAAATCATCGTCCAGGAAGAGGAACTGGCCTTTTCCCGCGACCCCCACCCCATCCTTTCCTGGCTTTATGACCCAACCCTTTTGGAAGGCCTCGAGATCGACCCCGTCCAGGGGCGCAAGGAGATTCTGCCCGGCCTAGAAGTTGTCCCTGTCCCGGGCCACACCCCGGGATGCCAGGCGGTCTCTGTGGAAACCACCGCCGGAAAGGCGGTGATCACTGGATTCTGCTGCATCAAGGAGAATTTTTACCCGGCCCCGGACATCAAGGAGCGGGTCTCTCCCTTTGCCGGATATCCCGTGATCATCCCCGGGATCCACGTGGACGGGGCCAGCGCCTATGAGAGCGTCTTAAAGGTAAAGGAACTTGCCGACATTTTGGTCCCCATGCACGAGCCCGAGATCATGGACCTCGAAGTGATTCCCTGAACCTTATTCACGAAGAACCTCAAGAGACACTACAAAAGGAGCATGGTTTAATGAATGAGCAGCAAGACAATCCCTTCCGGATGATGGAATATCTTGAGTCCGTGGCTCCCTACGTACCCGGGCTTCGGGTCCCTGAAGTGGCCGAGCGCTATGGTATCGCCCCTGAAAGGGTGGCCAAGCTGGCCTCCGCGGAAAATCCCCTGGGCCCCTCTCCCCTGGCCGTTCAGGCCATCCAGGATGCCCTCAAAGAGCTCTCCCTTTATCCGGATTGGCAATCCCAGGACCTTAGAGCGGCCATCGCCAGACATGTCGGAGTAAAAAAGGAACAGGTCATTGCAGGGTGCGGGGAGACAGAGCTTATGTCTCTTATCGTCCGGGTCTTTTCCGAGCAGGGGGAAGCCATTGCCTTTCCTCAACCCTCTTTTCCCATCTACGAGCAGATAAGCCTGGTGGAGAGAAGAAAGCCTCTGCCTCTGCCCATGGACCGGGATTTTAAGGTGGATCCGGAACGGATCCTTGAGGGCATCACCCCAAAGACCAGGGTCCTTATTCTTACCAGTCCCAACAACCCGTTGAGCACGGTCATTGACCGGGACACCCTGCGTTTTATCCTGGACCAGATATCTTCCAAAATACTGGTCCTTCTGGATGAGGCCTACATCGACTATGCGGACACAGGCACCCATGCAGACCTTCTGCCCCTTTACCCGAATCTGGTGGTGCTCCGGACCTTTTCTAAGATTTACGGTCTGGCCGGGCTCAGGGTAGGCTATGGTATGGCCCATGAGGCCGTGATCGGGGCCTTGATGAAAATCAAGCCCGCCTGGAACATCGGGAACCTGGCCTCATCGGGTGCTGCAGCCGCCTTGGGGGATCGGGATCATTATGAAAAGACCCGCACCCTGATCCGGGAGGGCCGCAAATACCTCTTAGAACGGCTCCAGGCCTTTTCCAATATCGCCGTGGTCATGGAACCCCAGGCCAATTTTCTCTGCATCCGTATCCTCGACCCTTCCAAGACCTCTGCGGATGTATTCAAGGGGCTTCTTGAGGGCGGAGTGATCACCAAGGACTGTGGTGTGTCTTTTAAAGGTCTGGGAGATCGCTTTATAAGGGTCGACGTAAACCTGAAGCCGAAGATGGATCAGTTTCTGGAACAACTGGCAAAGGTTATGGCATGAAAGGGGATAGCACTCCCTTCCAGGGGGCGGTCCACGTGGGCATAGATGTGGGCGGCACCTTTACCGACCTGGTGGCCTATGACGAGGGGACCCGGACAACCGTCTTTTTAAAGGTTCACACTACCCCCACGGATCCGTCTGAAGGCGTGTTTGAGGCCTTCCAGCAGCTTAAGGCCTCCCATGCCCGGGGGGCCGTCAAAAGGCTGGTTCACGCCACCACCATCGCCACCAATACCCTTCTCCAGAAGAGAGGGGCGAAGACCTGCCTCTTGACCACCCGGGGGTTCGAGGATGTATTGGAGATCCGCCGCCATAACCGCCCTCAGATGTACAACCTCTTTCAGGAGATTTCTCCTCCTCTGGTGCCCCGCCGTCTCAGATTGGGCATCGCCGAACGGATTGACGCGAGGGGAGACGTTCTCTCGCCCCTGGACAAATCCGGCCTCTTGGAGGCGATAGAAAGAATGGAGGAGGAGGGCATTGAATCGGTGGCCATCAGTTTCCTCCATTCCTATCGAAATCCCTTACACGAAGAGGAGGCCAGGGAGGAAATCCTGGCACATATTCCCCAGGCCTTTGTGTCTTGCTCTCACGATGTATGGCCCGAGTTCAGGGAGTACGAGCGAACCAGTACCACTGTGTTGAACGCCTATATCAGGCCTTCCGTAGATACTTATTTGGAGAGGATGGGAAAACGCCTCTCCCAGGAAGGTGTGGGCTCCTTTTCGGTGATGAAGTCCAATGGGGGTCTCAGCTCCTACGACAACGCCCGGCGCTTTCCCGTTCACCTCCTCGAATCCGGGCCCGCGGCGGGCATGGTATCCGCCGCATGGCTGGGTAAAGGACTGGGAATAAAGAATATGATCGCCTTGGACGTGGGGGGAACCACGGCCAAGGCAGGGATTGTGACAAGAGGTGCGCCCAAGGTCACCACGGAATTTCATGCCGACTCGGTTTCTCATGGAACCCCGGTGGGGGGCTATCCCATTCGAAGCCCTGTTATCGACCTGGTTGAAATCGGCGCAGGGGGTGGCAGTGTGGGCTGGATAGACGAGGCGGGCATTCTCAAGGTGGGACCGCGCAGTGCGGGGGCCGTGCCAGGGCCTGCCTGTTATGGGACAGGGGGGAATGAGCCCACCTTTACAGACGCCAACCTTGTGCTGGGATACCTGGATCCGGAGAACTTTCACGGGGGCCGGACAAAGCTATACCGGGAGCTCGCAGAAAAGGCCATTTATGACAAGGTTGCCAGGTTTTTCGGCTGGTCCCTGGAAAAGGCCGCATCCGCCATGGTGCGGATTGGAAGGGCCAACCTGATGGAAATGGTCCGCCTTGTATCCATCCAAAAGGGACTTGATCCCAGAGATTTTTCTCTCTTGGCCTATGGAGGAGCCGGTCCCCTCCACGCCAGTACTATTGCCAAAGATCTGAATATCCGCCGCACCATCGTGCCTCCCCTTGCCGGGGTGTTTTCCGCCTTGGGGTTGCTGGTGGCCGGTGTAAAGCATGATTTGGTGAGAACCCGTCCCTATTTAACGGATGAGATCTCCCCCTCTGAGGGTCCCAAGGCGTTCGCCGATCTAAAGGGACAGATGACTGACCTGTTAAAACGAGAAGGGAGTTCCTGGTCCCGGGTTTCCATGTTTCGTTCCGTGGACATGAGATATCTGGGGCAGGTCTTTGAGTTGACCGTGCCCATTGACGGTGAGCTGGGAGACCCGGAGGAGGTTCGTTTGCTCGAGCGTAAATTCGAGGAGAAATACAAGGCCGCCTTTCATTACAGCCTGCCGGGTTCCCGCGTGGAAATCGTCAATTTCAGGCTCACCGCCACCATCGGTGATGCCGTCCCCGGCCCGGACAACCTCCTGAAGCGGATTTCCGCATCAACCGAGGAAAGAGGGGAGGGTGTGCGTAGGGTTTTTCACGGCTCCCGCAATGAATATATCGAGGTCCCGGTATTTCGAAACGGCGGCGTCCGGGCCGGTGGGCAGATCCCCGGGCCCGCCCTCATTGACACCGCCGATACGACCATTTTTATCCTGGAGGACCAAAAGGGCCTTGTAGATGAAAGGGGTTGTCTTGTCATCGAATCCAAATAAGCGCAGGGAAGAAAAAGAAGGCCCCGTTGTTTCTTCAGATCCTGTGACCTTTGAAATCCTCCGCAGCTCCTTCTATTCCATATGTGAGGAGATGAAGAGCGTGATTATGCGCGCCGCCTTTTCACCCCTCATCAGCCTATCCTCGGACCTCTCCTGTGCCCTGGCGGATGCCACGGGAAAGGTGATCGCCCAGGGAAATGATATCGCCGTTCATTTAGGGGCCATGCCCAATTCCATTAAGGGGGCCCTGGAAGCGGTTTCCCCTTCCCGGTTAAAGCCAAAAGACGCCATTTTGACCAATGACGTATATAACGGCGGAAGCCACCTTCCCGACATGACCTTGATAACACCCCTGTTTTTCGAGGGTGAACTCATCGCCTATGCCGTAAACCGGACCCATTGGCCGGATGTAGGCGGCTCTGCACCGGGCAGCTCCAGCGTGACCCAAGAGATTTACCAGGAGGGCATTCGGATTCCTCCCGTGGTGATGTTCAAACAAGGGGAGCTGGATCCCCAGCTCTCCAGCCTTGTGCTGGCCAACGTACGGGTCCCGGAGGAAAGGCTTGGAGACCTTCACGCCCAGTTTGCGGGGAATATGAGGGCCCTGGAGAGGCTTGAAGAGCTGATCCATCGATATGGACTGGAAGACGTAAAAAAGGTTATGGGGGAGACCTTAGGTTATTCCCGGGCCCTTATTGAGAAAGAGATCCAAAAGATCCCGGACGGAAGGTATGCATTCGAGGAATACATGGACGGTGACGGTTACAGTGCGGGGCCCGACGGCCGGGGCCTTAGGCTTTGTGCTTCCATTGAGGTCAAGGGAAAGTCCGTCCAGGTGGATTTCACAGGGTCTGCTGCTGCCACCAAGGGGCCCGTAAACGCGCCTTTTGCGGTCACCGCCTCCAGCGTCTATTATACCCTTCTGGCCGTGACCAACCCATCCATCCCGCCCAACTCCGGGTGCTATGATCCCATAGATATTATCGCGCCCCGGGGGACCATCGTGTGTGCGGAACATCCCTATCCGGTGGTTTCTGCCAACACGGAGACATCCAACAGGATTGTGGATGTCCTTCTCGGCGCCTTTGCCCAGGCCATTCCTGAAAAGGTTATCGGAGCCAGCTATGGCTCGGCCTGTATCGTGACCATGGGAGGTGTAAATCCGCGGACGGGGACAGATTTTGTCCACTACGAAACCGTGGGCGGTGGGATGGGGGCCCGCCCGGACCGGGACGGCATCAACGGCCACCGGGTTCATATGGGCAATACCATGAATGTCCCTGTGGAGGCCGTGGAGGCGGCTTTCCCTGTCCGGGTCTGCGCCTATGAGTTGATTCAGGGTTCAGGGGGTCGGGGCAGACACGCGGGGGGGTGCGGGGTCCGGCGCGTGTATGAGGCCCTGGGTCCCGGGATCCGCTTTTCCGTTCTCTGCGAGAGGGCTCTCCACCCGGCGTGGGGTCTTCAAGGGGGAGAATCGGGAAGACGGGCCTTTATATACATCCAGGATTCCCGGGGCGACAGAACGCCGTTGCCCTCAAAGGTGGCCTCTGTGGAATTGGCACGAGGGAGTCGGCTTTGCATAGAAACCGCAGGCGGGGGAGGCTATGGGCCCGTCCGGGAAAGGGCCGAGGTGGAGGCCCATGGGGTTTACCCCGTTGTTGCATAAAAGGCGCTTAAGGATTCGGCATTTCGCCTTCTATG
>CAZNLL010000084.1:0-17240 GCA_964573885.1 uncultured Desulfobacteraceae bacterium | reverse complement strand
AATACTTTATTCCCACCTTTAAGGAGGTACCTTCTGAGGCGGAGGTTGTCAGTCACCAGTTGATGCTCAGGGCCGGGATGATTAGGAAGCTTACCTCCGGTATTTACACCTATCTTCCCTTGGGGCTCCGTTCCCTGACCAAAGTCGCTGACATCATCAGGGAGGAGATGAATAGCGCCGGGGCCGTAGAGCTCCTCATGCCCGCTGTCCAGCCCGCCGAGCTCTGGCAGGAGAGCGGCAGGTGGGACTATTACGGCCGCGAGCTCCTCAGGTTTAAGGACCGTCACAATCGCTGGGCCTGCCTGGGCCCCACCCATGAAGAAGTCATCACCGATCTGATCAGGAAGGAGATCCATTCCTATAAACAAATGCCCATAAATTTCTATCAGATTCAGAACAAGTTCAGGGACGAAATCAGGCCCCGTTTTGGTGTGATGCGCTGCCGGGAATTTATGATGAAAGATGCCTATAGCTTTGATGTTGACGAAGAAGGGGCTAACCGAAGCTATGAGGGCATGTATCAGGCCTATGCCAGCATCTTCAGGCGCTGCGGGCTTGTCTTTAAGGCCGTAGAGGCCGATACCGGTGCTATTGGAGGAAGCTATTCCCACGAATTTATGGTCCTTGCCGAGACCGGGGAAGACCAGATAGTGAGCTGCCTCACCTGTGATTATGCCGCCAACCTGGAGAGGGCGGAAGTCAAAGGCACCGAAGAATCCGCGGAACCGGCAGCGCCGGCCGTGGCCCCGCTTAAAAAGGTCGACACCCCTGAAATCAAGACCGTGGAGGAACTCACCTCCTTTCTCCACATTTCTCCGGAACAACTCATCAAAACCCTGATCTTTGTTGTTGACGGAGAACCGGTAGCCGCCTTGGTCAGAGGGGATCACGAAATCAACGAGGCCAAGCTCAGAAATTTCCTGGGTGCTCAAGCGGTGGAGTTGGCCGATCCGGCACTGGTGGCGGAGACAACGGGCGCACCCATGGGATTTGCAGGACCCATGGGACTCAACCTAAGGATAGTCGCTGACCAGGCCATTAAAGGAATGAGCAACTTTGTCACCGGAGGCAACCAGAAAGATCTCCACCTCAAGGATGTGAACCTGGGCAGGGATTTTGAGGTGAAGGCCTTTGGGGATCTGCGGATCATCACCCCCCAGGATCCATGCCCCAGATGCGGCGGGGACATCCAGTTCATCAGGGGAATCGAGGTGGGCCATATTTTCAAACTGGGGACCAAATACAGCGAGGCCCTTAAAGCCCAATTTCTTGATGAGCAGGGCAGGGAGAGGCCCATTATTATGGGATGCTACGGAATTGGTGTGGGGAGAACCTTGGCCGCAGCCATTGAACAGAACCATGATGAGAGGGGCATCATCTTCCCCATTCCTCTTGCCCCTTTTGAAGTGATTATCCTGCCGCTCCAGGTCCATGAAAGCCTTGTCATGGAAAAAGCCGAAGAAATCTACAAGGCCCTCTCTGCCAACCATGTGGATGTGCTCATCGACGACCGGGACGAGCGGGCTGGTGTGAAATTCAACGACGCGGACCTGCTTGGAATCCCGGTCCGGGTTACCGTGGGCCTGCGGGGCGTCAAGAAGGGAGAGATAGAGATAAAACTGCGCTCCCGCACCGATATGACCTCCGTCTCCTTTGACCGGGCCCCGGCCTTTATCCGGGGAGCCGTGAAAAAACTCTATGATTCGGCTAAATGACATCACCTCAGCAATTCTCGGCTATCATCCCAAAGCCAATATAGAGCTCGTGGAAAAGGCCTATGTCTATTCGGCCAAGGCTCACCAGGGCCAGATCCGTCTTTCCGGTGAACCCTACCTCTCCCATCCCCTGGAGGTGGCCTATATTTTGGCCCAGATGAAGATGGATGTGGTCTGCATCGTGGCCGGGCTTCTCCACGACACCCTGGAAGATACGGAAGCCAGTGCCGATGAAATAAGAAGGCTCTTTGGAGATGAGACAGCCAATATCGTAAAAGGTGTGACCAAGATCAGCAAGATGCACTTTGCCAGCCGGGAGGAGCGCCAGGCGGAAAATGTCAGGAAGATGATCCTGGCCATGTCCTCTGATATCCGGGTGATTCTGGTGAAATTGGCCGACAGACTCCATAACATGCGCACCCTGGGATACCAAAGCCCCGAAAAGCAGCGGCTCATCGCCCAGGAAACCCTGGATATCTATGCCCCCCTAGCCGGTCGCATGGGTATCTTTAGAATGAAATCAAATCTTGAAGACCTATGTCTCTTCTACCTTGAGCCCAAGATCTATCAAAAAATCAAGAGCGAGATAGCCCAACGAAAGGGTGAACGGGAAAAATTCATCGCCGAGGTGAAGAACCTCCTTTCCAAAAAATTGGAGGAATTCAACATCAAGGCCACCTTTGAAGGGCGGCAAAAGCATTTCTATAGCATTTACAACAAGATGCTGGGCCAAGACCTCACAGTGAATCAGGTCTACGACGTAGTGGCCTTCCGGGTGATCGTGGACTCCATTAAGCAGTGCTATGAAGTGCTGGGACACATTCATTCCATGTGGAAACCCGTACCCGGCAGGTTCAAGGATTATATTTCCGTTCCCAAACCCAACATGTACCAGTCGCTTCATACCACCATGATCGGTCCTTTAGGCCAGAGGATGGAGGTGCAAATACGGACTTGGGAGATGCACAAGGTGGCGGAAGAAGGTATTGCGGCCCACTGGAAATACAAGGAGGGGACCGCTGCCAGCAAAACGGATGAAAGACAGTTCGCCTGGCTCAGGCAACTCCTCGAATGGCAGCAAAACCTCAAAGACCCCCGGGAATTCCTGGAATCTGTAAGGATGGATCTCTTCCCGGATGAGGTCTATGTCTTCACCCCCATGGGAGAGGTCAAGGCATTCCCCAAGGGAGCCACAGCCATTGATTTCGCTTACAGTATTCACTCAGAGGTGGGAGAAAAATGCACTGGAGCAAGGGTCAACGGAAAAATGGTCCCTCTCAGGTACGCGTTGAAAAACGGGGACATTGTAGAAATCATGACCTCCCCCAAACAGCACCCCAGCAAAGACTGGTTGAGCTATGTAAAGACCTCTCGGGCTAAGACCAAAATCAGACACTGGATAAAAAGTCAGGAAAGGCATGAAAGCATCCAGCTCGGCAGGAATATTCTGGAAAAAATGTTGAAGCAAGAGGGCGTGAACCTGACCAACATGGCCAAGAGTGAGCAGCTTGCCGCCATTGCAAAGGAACTCTCCTTCCATTCCATCGATGACCTGCTGGCCCAGGTCGGTTTCGGCAAGGTTTCCCCCAGGCAGGTGATCGGCCGTCTCAAGCCGAAGCTGGGGATCCAAGAGGAAAAACCCAGCGGTCTGGTCGGTAAGATGGTCCACCGCCTTAAGCGGCGGAAGTCCGGTCATGGAATCAAGGTAAAGGGGGTTAGTGATATGCTCATCCGCTTTGCCAATTGCTGCCACCCCATTCCTGGAGAAGCTGTGATCGGGTTTATCACCCGTGGCAGGGGCATTACCATCCACAATAAGCAGTGTAGACACATTTTAAAGGCGGACCCGGAACGCCTGGTAGAAGTATCGTGGGAGCCTTCGGAGGAGGATGTCTACCTGGCCACCCTGAGGGTGACCAGTGTGGAGAGGAAGGGTGTATTGGCGGATATCAGCGCCATTATCACCCAAAAGGACGCCAATATCATCCAGGCCGAGGTAAAGACCACTGCGGATAAAAAAGGCATCGCCTTTTTCACCATTGAGGTAGAAAACTACAAACAACTCTACAACATTATGGCAACCGTAAAAAAGGTCAAGAACGTCCTGACGGTGGAGAGATTGTGACAAGATCCCTCAGGGGCGTTAGGGCTTGACGACCCGGCCGGACTTAATACAGGTTGTACAGACCCGCAACCTTTTCGTTTGCCCGTTCTGGACACACCTCACTCTCTGAAGGTTCGGGTACCATCGGGTCTTGGTCTTGTTATGGGCATGGCTGACATTGAATCCCACTGTAGGTCTCTTACCGCAGATTTCACATACTTTTGCCATTTCCAAGGTCTCCTTTGGCTCATTACTTTGTCCTCGGCCCCCCGGGACGAGCGCGAGCCTATTTTTGTCATAAAAGAAGGATTTTTCTAAAACTTTATATTTTGCATGTATTTAGATGCTTGATAAAAACGGTGTTTGAGAGTCCGACACCGCCTTATCAAAGGAATTGATAAGTGATAATCTTATAATATATAAAAGAAATCCATGTATAGCAACCCATTTTTACCATCCCTGATCCACCATCAAGATGTCATCTGCTGTGTTGCCTTCGGTCGCTTCTCCTTGCGGCGTATTGTTTATACGCCTCAGTCGGCGCTCCTCAGCGCCTTGCATCTAACATCTTGCTGGTGCCCAGGCATTGGCCAAAATCATTTATTACCATTGTTTGTCGAGAATTTTGATGGTGGATTTAGGACCATCCCCTGGGAGAACCACTTATGACCGCTCCGGAACAAGCTGCGCCAAAAACACCGGCTCTTTCCGCCGCCCTGAACCGGGTCCCCGAAAAATGTCACCACATCCATCTCATGGGGATCTGCGGCACAGGGATGGCCTCTCTGGCCGGCCTCCTCAAGGATAAGGGTTACCAGATAACCGGTTCAGACCAGAAGATGTACCCGCCCATGAGTGAGTTCCTCCAGGCCTTGTCCATACCGGTCATGGAAGGATACGAACCGGGCAACCTCTTTCCCAGGCCTGACCTGGTCATTGTAGGCAATGTGATCACAAGGGACAACCCGGAAGCCCTCGAATTGGCCCGCCTCGCCCTGCCCTATCTTTCCTTTCCCCAGGCCCTCAGACACTTCGCCCTTAGGGATAAACGGTCCATCGTAGTGAGTGGAACCCATGGAAAGACGACCACCGCCTCCTTGGCCGCATGGATTTTGGAAAAGGGAGGTCAAGATCCGGGTTTTATGATCGGGGGGCTTCCCCTGGATTTTCAATGCGGCTTCAAGCGGGGTCAAAGTCCTTTCTTTATCATAGAAGGGGATGAGTATGACACTGCCTTTTTTGATAAACGGCCCAAGTTTCTCCATTACAACCCATGGATCACCATTATCACCAGTATAGAATTTGATCACGCCGATATTTACCGTGATTTAGATCACGTGATTGGGTCATTCAGAAGGCTGGTTGATATCACCCCCCGCGACGGCCTTATTATTGGGAATGGGGATGATGAAAAGGTTTTGGGTGAGATCACCGCCGCCAAATCCCGGGTGGTTACCTATGGCCTCTCCCCGGAGGCCCATTGGAGGGCCGCCAATATCTCTGCGGAAGCAGGTCTTACCCGCCTCAAGGTCTATAAGGAAGGCAAGGAACACCTAACCCTCACCACCCGCCTTTACGGCCGCCATAACATATCCAATCTTCTGGCCTCCCTGGCTCTGGCCGATTTTCTGGGCATCCCCGATTCAAAGGTGGCGGAGGCCCTCGGCAGGTTTCAGGGCGTGAAACGGCGGCAGGAGATCGTAGGAGAGAGCAACGGGATACTGATCTTGGATGACTTTGCCCACCACCCCACCGCCGTCCGGGAAACCCTAAGGGCCGTCAAGGAAAAATACGGGGAGCGCCGGCTTGTGGCCGTATTTGAGCCCCGGTCCAATTCAAGCAGAAGGGGGGTGTTTCAGTCCGCTTACGCCGCTTCTTTTGATCATGCAGACTTGGCCATCATTCCCGAACCGCCGTTGATGGAGAAAATCCCTCCCGCGGAAAGGTTCTCTTCCCAAGGTCTGGTCCGTGGGCTTGGAGAAAGGGGAATTAAGGCCCTGTACTATCCTGACACGGATCAACTCCTGGGAGGGGTCATGGCACAGGTCCGGCCCGGAGACGTGGTCCTCTTTATGTCCAACGGGGGGTTCGACAACCTGCCCCGCAGGCTTTTTAAAGGCCTGGATTTCCGGACATCATGAGTTCCTTAAAGCAAGATCAAGTTCGCCCGGGCCCGTCAACGTCTTGATCCAGACCGGGGTATTGAAAACCCCGTTTTTCTATTATAGACTAAAGTATTATTTTGATGAGGGCCTCAACCGCCCCGGAGAAGCGCGGCATGCAAAAGATAACGGCCAAGACATACGACAGGTATATTAAAGGCCTCATGGACATCAGCAGGGCCATTACTTCCGAGCTCTACCTGGAGGACATCCTCAAGCTCATCGTCATGGTCACGGCCAGGGTCACAGGGGTGGAAATCTGTTCTCTGTGGCTCATCGAGGAAAATGAACAGCCCGTCACCATTCGCCTCAAGGCCACCCAGGCCATTGATCCCGACTATGTCAAAGACCGCTCCCTGACCATGGAGGAGGGCGTTGTCGGTTTTGTGGCCACCCATAACCAGCCCCTGGTCATCAAGGATGTGCTCAAGGAGCCCCGCTTTAAAGAAAAGGAAATGGCCAAAAAGCTGGGCCTTGTTTCCATGCTCGGGGTCCCCCTTCAGGTGGGAGACGGGAAAGTCATCGGGGTCCTCAACTGCTTTACGGCCGAGCCCCATGACTTCTCTGAGACCGAAGTCAACTTGGTTACGGCCGTGGCAAACCAGGCCGCTGTGGCCATACTCAACACCGAGTTAATGGTCAAGACCCAGGTCATTCAGGAAGAGCTGGAAACCAGGAAGCTCGTGGAAAGGGCCAAGGAGGTCCTCATGCGTAGACGTGATATGAGGGGTGACGAGGCCCACCGGTGGCTGCAGAAGCGGAGCATGGATTCCCGAAAATCCATAAGGCAGGTGGCTGAGGCCGTACTCCTTTCGGAGGCCATCTAAGAGCCAAGATCAAATTCAGAGGGCCCCTCAAGAATTGAGGAGCCCTTCCATTCACGGCCTCTACCTCTTTATGACGATCTTTCCCATGGCCTCCCCCAGGTCGTCTTTGAATTTCTCCAAAGGCGACGGAGACTGGACCAACAGTTTGCACACGGCGAATTTGTCCGACATCATGCTCACGGCCCTGGCCGTATAGGTCCCTGGAGGGATGGGCGGCTGGGTGACGATGATAATATTTTCCATCTTTTTGTTTGAGCCCAGCTTGGCGTTCAGGAACTGGGTCACCTTGACCAGGGTGCTCACCTTGGCGGTGAAACAGCCCTTTTTATCCACCTCGGCATCCGCTATGGGCACATGAACCGTCTTATTCCCCTTGGGGACATTGAGCAAGGTGATGAAAACAGAGTCCTCGGGTTCAAAGCCTTTGCCCTTGAAGACCAAGGGGGTCTTGGTCAGGGTGGCGACTCCAAGGCTGATGTGATCAGGCCCCACAATCATCTGGGCACCCTTGACATCAGGATCAAAGGGCTTCGGTGCCCCTGCACAGCCGGCAAAGACCAGGCCGAGGGAGAGGAAAATCAAAACCGCCTTCAGGCAGGTCATTTTAGACAATTCTTTTCTCAGGACTTTCATCGTATATACCCCCTTAGAAATAATGAATAGCCGTCCGGCCCAAAGCCGGGCCGTAATACCCGGATAGCAACACGGGCAGGGGGCCGGAGCTTTATACTCCAGCCCCCCGGACCTAGACGGCTTGAATCTGCGTTACCTACCTGCCCAATCTTTTCAAGACGTCTTTAAGATCAACCGTCGAGGTCATCCATTCCGAGATGGTTATGAACTTGCCCTTGTCGCCGCATTTGGCCAAAAAGACCGAGCGCGTGCCCTGCCTTTGACCGGGGCCGTAATTGATTTCCGGACCTATACCCTTGTAGCCCTTGATACTCTCCATGGCCTTTACGAAATTCTCTATGGTGAGATCCCGGCCCGCCCTCTTGAGGCCCTCCACCATGGGCTCTGCAAAGATGAACCCGGCGTAGAAGAATATGCCCCAACGGTCTTTGGGGGCAAATTTCTTATGGGCCTCTCTGTATTTCTTCATGAGGGCGGACTGGGAGTCAGGAGCCTCGCCAAAGGAGGTAAAGATCACATCCTTAAACAGTCCCTTGCTGATCTTATACATGATGGGTGTATCACTCAGGGTACTGGTGGTCATCCACTGGGGCTTAAAACCCATTTTGGCGGCCGTCTGGAGAATGATGGCCCCGTGCTTGGGGAGTACCCACATGATCACACAGTCCGGCTTGGCCTTTTTCAATTTCATGCAGTGGGAGCTAAGGTCCGTGTCCAGGGGTTCCACTGAAACGGAGGCCACCAGTTTCATTCCCAGTTTTTCCAGGGCGTACTCGGCCCCGGCAAGTCCTTCCTTCCCATAATCGTCGTTTTGATAGAAAAAGGCGATCCGCTTTTTGCCCATCTGCTTGACGGCATAGTTGACCAGGATCCCGGCTTCATCAATATAGAGAGGGTACACGGCAAAAAGGTAATCGGTGGGGGGAAAGGCCCAGTGGCTGGATCCTGTGGCAGGGCCCACCCAGGCCACCTTGTTTTTGTGCAAATACTTTTTAACGGCCATTCCAGGGGCGGTTCCCACACCTGAGGCAAAACCGAACACCTCTTTGTCCTCCACCAATTCCTTGGCTATGGCCTTGGTCCTCGGCGGCATGTAGCCATCGTCTCTTAAGAAATAAGTAATCTTACGGCCGTGGATACCCCCTTCGGCGTTCAACATCTCGAAATAACATCCCGTTCCTCTGGCCACCGCTCCCCAAAGGGCGGCAGGACCGGTCTGGGGGCCCCACTGGCCGATGCGAATCTCTGTATCGGTCACGCCTCTCTGGGCCTGGGCAGGACCCATGAACGCCAAAGACAGGACCAGAACGCCTGCGAGCATAAAGACCAAATAACCCTTTTTCATTTTTCTCCTCCTTTTCATGGATTGGATTCTCTGCCCGGCCTATCCCGCCGCTTTCACCCGCCGGACCAGATCAGGCGTCCCGCAGCCCGGCCGCCGGACTATGAACGCCCGTACATAGCCTCGATCAAGTCACCAAAGGCCTCATTCACGCTCTTGCGTTTCACCTTCATGGTGGGGGTGACTTCCCCATCCTCCTCATATAGCTTCTTGGGGATAATGGTAAATTTCTTGACCTGTTCCACCCTGGAAAGGGTGTCATTCACCTTATTGACCTCCTGTTGAATCAAATTAATGATCTCCGGGCTTTGAGTCAGGTCCTTGTAAGTGGAGAATTGCACCTTATTGTCCTGGGCGTATTTGACCACATTGTCTTCGTCAATCATGATGAGAGAGGAGACAAACTTTCTCTTGTCCCCGATAACCACGGCATCATTTATGTAAGGGCTGGCCTTGAGCTTGTTTTCGATATATTGGGGCGTGATGTTCTTGCCCCCCGCTGTTACGATGATATCCTTTTTGCGGTCAGTGATCCGCAGGTAGCCGTCCTCATCCAGCTCTCCCACGTCGCCCGAATACAGCCACCCCTCCTTCAAGGTCTCTTGAGTAGACTCGGGATTCTTGTAGTAGCCTTTGAATACGCCGGGTGATTTCACCAGGATCTCTCCGTCCTCCGCTATCTTCACCTCCGTATCCCTGAGAGGGGGCCCGACCGTCCCGAATTTCACTCGTCCGATCCTACTGACGCAGGTGACGCCTGTATCCTCTGTCTGGCCGTAACCTTCAATAAGATTCACCCCTATGGATTGGAAAAAATGGAGCACGTCCGGTGCAATAGGGGCCGCACCCGAGTAAGCCACCCTCATGCGGTCAAACCCCAACCTTTCCTTGAGTTTTCGAAACACCGCCGCATGGGCGAGCTGATAAAGCACTTCCAGATAAAAGGGGACGGGTTTGAAGTCCATCTTCAGGGATGCCCGTTTCTTCCCGATCTTATAGGCCAGCCCGAATACCAGCCGTTTGAACCAGGTGGCATCCGACATTTTGATGTATACGGCGGAAAGATACTTCTCCCAGATCCGCGGAACCGCATACCCTACCGTGGGTGAGATCTCCCTCATATTGTCGGTGACCGTATCCAGGTTTTCTATGAAGTTGACTGTGTAACCGTGGGTGATATGCACAAAGACGGAGAAGAGTCGCTCAAAGATATGGCAGAGGGGCAAAAAAGACATGACTTCATCCGTGTCGTACACGGCATTATCCATGGTCACGGCCCGGGCCATCCAAGTCACGTTTCCGTGGCTCAGCATGGCCCCCTTGGGCGGGCCTGTGGTGCCGGAGGTGTAAATAAGTACGGAGATATCCTCCGGAGTCATCTGATCCATGCGCTTTTCAATCAGGCCAGGGTCCTGCTCCATCACCTCACGACCCTTTTCCAGGATATCATCGTAGGTCATGACCATGGGGTCTTCAAAATGGCGCAGGCCTTCCAGGTCCCAGACAATGACCTTTTTTAGCCTGGGCACCTTGTCCCTGAAGTTAAGCCACTTGTCGAGCTGCTCCTCGTTTTCCACAAACAGGAACTTGGAGTCCGAATTCTCGACCACATACTCCACCTGAGGCCAGGCGTTTGTAGAATAGATCCCTACGGCCACACCGCCGGCACACTGGATCCCCATGTCAATAATCACCCACTCCGGGCAATTGTCCCCAATAATAGAGGCGCAGTCCCCCTTTTCCAAACCCATGGAAATAAGGGCGGAACCCACGTATTTGGCCAGACTGTAATAGCCATTCCAGGAAATATCCTGCCAGAGCCCAAATTCCTTTTTTCGCAGGGCCACCCGGTCGCCGAATTTCTGGACCGTTTGGCGGAATACCTTGGGGACGACTTCCTCGGTCATTCTATCTCCACCGCTTCTTTCTCTTCCACCGTTGATACCCCTTGGCCGACTCCTCGGATTTCATTCCCATGTAGAATTCCCGGACGTCCTTGTCCTCCATCAGGTCCTTGGACTTTCCCTTCATGACGAACCGGCCGTTTTCAAGGATCAAACCCAGATCGGAGATGGAAAGGGCCATGCGCGCATTCTGTTCCACCAGCAGGATGGTGACCCCCTCGCTATTGATTTGTTTGATGATACCAAAAATATCCTTCACCAGAAGAGGAGAAAGCCCCAGAGAGGGCTCATCGAGGAAGAGAAGCTTGGGCCGGTTCATGAGGGCCCGGCCTATGGCCAGCATCTGTTGTTCCCCACCGGAAAGCGTCCCGGCCCACTGGTCCTCCCTTTCCTTGAGCACAGGGAAGTAGCTGTAGATCTGTTCGAAATCTTTCTTAACCCCCTGACGATCCCTCCTGATATAAGCGCCCATGAGGAGGTTTTCTCTGACGCTCAGTTCCTCAAAGACCTCCCGTCCCTCAGGTACATAGGACAGGCCCATCCTCACCATCACCTCCGGATCCTTTCCGTCAATTCGTTTTCCCAAAAACTCAATGGTCCCTTTGTCGGGTTGATCATCCAGGAGTCCCATAACGGTCTTAAGAATGGTGGATTTTCCGGCCCCGTTGTTGCCCAAGATGGCCGTAATGGTGCCCTTCTCCACGGTGAGAGACACCCCTCGCAAGGCGTAGATCAAACGGTAAAAGGTCTCAATATTCTTCAGTTCAAGCAGCGTGGCCAATGGATTCATCCTCTCCCAAGTAGGCCTTCAAGACCTCGGGATGCCTCTGTACCTCCTCAGGCACCCCCTCTGTGATAGGCTTGCCGAAGTTAATAGCCAAAACACGGTCTGAGATATCCATGACCATCTTCATGTCATGTTCGATCAAAAGGATGGTCACCCCGAGTTCATCCTGAATATCCTTAACCCAAAAGATCAGGTCTTGTTTCTCTTCCGAATTCATCCCCGCGGAGGGTTCGTCAAGGAGAAGCAGCTTGGGCTCCAAGGCCAGGGCCCTTCCAAGTTCCACCAGTTTCTGGGTCCCATACGGGAGGGCGCCGACGAACTGATCTCTCGCCGACTGCAGGTCCAGGAGGTCAATAATCTGCTCCACCCGTTCCCGATGCTGGATCTCCTCCCGAGCGGCCTTGGAACCTCTTCTATGGAAAGTGGCACCGCTCCAGGGCCCTGTCTTCATATGAATATGGCGGCCCAGCATGAGATTTTCCATGGTGGTCATCCTGGAAAAGAGCTCAATGTTTTGAAATGTCCGGGCAATCCCCTTTTTCGCGATACGGTGCGGCTTAAGCCCGGTCACATTCTCTCCCTGATAAAGAATTTGACCCGAATCCGGCACATAGAGTCCGCTGATACAGTTGAAAATGGTCGTCTTTCCAGCCCCGTTAGGGCCGATAATAGAAAAGATGGTCCCCTGTTTCACTTCAAAATTGACATTGTCCACGGCCATCAGGCCGCCGAAGCTCATGGTCAAGCTTTTTACTGAAAAAAAGGCATCTTTTGTGGTGTTTCCGCCGTCCATAACCTCCAAACTCCCTTCAGGAGGAGCCCTTTATCTCTTAGACCTTTCGTACATAGTGTCTGGCAAAAAGCCCGCTCGGCTTAAAGCAGAGGACCAATACAATAATGCCAAAGGCGACAATGGACTTAAATTCAAGGGAAACATAACCTCCGAAGAGGTTTTCAATAATCCCCAAGATATACCCCCCCAAGGCCGCCCCGACCAGGGTCGTCATTCCGCCCAGCACGGCGGAGGCAAAACCCTTTAACAGGGGATCAAGCATAAGATTCGGATCCAGCGTGGCAATGGGGGCCAGGAGCATCCCGGCCACGGCACCGATTATAGAACTCATGGCCCAGGTCATTGAGAGAATCCTGTTGGTACGGATCCCATTGATCCTGGCCGCCATGGCATTCTGCTGGGTGGCCTTCATGGCGATCCCCACCTTGGTGTACCGGAAAAAGAGAAAAAGGAGAAGCATCAGCATCAGGGTAATGAGCAGGGTGGCGATATTCAAGTAGCTGATCACCGCGGGCCCCAGGTTGATGATATCAAAATCGGAAACAGGGAAAGGAAGGTTGCGTTGGTCCGCCCCCCATTTCCAGCTGGCCACGCCGTAAAGGACCATCTCAAATCCCAAGGTAATAAGGATGAGACTCAAGATGTTCGGGTCTTTGGCCCTTCGCAAGAAGGCAAATTCCAAAAATGCCCCCAGGGCGGCGGCAAATAAAAAGGCGCCCACAAAAGAAAGGGCATAGGAATGGTTGTAAGACACCAGGAGAGAATAGGCCACAAAAGTTGAAATCATGGCCATCTCGCCTTGCCCAAAGTTGGGGACCTCCGAGGTCTTATAGATAATGACCATGGCCAGGGCGATCAGGGCGTAGAGGCTTCCAAAGGAGAGACCGCTTATGATTAATTGTAGGAACATCACCTGACCTCTTATTTCATAAATTCTTTCCCGCGCCCACAGGGCAGGGCATCTTATGGGACCGGGCAGGCCCCTTGCTCCCTAGAAGGGCCATGTCTTCCAGTAGATCTTGGTCCTGATCCAAAAGCCGTAAAGCCCCAAGGGCTCAAAGACCACAAGGAGTATAATAATCAGCCCGAAGATGATGCTGGCCACGTTGGGAAGCCCGCTTACGCTCATCCAATTTTCGGAGAAGCTTATCAACAGCTCTCCTATATAGGGGAGTTCCTGGACCTTATCAAGTTCCAGCATGAGCCAAGTCATAACCACCCCACCCATGATGGAGCCGAAAATGGATCCCAGTCCCCCCACAATCACAAAGGCCAAAAAATAGATGGAGAGAATAAAGTTGAACGTGCTTGGGCTGATAAAACCCAGTACAAAGGCGAAGAGCCCGCCTGCGATTCCGGTATAAAAGGCGCTTACTGCAAAGGCCAGGGTCTTGTAAAGGGTCAGGTTGACTCCCATGGTCTCGGCGGCGATATCGCTGTCCCGGATGGCGATAAAGGCCCTGCCCACCCTGGTCTTCATCAAATTTCTGGCTCCCAAGGTCATGAGAAAGGTTATAGGGATGATCAAGAAGTAACGTTGGGTGTCGGTAGCCAGGTCAAGGCCGAAAAACATCAGCGACGGGGTTTCCAGGCCCATCCTGCCTCCAAATAACTGCCATCGCCCGATCACCTGGGTGATGGCCATGCCAAAGCCCAGGGTGGCAATGGCCAGGTAGGGGCCTTCCAGTCTTAGGGCCGGCAAACCCAGGATGAATCCAAAAAAGGCGGCAACCAATGCAGCCAGGACAAGGGCCAGAAGGAAGGGAAGATGAAGCCCGGTCATGAAAAGGACCGTGAAATAAGCCCCAATGGCAAAGAAACCGGCGTGGCCCAGAGAGATCTGCCCGGTATAACCCACCAGGATATTGAGCCCCACCGTGACAATGACGTTAATGGCCATATAATTGGCCATATAGATATAATACTTGGGGGTGACGAAGGGGAGCGTAACCAGCGCCGCAATGAGCATGAGAAACCAAAACCAGAGGACCTTGCTGTCCAAAAGCTGAATGTCCTCATAATAATCCCTCTTCATGTCCATGGTACGATCTTCCCTTCAGAAACCGCGTTTATTCTTCCCCAAGCGAAGCAAAAGGCCTCTTTTGTCACTTCTCGGCGAACTTGTCAACCAACTTTTTGTAGTACAACTCCGTCTCTTCCAGCAAGGGGGACTTCTTGCCCATCATGTTTAATTTGAGTATCTTATAGTTGATCCTCTTGATCAGACGGTACCGCTCCTTTTCATCTGGGATGGCTCCCAGCATGTCCTCCATTTGTCTGATCTCCTTTTTGAGTTCAAGTTCAGGAGGGAGGCAGTCCGCGTTCTTAAGGATCTTGTAAGCCAGCCTGAGTTCTTCAGGGATATGACTGTCGTCCTCTATCTCAAGGGGCCGGCCCCGGCCGGGGAGCTCATCGAATGCCCCCTGGTCCTGGGCTTCTTTGATCCGCTGCTCAATGATTTTCGTAAATCCCATCAAGGGTATTCTTGCCTCACTGCGCTGCTTTTTCCTGTCCCCTGTGAGGGACTAAGGGCTCTATTATTCCTTCTTTATTATACAATTGCCCCTGCTTTTGCAAGCCCAATGAGTCTTTCGGCCTCCCCCATCTCTCATATCCTTGCCCCTCAATTCCCCTTGCCTCTATCCCCCTACAAATGTGTAAGGAGGCAGATGGGCCTTGACAACGCACATGCCATCTTATATTCGTCGAATCAGGAATAAATTCCGTCTGATCCCCCGTGGAACCGAGAAAGGCCTGTGCCGTGATTGATGAAAAAGACAAGAAGGTGGTGAGCCTCATTCAGGGAGACCTGCCCCTGGGCACCCGTCCTTTCGCGGACATGGCGGAAAAGGCGGGCATGAGCGAAGAAGCATTTATCGAAAGGATAAAGCACCTTAGAGAGCGGGGCGTGATCCGGCGCTTTGGAGCCACCTTGCGCCACCAGGAGGCCGGGTTTAGTTCCAATGCCATGGTCGCCTGGAAGGCCCCTGAGGAGCATATCGAAGAGACCGGAAAGAGGCTGGCCCGATTCCGGGAAGTGACTCACTGCTATCAGCGCGAGGCCCGAAAGGGCTGGCCGTATAATCTCTACACCATGATCCATAGAAGCAACCGTCAGGATTGCCTTGAGCTGGCGAAAAGGATGGCCCGGTCCGTGGGCATTGATGACTATGTGCTGCTCTTCAGTGAAAAGGAATTCAAAAAGACCAGTATGGAATACTTCTGAACCGCTTTCACACCATTATCAGGAATGACCCCATGGACGATCAATCAAAGACCCTGTTTGAAAAGGCCAAAACTTACATCCCCGGAGGCGTTAACAGCCCGGTAAGGGCGGGAAAGGCCGTAGACATGGATCCCCCCTTTATTGACCGGGCAGAGGGCTGCCGACTCTGGGATATCACCGGGAAAGAATACGTCGATTACGTGTGCTCCTGGGGCCCCATGATCCTGGGCCACGGCCACCCCGATGTCCTGGAGGCCCTGGAAAAAGGCCTCCGCCGTGGGACCAGTTACGGAGCTCCCACCCAATTGGAGGTGGACATGGCACAGACCATTGTAGAAATGGTCCCATCCATTGATATGGTGCGCATGGTGAACTCGGGAACCGAGGCGGCCATGAGCGCGATCCGCCTGGCCAGGGGATACACGGGACGGGAAAAGATTATCAAATTTGAGGGCTGCTACCATGGACATGCCGACAGCATGCTGGTTGCGGCAGGGTCCGGGGTGGCTACCCTGGGTATTCCGGACAGTCCCGGGGTGCCCCGGGACCTGGCCAAGCATACCCTTTCCCTGCCCTTCAACGACCTTGAGGCGGTCACCCAGGCCTTTAAACGTTACGGCCCGGAGATTGCGGCCCTGATTGTTGAGCCCATTCCCGGGAACATGGGAGTCGTCCTGCCGGAAAAGGGTTTTTTGGAGGAACTGAGGAAGGTCACCGAGGCGCACGGGGCCATCCTGATTTTCGACGAGGTCATCAGCGGTTTCAGGGTTGCACCCGGCGGGGCCCAAGAGCTCTACGGCGTCATGCCCGACCTCACCTGCCTGGGCAAAATCATAGGCGGAGGCCTGCCCGTAGGGGCTTACGGAGGGAGACGGGACATCATGTCCAGGGTGGCCCCCGAAGGTGACATTTACCAGGCCGGGACCCTCTCGGGGAACCCCCTGGCCATGGCCGCAGGTTTGGCTACGCTCCGGGTCCTGAAGGGGACTAATCCCTATCCCGCCCTGGAGGAAAGGGGCCGAAGCCTTTTTTCCGGCCTGGAATCCGCGGCCCGCGACCATGGGCTCCAAGTTACCGTCAACCGTGCGGGGTCCATGGGGACCCTCTTTTTCACATCCGGGCCTGTCCGGGGCTTCACCTCGGCCAGGGAGACCGACCAGAGACGCTTCAGGAGCTATTACAGGTTCATGATGGAGCAGGGGATTTACCTGGCCCCTTCCCCATTTGAAGCCACCTTTATCTCCACCGCCCATGGTGAAGAAATCATTGAAAAAACCCTGGATCATGCAAAAAGGGCCTTTGGTGTCCTTTAGACAAAAATCTGTTGACTTTGCCTCCAGGTCTATGATACAGACACTCCGGTTTTTCCTTTTAGCGGTCTCAGGTTTCTGGCCTTGATCATTAATGGATGAAGACCTCAAAAAAGCGATCAAAACGCTGGGTTACCTGAGCACCATCGGCATGGCCATGGCCTTGTCGATCGCTTTAGGGGCTTTACTGGGTTATTACCTGGACAGGTGGCTGGATACCGGGCCCTGGCTTTCCTTTATCGGCCTGGGTTTCGGGATTGCAGCGGCATTCAGAAATCTCTATATCCTATATAAAAAGGCCAAGGACCTGTAGTGGATTGGGAAAGGTTGTCAAAGGCGCTTAGAATTCAGAACTGGATCACCCTTCTGATTCTGGGGGGAGCCAGTTTTCTTTTTATGAGCCATATTTTGGCATTCCATTTGCCCCTTATATAAAT
>CAZNLL010000083.1:0-17513 GCA_964573885.1 uncultured Desulfobacteraceae bacterium | reverse complement strand
CCTTCGTAGATAGTCAGGATCTTGACATCCCTTTTGATCTTTTCGACCTCATAATCGCGGATATAACCGTAACCTCCAAAGGCCTGTATACCGTCATTTGCCATGGCGTCGCCCGCTTCTGTAGCAAAATACTTGGCAATAGAACCCTCCACCTGGAGGTCCTCTTCACCCTGATCAATCCTGCGGGCCACCTCATCAATATAGGCCCGGGCCGCCTCCAGCTGCACGGCATGGGGCACAAGGAGCTTGTGGGTATATCCCTGTTTCTCGGCAAGCGTGGTCCCGAATTGGACCCTTTCCTTGGAGTATTTGACGGCCCTTTCCAGCGATGCCATTCCTCCCCCCAGGCCGAAGGTGGCCACCATAAGTCTGGTGTAACCGAAGACCTTGTTGGCCTCCTTGAGTCCCTGGCCTTCCACCCCGCCCAGAAGGTTTTCCACAGGCAGGGCCAGGTCCTCTAAAATAAGGGGACACGTATCAGAGGCCCGTATGCCGTGCTTGTCTTCGTGTTTGCCCGGTATCAGCCCCTGGGTCCCGGCCTCCACCACAAAAAAGGACGGCCCTTTCGGCGTATCAGCAAGGATGGTATAAAGGTCTGCCACCCCCCCATTGGTGATGAACTGTTTTTGCCCGTTGAGCTTATACGCCGTGATCTGGCCGTCGTCGCCCAAGACCCTTTCCGCTTTGGTCTTGAGGGCCTGAACATTGGAGCCGGCCTCAGGTTCGGTAACACCGTAAGCGACAACCAGGCCTTCTTCTGCGATCCTACTGATATATTTCTTTTTCTGTTCAGCCGTGGCCCCCACCCGAAGGGGGTCCATGCCCAGGCAAATGGCCAAAAACGAGGTGGCAACCCCAAGATCCATCTTGGCCATCCTTTCCGATATGATAGCTATTTCCGAGGCCCCCGCCCCCAGCCCCCCGTATTCCTCCGGAATAAAGATAAGGTGAAGGGCCACCTCAGGGCTCAGCATAAAACGAATAAGCTCTTCAGGAAACACCCCCTCACGATCCAAGGCCAACTTGGTTTCCAGCGAGAGTTTTTCTCTTTGGAATTTGTCAATCGTCTCCAGAACCATGGATAACACTTCCGGGTCCATCTTCACCTGATCAGCCATATATGGTCTCCTCCTTTATGTTTCCCATTCACAGGATCTACAACTTTTTCGGCCCGGACGGGGACCAGGCCTGATCCTGAATTCTCAGACTCAGCAGATCCGGCCGTGAGTAATGACCTAATCCGTCAAAATAGGCCTTGGCGACTTCCCTTTCATCCAGGTCGATTTCGGTGTGCACGATGGTCTCTTCTTCGAAGACAGGACCTTCCACAATGAGCCCCGCCGGGTTCACGATGCAGCTTCCCCCTACGGCAAGGTTATACTTCATGACCTCCTGGAGCGGCTCGGGGATGTCCTCTTCTTTGAGAATCCAACTGGAACTGATCACGAAAACCTGGTTCTCGATGGCGTGCTGACGAACGGCGCTCTCCACGTCACAGGTCTTGGAACCCGCCTCCGCCACCTTGGCCCCCAGGTGACCGTCCACCTTCCACCAGCCCGGCCACAGGGCACAGTGGATCTCTTCACCCTTTATGGCCATGGCGGCCCTCAATAAGGTCATGTGGTGCTCGTAGCAGATTGAGGCCCCTACTCTTCCAATGTCCAGTTGAAAGGTGCGAATATCACTGGCATCCCCCATGCCCCAGTAGACCCGCTCCGAGTGGGTGGGCATAAGTTTTCTATGCCGGCCCAGTACCTTTCCCTCCCGGGATATGACCAATAGGGAATTAAAGATAGTCAGGCTCCCGGGGTGATCGTTCAATTCATTGCACCCCACCACACAGTTGACCTTGGCCTTCCTGGCCGTTTCGGCCATTTCCTGGGCCTCTTCCCCATTCCAAAGAATGGCACTTCGTATCATCTCGGCCGCCAGCTCCGTGGACTCGCGCACAGAGACGCCTCCCCTCCAAAAAGGGTAACCGCAAAAATAGACCTCGGGGAAAACGATGAGGTCAAGCCCCAGGTTACCCGCCTCATGGATGTACCGGCAGGTCTTCTCCAAGGTCTTTTCCTTATCAAAAAAGTGAGGCGCGATCTGGGCCGCCCCCACCCTCACCTGCTTCATTCCCTTCCTCCCTGGCATTGTGTTGGATTCAAGGTCAGCCTCTCACGCCCGGAGAAACCCACCCCACAAGAATTTGCGGGTCAAAGTCTAACAACGTACACATAAAGAAAAGGGCGTACCCTCGCTGGTGGCGATGGCACGTCCCGGAAAATAATTATTTCTTTTAATTCATCGGCCGTCAAGCCCAAAACCATGGCTGGGACTTATGGGAGCTGGAGTCACCTATTGCCCTTAGAGGGGCACAAAAAACGGCCGGGAATGTCCCGGGGGAAACCCTAGGTGCTCTGGGGGTAGGAAATGCCGGTAATCTTCTCCCTTTTAAAATCAAAGAGGGTTGCTTTCCGAGCACTGGCCTTTAAGACGACCCGAGGATCCTCGGTAACCCGGCCCACCACGACGGCGTCAATATCTCTGGTTTTGAAGAGGTCAATCACTACCTGAGACAGGCTCCTCGGTACGGAGAGCAGAAAACCAAAGCTCTGAAAGGATAAGATCCAGGTCTGCAGATCCAGTTCCGGTGGACAGGGGATGGATGGGACGTCGATTTCAGCCCCCTTGCCCGAGTTCTCCATCATGATACACAGGGTCCCCAAGAGCCCTGCATTGCTCACATCCTTGGCGGCGTGGGCCCATTCCCTCTCCGCGATCAATGTCAGGGCATCCAGCCGGTATAAAAGCTCCTCCGGACTTTTTCCCGAATTGGCATCCCAGCTTACTACGGAATGGCAGCCGATCTGCCCCTTCAGGTCGGTGGCAAAGATGAGGTCGTCCTCTGCCTCGGCCAGGTGGCTTCGCAGCGGCTTTTGGGCCCAGCCCAAAATCGCCACAGACAGGGAGGGCGTTTCAGGGGGGGCATCGGGATGGAGGTGACCTCCTACCATGGGCACCTTTAGCTTCTCGCACCCCCTTTTAATGCCCGCCACCACTTGCCTGCGGTGTTCTTCGTTTCCGCTGGCCAGGACATTGACCATAGCCAAGGGCCTTCCCCCCATGGAGTAGATATCATTGACGGTAACCATGACCGCGGATTTGCCCGCTGCATAGGGCTCTTGAATAAGGAGCCTGGTCATGATTCCGTCCGCGGCCAGAAGCAGAAAACCGTCCTTCCATGGGATCACGGCGGCGTCATCCCCGTAGTTGGGCAGATGGGGACCCGGCTGACCATGGAGGAGGAGGGATTCAAAGACATCCTCAATGGGATTCTTTCGCAAAAGCCCCGGGTAGTTCCTGACCTGGGAAGCCAGTTCTGACAAAGACAGATCCATCCTATTTCCAGCTCCTCGCAACTATTTGTCCGTGAAAAACATCTCTTTCTGATGCCAGCCAAGACAGGCGGTGAGGTCTCTTCAAAGTGACCGGCACGGGGCCTATGGGTGAGGCCGGAGACAAGACAGGGGCCCTAATTCATGGGATCCGGTGCGTCCAGATTTGCTTCCATGAGCTGATGGGGCCTGCCCCTATAGGCTCTTACCGGTTCAATCGCCCTCCAGCCCAGTTGGGTAAAAAAGGGGACGTTTTCCTGTTGAACATGGGCGGTAAAGGATGTACAACCCCGCTTCTTTACGCACGCCACCGCGTCCTTGACCAAAAGCTCCCCTGCTCCGCAGGCCCTGAAGGGCCCTTTCACCGCCAGCCTCCCTCCGATCCAGTGGCCGTTTCCGCTGCTCGAGGGAAAAACCCTCACGGTACCCACCACCTCCCCGTCCTTTTCAGCCACCAAGTGGATGCTCTTCCGGTCCTCTCCATCCTTATCGGAGTCCTGAAACAGCCCTTGCTCGAGCACAAAGACCTGTCTTCGGATCTCGTAGGCGGTCATCAATTCCCCTGCGGTCCTGGCAGGGTGGCACACGAGCCGGTCGGCGGGTCCTTCAAAGGCGGGCAGGGCCGAGCATGCGCCGCAACGAACACATCCCGCTTGAGACCGGGCCGATGAAAGCCCTTTTCTCCTCAGAATACGGGCCACCTCGTGGTAGAGGGCCGTCATCATTCTGGGGCTGGGAGGCAAAGCCTTTTCCATGAGAGTCCCGGGTATAGGCCGAAGAGGGACCAAAAAGGGATAAACGCCCAGATCGGCCAGGATCTCACACCCCTCCAAGAGTGAATCCGACCTTTCACCGAGCCCCACCAGAAGAAAGGTGCTCACCTGATTGGTACCGAAGATCTCCACCGACCTTTTCCAGGCCTCTTTGTAACGGTTGAGCCCTATGGCCGCCTTGGCGGGGGCCGCTCTTTCGAGGACTTGGAGGTCAAAGCTTTCAACATGAATGCCGACGGTATCCACGCCGGCCCTTTTCAAGGCCCGCAAATCTTCCTCTTCTTCGGGGGGCATAAACTGGGCATGCACCGCCAGTCCGCTGGCTCCTTTTATGGCTTTGGCACAGGCGGCCAGGCGCTTGATTTCCACCCCGGCCCCGGCGGCGGCCCCTGTAGTAAGGACCACATGGGTGACCCCATCAAGGGCCCGGGCCTTTTGAGCCACCTCGGCAAGCTGTTCCGGGGTCTTTCTGGCGATGGTCTGGCCGTCCTTGAGGGAGAGTTCAATACCGCAGAAACGGCATCTCAGCCTTGAAGGCCAATAAACACAGCGCTGGTCCACCGAGGTGGCAAGGCAATCCTTTCCATGGAGCAGAGCGATCTTGGGATAGGGGATACCTTCCCCGGTGGAATGATCATAGAAGCGAGGCCTGGGAACAAAATCGACAGGAAAGAGGACCTCACCCCTGTTTAGGAGCAGGTCCTGGCCTTTTTGTTTTTCAACGGCGTAGGGGGAGTTGGATACATAAGGACCATGGACAGGAACACTGACCGGAATGCCTCCGATGAGAAGAAAACCCGCCTCAGCCGGCCCGGCCCCCCCTTTTCTGTGCAAGATGCCTTGCCCGACCCGGACACCCCGGCTCTGGAGTTCTGTAATGATCTCACCACACATACCGGGCAAAATGCTCATCCATTCAGCTTAAGGGCCACTTCCGCCACCCGGCGGCCCAGATTTCTGACGGTCTCGAGGCCCTGGATATCCTCTTCCACGCCTTCAGGGTGACCGCTCCACAGGGCGCCTCCAAAATGTGCCCCCGGCTGACCGTCCCCCACGATAATCATATCCTGGACCAACATGGCAGCCTGGACACTTTGGATCGCTATTTCCTGTCCCCCGTTTTTAAATCCCCCTACAGCGATGACACCTCCCACCTTGTCCCTGAGGAGGAATCCATTGCGTCTGAACATGACGCAGCGATCCAGAAAGGCCTTGCATTGTGAACTCATGGAGCCGAAATAGACGGGGGTAGACACGATCAACCCCGCCAACCTCGCATCCGTAAGATGATGGATCAGTCCATTGAAATCGTCTTTCTGGCTGCATTCCAGGCCTTCCATGCACTGGCCGCAGACAAGACAACCCCCGACCTTCACAGAGGACAGGTCAATGACTTCTGTGTGGATTTCCGGGTAGCCGTTTTTGACGGCCGCCAGGCACTTGTCCAGGGCATACCTGGTCGCCATTCCTTCTCGAGGGCTGCAACATATGCCAAGAATCTTCATCTTCGTCATGGCTCCTTTTCCAGGGGAAGACAGCATTATCCCCCTATTTTCCGTTCTTTTCTAAGCTCTTCCAGAACCGCCCGCCTAAAGGCATTGCATTCAAGACTTGTCCGGTCCCTGGGCCTGGGGCAATCGATTTCAAAAGAGCGACTAATAGTGGCGGGTCTCCTGGAGAGCACCACAATTCGATCACTAAGAAAGACCGCCTCGTCCACATTGTGGGTCACAAAGATGATCGTATCTCCCCTTTGCTGCCAAACCTGGAGGATGAATTCCTGCATTTCATTCCTGGTCTGACTGTCCAGAGATCCGAAGGGTTCATCCATCAGCACGAGCCTGGGCTTCATGATCAGGGTCCGGGCTATAGCCACCCTTTGCTGCATCCCCCCTGAGAGCTCGTGGGGATACCTGTTTTCAAAGCCGCTCAGACCAAATCCCCTCACATATTCGATGGCCGCGCCCAGCCGTTGCCGTCTGGGCACACCCATAATCTCCAGTCCCATCTCAATATTTTGGAGGGCTGTTCTCCATGGGAAAAGGGCATATTCCTGAAAGACCAGGCCGATCAAATCCTTTCCGTAAGCGATCTCCCTGCCCTCCAAAAAAAGCCTGCCGCTGGAGGCCTTTTCCAGCCCGGCGATGATTCTGAGAAGGGTCGTTTTTCCACACCCACTCGGACCTATGAGGGAGACAAATTTTCCGTGATCTATCCGGTAACGGATATCCTTGAGCACGGGGACGCGCTCACCACCCCTCTCTCCGCCATAACTCTTACTGATCCCCGACAACTCCAGGCTCACGGCTCCGACACGCCCCTTATCTCCACCGAATGATTCTGGACTCACAGATCCGAAGACCCCAGTTTATGAGTAGGCCGATGACCCCTATCACAAACATACCCGCAAGGATTTCGTCCGGCCTCTGGATATCCCGGGCCGTCATGATCATGTACCCGAGGCCGTAGCCGGCCTTGACCCCGGTAAACTCGGCCGCAACCAGGGTCATCCATCCGATGCCCACACCGATCCGCATGCCCACAAAAATAGAGGGAATAGACCCGGGAAGCAAGACCTTTAAAAAGATATCTTTTTCGCTGGCATTCAGGGTCTTGGCCGCCTCCAAAAAAAGGGGGTTGATGGAAACAACCCCGGAGATGGTATTCAGAAGCACCGGGAAAAAGGCCCCCAGAAATATAATGAAGGCTGCGGATTTTATTCCGATCCCGAACCACAGAATGGCGATGGGAATCCACGCCAATGGCGGGATGGGTCTCAAAAGTTCGATAAGGGGCCCAACCATACCCCGAAGCCTGGAAGACCAACCCATCAGGAGTCCCAAGGGGATGCCCGTGAGCGCGGCTATGCCGAATCCTGCGGCCACCCGGTAAAGGCTGTAGCGGATGTGATCATGCAAGAGATGACCGGGGGGCATCCCTATTGTTACAAGGTCTTTGAACCCCAGAATGATCTTGTACGGAGATGGCACCAGGTGGCCGGGTATGGCCCCCAAGGAAGAGAGCCCCTGCCAAACCAGGAGGATACTCAAAGGCAAGATGTAGCGTTCCCATCTCATTATCTAAGGATTTCCTTGAGCATGTCCTGATCTATAAAGCGTTTAACAAATGCCCCGACATCGTCTGTTTTGATGTACTTGAGCTGGGCCAAAAAATTCACATATTCCCTTTCCCCTTCCACGCTCAGGCGGTAAGTATAATTGACGTTATCCATGGCCAAACGAACGGTCTCTTCATCCATGCCCGTGTACTTGACTCCGATCTTTACCGCACTCTCACGATGACGGTTAATAAAATCCGTGGCCCTTACATGGGCCCTGACCACGGCCCTGGCCTCCTGAGGACGGGCTTGAAGAAAGCCGTTCTCGGCCACCAGCACGCAACAGGGATGGTCTTCCCAGATCTGCCGCGAGGTAAGCAAGACCTTCCCCACTGACAGGGTCTGCGCCTTTGCGGGATAAGGTTCCCAGGCGATGAAGGCATAGATCTGTTTTGTCCTCAAGGCCCCGATCATCTCCGGGGGTTTCAACACAATAACCCTCACTTCCCCCGGGTCCACGCCGAATCGCTTAAAGGCCTTTCGCAGCAAGAAATCCTGCACCGTGGAATGGCCCGGCACCGCCACCCTTCTTCCCTTCAAATCCTGAAGGCCTTGGGGATGGGCGTCTTCCGGCACCACAATGGCGGAGCCCTCGGTGTTGACCTGGGCCAGGACGGTCACCCTGGCTACCCCGTTGGCCACGGCCGTGGTGGAAGGCGCCTCCCCCACATAACCCATATCGAGTGCCCCGGCGGCGAAGGCGCTCATTTCTTCTGGACCGGCCTTGAAAATGCCGGCCACCTCAACCTCCACACCCTCTTGCGTGAAGAATCCCTTGTCCAAGGCCACCCAACAGGCGAGTTGATGGATGTCACTCTGAAGATAGGCGAGCCTTATGGGTTTTGTCCCAGCCTCTCCCGGTATGACCGTGGTCATGAGAAGCACGAACATCAGTGTTGACACAAAGATCCCATTCTTCATCCCACGCCTCCTTTCCCGTGCATCTGTCCCCATGACCCCCCGCGGAAAGGTCTTCCCGCGGCCCTGAATCGGGGCGGGAAAAGCGCGTTCAGGGTCTGAGGGCGTGACCGTTTACGACAGCTGAACCACCTCATAATACCGGTTGGGGGCCATTCCGGCAAATAAAACAGCTCCAGGGCACGGAACAACAAGCTTCTTTTTGAATTGCGCACCGATGATGTTGAAGAACTCAAGGCAGGCTGAACAGATATGCGTGGTCTTATCAATAGAATAGGGCACGGGACCATCCTCTTCCACAACATAGTAGCGGGGATCAATAAAGTTGGCATGATTGGCGCAGTGGGTTATGAAAAGTTCTTCATAGCTCATTCCCCGGATTCCCATGACCTTCAACCACCTCTCCTGGATCTGGGGGTCTTCTCCCGATAGATCCTCCCATTCGGCGGGCCTCGCTTGCTGGTAGGCCTTTTGTCTTCTCATTTTCAGCTTTTCCTCCCTGTCAGGGAACCTCGGCGGCCGGAATTTTCTCTCTTTAATCAGGGCCTGGGGTCTGAGTCCGAACCCCTCCAGCTCATTTGAACTCACCACCAAGGTAAGGCCGAAATAGGGTGAGCCTTTGTACCAAGAGAGTTGGCGTTTGCACAGGGGGTATTCATCCCAGGCCCCGGGAGGCACAAAACCTGATTCCACCCTTTTGGAGAGGGGCACACACACCGCCTTTTTTGCCTCATGAAGGGGGAGCCCTTTTTGAGCCGTTTCATCCCGGAATCGGACGAAGTCGTCCTTTCCAAGCCAGAACACATATTTCTTGTATTTCTCTTTCTTATTCTTGGGCCCCACAATCCTTCTCGCCTGTATATGCGTCAGGATTCATCCTTTTTCAAAGAAGCTTCCACCAGGTAGCTGATATCCCTCATGATCAGTGGAGAGTCCAAGGCTGATATCCCCACCTGTAAACCCTGATAACAAAAGGGACAGGCCGAGACCAATTCTTCCGCCCCGGTCTCTTCAGCCTCCTTGACCCGGCGCTGCGCCATTTTATTCTGAATATCCGGGTATCCTGATTTGAGTCCTCCCCCGGCCCCGCAGCACCTTGAATACTGCCGGTTTCTGGGCATTTCAATCAACTCCAGGCCCGGGATTTTTTCCATAATAAATCGTGGGTCTTCGTACACGCCGGAGGCCCTGCCCAAGTGACAAGGATCGTGGTAGGTCACCCTTTTTTCCACAGGGTTATGGAACTCCAGCTTGTGATCCTCATATAGGCGCCTGAGGAACTCCACCGTGTGGAGCACCTCGAAATTCATCTTCCCCACCTTGGGATAGTCCCCCTTGATAGTTTTAAAGCAGCCCGCACAGGAACTGATAAGGATCTCAATGCCCAGTTCGTTGAAGGTCTTGATGTTTTCCCTGGCCAGACGCTCGAACTCGGGGTCCCCCATCCTGAGCATCACACTTCCGCAACACTTTTCATCCTTTCCCAGGCAGGCGTAATCAATGTCCAAGGCCTCAAGGATATTGATGGTGCTGATAGCCACCTGTCTCACATTGATGTCATAGGCCGCCGTACAGCCGAGGAAAAGAAGGACCTTGGCCTTTCTCTTCTTGAACTCCCTGGGAAGGTCTTTAATGAGTTGATCCTTTTTGGCCCGCCGTGCCCATTTGGTGCGACCGGCCCGGGGTTGCTGCCAAGGGTTATCATAGGACTTCACGCTCTTAATCAGCGCCTTCTGGGACTCCAAGGGCCCGTAGTCGGCCTTGACAATAAGGCGGCGTATATCCTCCCACAGATTCACCGTGTCGATGTTGGCCGGGCACACCACGTGACACTGGCCACAGGTGGAGCATTCATAGAGGCTTCTGACAAAGACCTCAAAGCCCGCTTTATCAATATTGGGATATCGGAACAGGAAGGCCAGGACCTTTTTGAGGACCTCCGGTGTGCGCTCACTCCGGATGATATTCCCCAGCAGGCCTTGCTGGGCCTTGATGATCCTCAAAAATTCCGTGACCTTGGCCCTCGGGATAATACGTTCTTTGGCGTCCTGATCATAAACGGGGCACCAAGTGAGGCATTCTCCACACCGGGTACATGCATCCAGCTCGATGAGCCTGGTCATATCCAGATTAGAGATGAGTATATCTCTCACCCTCTCTTCCGCCTCCCCGGGTTCGGAAGACTCCTCGCTGCCTGCAGGCCGGGCAGGTTCTTCCGGCGCGGGCTTCTTTGCGGGTGGAGACCCGGTCCCCTTCTCCGGCACCGCGTCTTCGGCAGGCACTTCACCCTGTTCCGATTGCGACGTCTTTCCTTCCTCTTCTGGTAAAGGCCCTTTTTCCGTCATTTTTGCCACCTAAAATTATTGTATCACTTTAGTTCTATGAAACCGGGATCCACCGCAAAGCGGTGGGCCTGCGCCGAGCGAAGCGAAGGCAAAGAAACCGGGATCCACCGCAAAGCGGTGGGCCTGCGCCGAGCGAAGCGAAGGCAAAGAAACCGTTCTCCTATTCCTAAGGCATCGGGCACTGCACCTTGCAAGGGCACAACAGCAGGTTCTCTACTGAGAGGGCTCGGAGCGGTGATGCAACACGAGCGTGAGCGGGGTATTGAAGACGTGCTTCATCTTACCAAAGGGCAAATAGGCGACCAGCGCCGCTCCCAGGATGGCGTGGGCATACCAGAGGTATTGATACACACCGATCCATTTCCATTGAAAGAGATCCAGCAGTCGTGCCGTGGGGTAACCGATAAAGGAATAGACCGCCACATCTGAGGGGAGCCCGGTCATCAAAATCCTCGCTCCCTCTAGAAAGAAACCCAAAAGGATTAGCAAGCCTATCATGCAGAGGGCAATGTTGTCTTGGCTCTCCCTTGCCACATAAACCGGCCTGAAAACAAAGCGTTGCAAGGCCGCCCAGACCAGGCCCACCAAAATAAGAAGACCCAGGAAATCATAAACAAAGGCCGTAAAGGGACTATTTTTGTCTATCAGCGCCACTGCAAGCGCACTGTCCGGGCTGATTCGGTACGCAAAATAGGTGACGAGACTCAGGGCCAGGCGTGCCACAATGGCCAAATAGATGAGGGAGTGTATGGCCCATCTCTTTACACTCTCCTGGAGGATTCTGCGCTGGAGAAAAACGTCCAGCACCACCACCTTGAGGATAGAAAAAATCTCCCTCGAAAATATGGCCTGCCACACTGTCTCCGAAGTAAGGGCTATCTTCCGGTGGAGTGAATCCTCCTCGCCCTGAACACTCCCTTTGAACCAGAACCGAAGTGTGAGAAACACCCCAAAGATAAATATCAGGAAGGCCGCCCAAAAAAGGCCATGGCCCATAACCAAAGGGGCATTGTGGCACAGGATACAGAGAAAGCTTTTTGAGGGTAGGACCACGCTCGAGGCCCCAACCTGGTTCCGGGGGTTATGGCACCTTTTGCAAAAATCCTGGTCACTTACATCTGGGAGACCATGATCCGTCAATGGGATAGGCACCTTATGGTCATCAACCCGGGATAGTCTGACCCGGTCTGCGTTCTTGTCGAGGACAACGAACTTTGATTTACGATGACAGGCCTGGCAGCTCACCCGGAGATGGGGCGCATTGGCCGTCTCCCCACCATGCACCGGATGGCAGTCCAGACACTGGGCCCCTGTTTCGAACTTGTGGGGAGACCTGGCCACATCCGTATGGCACTGAATGCAGGCTACATACTGGTGACGGCTTCCTTTAAAGGAGTCGGGAGTAAGCATGAGTGAGATATGGTGTTCCTTTACCTCCTTCTTGCAGGCCTCCTTTCCATGACATTCCAGACAGAGGGCACGGGAGTCCAACACCCCTTCGTTTGTGTTGACGTTGGCGCAGCGATGGCAGTCCAAACAAACCCGTTCTTTCCCCTCCATGACTGGAGGCATCATCTCTGTCTCTTCCCCCCCAACTTCTGAGGCGGTCACCACAGAGCCGATGATCATGAAAGCCAAGACGATGAATCTCTTCAAGGGTTGCCTCTTCTCACAGTTTTTCAGAAGGAACCTCAGATCCCGTCTCCTCCAAGCCACGGCATATCACATCCCACTCCCCGGGATGTTCTCTCATAATCTTTTCTCTGGTGGTCTTGCCGTTGAAGATGCTCTTCTCCAAGGGAAAGACCTCGGGCCTGAGGTGTGCGGATATGATATGGACCACGAATTTGAGGGCCACGGCCATGATGGCTTCATAGACATGAAGCACCTGAGCGACGTTGACGAAATAACCCGGTATTAATCGAGAAAAGAACTCCGGAAACCATAAGACCACGCCCGTCAGCCCCATGGTGTTCATGCCCAGAAAAATGGCCAAGTAATCGAATTTCTCCCAGTAGGTGAACCGATTGAACCGCGGCTGCCCGCCTTTCCCAAAGAAATAGGCCATGTGTTGAAAAAGGTCTTTCAGATCCTTAAAGCGTGGAAAAAGGGACTGAGGCCCGGTTAGACTCCCCTTTAACAAGAATTTGAAATAGAGCAGCCAGAGTGCATGGGCCACCACACATGCGTAAGTGACAACGGCGCAGTAGCGATGCAGGTATCTCACGTGGTCCAGTCCCCCTAAGAGGAATACCACCGCCTGGGCCCAGCCCTGGGCACTGAATTTCAGGGAAAAACCAGTCAGGGCCAGCCCTGTGAAGCCGAGCATGGCCACAAGGTGCAAAAACCTGTGGAGCACACAGAACCGTTCATATGCCTCCTGTCTCTCGCTCTTCCCTGCCATGACTAGTGTTTCCTCAACCTTTCGTGCAAATCTCTCAGTAACCACAAAAAGCTGTGACCATAAAAGAAGACCACAACGGCAATGACCAGAATGGACATGATCAGGGAAATCACCTTAATGACCGCCACCCGGAAGCGCTTCTCCCTGTCATCCTCGTCCAGGTCCTGAACCGTTGGGTGGATCACGAACTGGGTGAAGTTTGCGGAGGCTTCCTGATGACACCGTTCACAGGCCCGCAGGGCGGCTTCCTTCTTTTTCAGAGACACACAGTGATGAGCTCCATGACAGTCCGTGCAATAGGCCGAATTATCATCCCCAAGATTGACGGCCGCCTTGCCGTGGTAGTTTTCCAAATAGGTCTTGGCCTGGGCGGCATGACAGGTTCCACAGACCTGTACCATTTCTCTGCCGATCTCCACTTTGGACAGATGTGATCGATCATAGTGGGCAGAGTGACAGTCGCCACAAGTAGGCGCCCTCTTTTCCCCGGTAGACGGACCCCCGCTTGCAACCTCCCGTTCCCTTTCCTTTTTCAAGGCCTTGGCATGTTCCCCCAGGAGGTAACGTTCATAGCTGTTGCGGTGGCACGTCTTGCAACGTCCATAGTCATACACCCGGCTTGCCTCTTTTTTAAGGAAGGCCGCATCCTCCAAGTTCGGGTGTTTCTTATCCCCCTCTTTCATGGTACCATGGCACTCTTCGCAAGTCAGGGTGCCGTGGGCGGCCTCTGCATAGGCTTTCAGATCCACGAACCAGGAAGAACCACGGTTTACGGCCTCTGCATGCCCCGGGGCCGGGGTAAGGCACGGAAGGCATAAAAAGAGAATAGCGGCCCAAAAGACCGCCTTCCCTGCCGGTACTTTCCCCTTCCCTTTTCCAGAAAAACCCTTCAACGATTCACCCCCGCAGAAAACATGGGTGCCTGTTTCTTTGAAGATCCCGGGCCCTTCACTCCAGGGGCTCCTCCATGAACCGCTCCAGCTCCGCCGAGAAATAGCTTTCCAAGAAAAAGGTGCATGTCTGGTTTAAGGCCCTGAAAAGCTCAGCGGCCTTTTGAGGGCTCACTCCCTCCCCCTTCATGTCCCTTCTCATATCCCTCAGGATAGAGGCAACCCTGGCGGCGGAAACGACCGTCCTGTTTTCCTGTGTTTCCACAAGCCTCAAGGCTTTTCGCCTTTCGAGGCGCCTTAGCCTCTTCCAGACCGCCTCCAGGAACACCCTGATCTTGGTGGGGTCATAGACCTTATTGCCGATCTTCCACTGGACAGGCATGGTTTCAAGGCCTGCGGCTACAATGCGGGCGTTGCTCACCTCTCGCTTCACATTTCGCAGCAGGGTCCGGGCTTGTGGGCCTTTTTCATCGGTTCGGCCAAGGGGCCGCTCCCTCCCGGCTTCCCAGTAAATGACCTCGGCCAGGAGTTGATTGGCTATGGGAAAACCGGGATGCTCAAAATGGGGCCCGAAGAGATACAAATGCCCCGCCCCCAGGGTTTTCCTCACCGCTGCCGCTTTGTGGAGCACCGTATTTCGGGCAGTGTCCTTGTCTACAAGAAAAAGGGTTTTATCGGTAAAACCACTGTAAGTGGCCAAGACCTCCACCCCGTCCAGAGGAACCATCGGTGGACCACCGTAAAGAGGGGCCAAAAAAGATCCGATGCCCTCAAAGGGGATAACGCCGCTGGGGGTCAGCTCCAGTGTTTCCCTCACAGGATGAAATACAAAAGAACACCCGTAAGGGGTGCAGAACTTCTCTCTCAGGCATCGAGCGTCTGGAAGGGCTGCGGTGAGGTTGCTGATCTTTGCACGCACATAATTGAATTCCTTAAGATGGGCCTTGGAGGAATGGAGGGGAAGGTAGGCCCCGGCACAGGACCCGAGATAGAGCCCGCCGCCGCGGATAAACGCCGAAAGCCTGCGGGCTCCCTCCCGCCCAAGGGCTTCAGCTATGGCAAAGGTGTCACCCCCCGATACAGCGAGAACATCCAGGCCTTCCAGGCCTCCTGTCCTTACCGCCCTTTCATCCAGAAAGACCAAGTCATAAAACCCCATCCCATCAAAAATCTCAACAAACCACATCCAGGAATGGGATGCCCCGGCGCCGTTGTAGATGCCTATCCTGGGATAGTGCAAGGGCCTGTCATCATGGGGTGAAATCCGGTGGTCCTCTTTCCGCCCTGGGGCGCGGAAGAAAGGGACAGCCTCTCCCCGAATCAGCCTCTTGTTGAGGGCCTTAAATTCCTCGTAAAGGTTCATGAAAGCAAAGATCAGAACCGCTGAAGACGCAAGCCACTCAGGCCCATCATCAGCCCGTGATTTCCGAAATGACTTGATCCAGGGTCTCGGCGGCGAAATCGAGATCCGTCCCGATATTGGCCAACTCGATGAGTTTTTCCTCGCTCAACGCCGGCGACATGAGGGCGAAGATAGGGTGAATGCCGAAAATATAGGCCACCCCCTGGCGCCGCATCCACCAGGTGCTGTCTTCGCTCCCGTCCTCGGGGAGCCCGAATTCCTTGGACAAGGGTTTTTGAGGGGCCCAAGGACTGAAAGGACCTTGTCCCACACTCTCAACGGGGCCTTTTAAATCGAGCAGCGACCCCTTGATCTCCTCCGGGTCCTTTTTTTGAGACTTTTCACAGAGCTCGGCCACTGCCGCCGGGTCGACGCCGGACTTGGCACACGCCTTCAAGATGCCGCAAGCGTCGGCCGCCGAAAGGCCCAACCCCTTAAGCCCCAACAATCCGTAAATGTCTGTGAGCAAAAACCCGGGTTCAGGGACCGCGCTCTCCTCCACCTTGGAGGGGTCCTCGTCCAGAAAAACAAAGGTGTTACTGGCAAAGGGGGTATTGAAACAGGCACTGTGCCTGTGCACCAGGGGAGCGATCCAGTCGCCCAAATCCTCCTCGCCAATGGCCGTTGCCAGCTCCCCGATCCCTTTTTTCCCGGCAAAGGCTCCGGACTTTACTTCTGTGAGCAAGGCCTGACAGGCGTCAATCATCTCCTCAGGCTCGGCTATCTCCAGGAGCCCCATCCCCCTGAGGGCGATGAGTTTCACTTTCTTCTTTCCCAAAAGATTCCCGAAACCCATCCGGTCGGCACTGGCCCAGTAGTTGATGCAGACCTGGGCAATTTCCGATCCCGATTCCCCGGCTTCACCGATCGCCAGGACCTGAATCAGGTCATCACCCATGGTCTCACGCACATAATCCGTCGAGGCCCACACATCCTTGCCCCACAAATCCTTGGCATCCTCAACATCTGCGATCCCGTCATGGATCCACAGATATATGGGTTCGGAGGCGGTCCCCTTAATGACGATATAGTCAAAACCAGAATACTTCAGCTCTACACCGGCATCCAGGGTCAATGGCACATGGCACATCTTCCCTGTGACAGGGCTTTTGGCGGTCATGACGCCCAGCGCTGATGCAGGAACCAAAGTGCCGCAAAGCAATCCCGCCCCCAGCACCACAGGATCCTCGTCCTCAAACCGGTTATATAAGGCTTGGGTGATGCCTGCGCCCCCGATTTTTTCCTTTACAAGTTCCTCATCCAGATCTTCTTCCTGGATTTCTCGGGTGGCCAGATCAATAATGCCTACTTTATCGGATGACAAGTATTCCATAGCTTTCTCTCCTTAGGTGCTAGTCCACAGAGATGGCATCCACCGGACAAAATTTTATACACATGGGCCCACCTTCCATGTCCTCGCAAAGGTCGCAGGCCTCCCTCAACAACATGGGTTTTGCCGAGGCGTCCGCTTCTTTCTCAGGATCCTGTTCTTCCCCGATTTTATTGATTTCCAGTCCCTCCGGTCGCGCAACCACCAGGCTGTCTTCCTCTTTCAGAATTACCCCGAAGTAGTTCTTTTTCTCACGAGCCCTGTACGGGACAATGCAGGAGGATAAGAACGCGAAGGCATCATCACGGTGGTATCCGCAGGCCAGTTCACAGGCCATGCAGGCCGTACACTTCAATGGATCAATCTTAATGCCCATACCTGATCTCCCTTTTTGAATACATTTAAGCCATCATGCGAAACGATACACCGGAGAATATTTCCCCGCCTTGGACCCGTCAGAATCCGGAAATTTTATAGTCAAAGGTGAGAGAAAAGTCAAATAAAATTTATAACAATTATAATATTTAGAAAGCCCTTTTGCCCTTACCATCATATAAAAAGGGGCTAAATCTTCCGTATTTCAAGAAGAAAGGCTCGACTTCCAGCGGATATGCGCTCCCTTAAAATGTTTTTTAATAATTTAAAAACTAAATTTAATATATTTTATCATTTTTTTTATTATTTTGGTTCTATATTTAATAGGTTTCAGTTTTGACTAAAACAAGGGGCCCAAATAGAATAAAGATTATAATATTTTTCTTGACAGATCCCTTCTGCTTGGGTAATATTGCGACCGTAATATTCATATATATAGATGTTTCAGGTGGTTACTCGATCACAGCTTCTAATTAAGGGGCCTCCCTTAGAAAGAAAGGCCTTTTTCCCCTGACTTATGTTTAAGGCCGTCAACAAATCAGAAAAGGTCTCAGACAGTATCATCACCCAGA
>CAZNLL010000082.1:0-17672 GCA_964573885.1 uncultured Desulfobacteraceae bacterium | reverse complement strand
CCAGGACTTCCTGGTCATCGCTGAGCCATTTGCCCAGAGTCGTGAGGCGGACGAGCGTGTCATCTGAGATCCTGGGGAGTAAACGGATAACCGCCCGGGCCGCTTGCTGCGCGGTCTGGTCTAATAAGCTCATGGTCATGGTATCCTCCTTGTTGCGAGTTAATTCATGGGCTCAGGGAGAACCCTTCTGCAACCCATGGTTTCCCTTGGCCACATGATTTTGGCTCTTCCCTCTTGGTGGTTTGTTGACTTCCTTCTCAAGAGCACGGGTGGGGTAAGAGCCGTCACAACTGGTTTTGGACAGGATCAAAGATTACGTCTCAAAAACGAATCCGCGATGACCAATGATTCCCTTTAACTGGATAAAACCGCTGAAGCGGTGTTTGCTGTTGTAAAAACAAGGCCCCTAACAGGAACCCTGCTAGGAGCGACGGGGACAGAATTTGACATGCTTCTCCATGACAGATCCCTCATGATTGAGGTTTTGATAACATGGCGGAATAATATAAGAATACTCTTGTCAATGCGTTTGGTCAAGAGAAAATTAGATGATGCGCATCCCGAATGACAGGGGTCAGGCCCGTACGCGGAGCTTTACAGTAAAGGTGCTTCCTTCTTGGGGCTTGCTGGTAACCTCAATGGTGCCGCCGTGGGCCCGTGCGATAGCCCGGGCCAGGCTGAGACCGAGGCCGATGCCGCTGCGGGAGCGGCTGGGATCGCCCCGGTAGAACCTCTCGAAGATGTGGGGAAGATCTCTTTCAGATATTCCGATGCCTTCATCCTTGATGGCAAAAAAAATCCATCCTTCCTCGGCATGACCGACGGAGATGTCGATATTTCCTCCAGGGGGCGTATATTTTATGGCGTTATCCACCAGATTCGAAATCATTCTCTGGATCAAGCGGACATCTCCGCAAAAAGGGCAATGTTCGGGAGTGACACAAGACATGATAAGGCCTTTGTCTTCAACCATGGGATGAAAAAGGTCACAGGCCTCCCTTGCCACCTCGGCCATGTCCATTGGCTCCGGTTCAAGCCTCCCCGCACCCGCTTCGGTCTCTGAAATCATCAACATGGTATTGATCATTTCAAGGAGACGATCGCAGTCTTCAATGGTGCTTGCAGCCATTTGTTCGAATTCGTCCTCTGTATTGCCCGTTGTGAGGGTAACCTCGGCGATTCCCCGGATTCTGGTAATGGGGCTTTTCAGGTCATGGGCGATGTTATCGCTCATTTCCCTGATCTCCTTTACCAGAGACTGAATTCGGTCCAGCATGTGATTGAAGGTGGCCGCCAATTGATCGATTTCATCTCCTCTTTTTTTCATGGGGACCCGCTTGTCTAGCGTGCCGGCCGATATGTACTGAGCGGTCCGCGTAACTTCTTCCAGACCGGAAAGGGCCTGCCTTGCCATAAACCATCCGATCAGGGCGGCCAGCAGGACCAAAAAAGACATGGTGGCCACAAATATCTTCCGGAAGGCCTCTATGAACCGGGTATACTGCTCCATGGACTGGCCGAGTTGGAGTACGGTGGCCGGTCCGATAAGGGCATAGAGCATTCGGATTTTGTGTTTTCGGCCCTGAATGGCGATGGTGTCAAAGGCATGGTCCTCTCCCTGGATAAGCTTTTTTAGGGCGGTCTTGCTGACGCGAATATCCTCCCAATAGGACATATTGGACGAAGAAAAGACCTGGCCGTTCATGGAAAGGAGGCGGAAAAAGATCTTTCTTTCCCCCGCCGCCTGGGCTTCCACAACAGCAACCCGCCTGACCGCCTCCATACCGTTGCTGGAGAGAAGGGAGGAGAATTTTTCCACCTCCTCCAGGAGGTTTTTGTCAATACGGTCATGGATAACCGCGGTGATCAGGAGATAAAAGAAAAGGAAGGCCACAAAGGAGGAGGCCGTGAAGATGCTTGCATACCAGAGGGTCAGGCGAAAGGCCAGGGTATGATGGATCCTATGCAGGTTCTTTAAGGACATAACCCACTCCCCGTACCGTGTGGATCAGCTTGTTGGGCGACTCCTTGTCAATCTTATCCCTTAGCCTGCAAATCCTCGCTTCCACCACGTTGGTTTGGGGATCGAAATGGTAATCCCACACATGCTCCATGATCATGGTCTTTGAGACCACCCGTCCCGCATTACGAATCAGATATTCAAGGAGGGAAAACTCCAGCGGCTGGAGTTCGATCTTCTTCCCATCTCTGACGACTTCCCGGGTAAGGAGATCCATGGTCAAATCCCCCACGGAAAGACGGGTGGGCTCGGAGGCGCCGCTGGCCCTTCGGATGAGGGCCTGAACGCGGGCCAGGAGCTCAGAAAAGGCAAAGGGTTTGGTCAAATAGTCGTCACTGCCGGTCTCAAGTCCCTTGACCCGGTCATCGATCGAGCCTTTGGCACTCAAAATGATAACCGGGGTATGGTTCTTTTGTCGGCGCATCTCCTTGATCAGGGACAGACCGTCCAATTTAGGGAGCATAATGTCTATGATGGCCGCGTCATAGGGCTCTGTTAAAGCCAGGTGCAGGCCGCTCTCTCCATTTCGGGCATGATCTACAGCGAAGCCCGCCGCCTTCAGGCCCTTTTGGATGAAGGAGGAAATCTTAAGGTCATCTTCCACCAGCAGTATGCGCATACCGAACCTCTTATGATTCCGATAGTTCCTGCCCTGCCGAAGCAGTCTTATCTGTTTAGTATGCCATAAAATGGGATTCTATCCAAGAATATCCCCTGGCCCAAAATCCACCATCAAAATTCTCGATAGACAATCATAATAAATGATTTTGGGCACTCCCTGGGCACCAGCAAGGTGTTAGATGCAAGGCGCCGCATCGCAGATCCCGCTGTTGTTTGCGGGAGGAGCGCCGACTGAGCGTATAAACAATACGCCGTCGAATGAGAGAAGCGACCGAAGGCCGCGAGCCTGCCGAACGGCAGATGACATCTTGATGATGGATCAGGGCTGGCGGTGGTGCTTGAAGGAGAAGGGAAGGGTTTGAAAATTTTGTAATTCATGGTAAGAATAGTAAAAAAAGGGAGACCTTATAACCTTAACCTGCCTTTAGGGGGCCTGTGGTGAGAATCATCTTCTTTGCTGGAAAGGGAGGGGTGGGCAAGACGAGCGTGGCTGCCGCTACGGGAATAAAGGCGGCGGAAATGGGATACAGGACGGTTATTATATCCCTGGATATTGCACACAGCCTTTCGGATATCTTTGATTTGGAAAGAAATTTGCTCGATCAAAACAGGGGCCGACCCTGGGCGGTGTGCGATAATCTCTGGATCCAGGAGATCGACATCCAGGAGGAGATTTCAAAAAACTGGAAGGACATCCATAAGTACCTGTCCCTTCTCCTCAATACCAGCGGGCTGGACGAAATCTTGTCTGAGGAATTGGCCATCCTCCCGGGCATGGAAGAGGTAAGCCTGCTCCTCTACATTAACCGCTATGTGCAGGAGAAGCAGTTCGATGTGATTATCCTTGATTGTGCTCCCACCGGCGAATCCCTGAGATTTATCAGTATACCCACCGCTTTGGAATGGTATATAAAAAAGGTATTCAAGGCGGAGAGGACCATTGTCAAATACGTGCGTCCCGTGGCCAAAAAGCTCTATGATGTGCCCTTGCCCGAGGACGACTATTTTGCGGCTATCGAACAGCTCTTTAAACGACTGCAAGGTGTGGACGCCCTGCTGATGGATCCGAAGATCACGACAGTGCGCCTGATCACCAACCCTGAAAAGGTCGTTTTAAAAGAGACCCAGAGGGCCTTTATGTATTTTTCCCTCTATAAAATGAATATAGACGGAATCGTGGTGAATCGCATCCTGCCTGAATCTGTTAACGACGCCTACTTTCAAGATTGGAGGAACAGCCAAAAGGCTTACCTGGAGAGGGCGGAGGCCTATTTCAGCCCGGTGCCCATCTTCCCTGTCACTCTGTTCAAGGGGGAAGTCCTGGGGTATCATAGATTGAAGGCCTTTGCCGATGATATTTACCAGGGAAAGAACCCCCTGGAGCGGTTCTATAAGGGGGAACCTTACAGCCTGGTGAAGGACAATGGACAATACCGGCTTACCATATCACTCCCCTTCATCAAAAAGGGGGATATTGAACTCAACAAGGTCTCCGATGAGCTCATTGTTCGGGTGGGGACCTTTAAAAGGCATGTCTTGCTCCCCCGCCAGGTGGCGGCGGCAAATTGCGTCAAGGCCGGTATAGAGGGACAGAAGTTGTGTGTTTATTTCAAAGGAGAGGATGATGGTTAAGGAGAAAAAGGAAAAGGAAGTGGTCTTGTGCCCGGTAGGCAGGTTTTTCCTCGATCTCGAAAGGGCCTCGGGCAAGGGGTCCAAGTTTCTGGAGCATATGACGCGGTCAAGGATTGAATTCCTTAAGGCCGTCCGTGCCCTCGTGGACGAGAGAATCCGAATGCACGAGAAAAAGGCGACCGGGGGGCACAAGAAGAAGATGACCAAGATTGAGGTGGAATGAATCGACGGTCCCGTCTTGATCGAAAGCCGTTGACGAGAGACCGCAGGTCCTGATAGAAGAAGCCCCAACAAGTGACGGGCAAGGGAGGGGCGTTTTTTTGGAATTTACAAGCATCAAAGGATTCAAGGATATCCTGCCTGGTGAGGCCGGAAAATGGCAGCGCCTGGAAAAGGCGGCCCGACGTGTGTTTGCTTCTTTCGGATTTCAAGAGATCAAGACCCCCCTCCTTGAATGGACCGAACTCTTCAGCCGCAGCATAGGCCAAGACACGGACATTGTGTCAAAGGAGATGTATACGCTCAAGGACAGTAAGGGCAGAGGTATGACCCTGCGGCCTGAGGCGACGGCCTCGGTGGTGAGGGCCTATATCCAGCAGCGGCTCTATCAGCAGAATCCCATACAAAAGCTTTTCAGCATCGGTCCCATGTTCAGGCATGAGCGGCCGCAAAAGGGGAGATTCAGGCAGTTTCATCAAATCAATGCAGAGTGCCTGGGAGATCCAGGGCCCATAAGCGACGCCGAACTGATGATCATGGCCATGGTTTTGCTTGAGTACGCGGGGCTCAATAATCTTGCCCTCAACATCAATTCCCTGGGATGTGCCGGTTGCCGGCCCGGTTTTAGAGGGGCCTTGAAAGGTTACTTGTCGGAGCGAAGGGACGCCCTGTGTGCGGACTGCAGGAGGCGCTCTGAAAGCAATCCCCTGAGAGTCTTTGACTGTAAGGTGGAGGGCTGCAAAGAGGTGGTATCAAGGGCCCCGTCCATCACGGTATTTTTGTGTAAGCCCTGTCAGGAGCACTTTGCGTGTGTGCAGGATTACCTTGCAGACGCCCGTATCCCCTTTGTCTTGAATGATCACCTGGTCAGGGGTCTTGATTATTATACAAGAACCACCTTCGAGATCCAGACGGATCAGCTGGGCGCTCAGAACGCGGTTGCAGGAGGAGGGCGATACGACGGCCTGGTGAAACTCCTGGGCGGGCCCGAGCACCCCGCGGTGGGTTTCGCCGTCGGGATAGAGAGGGTGATGGCCCTCTTGGAGATAGAGGATGACGTGGAGCCCAAAGGGCCCGACCTCTTTATGGCCGCCCTGGGGGAAGGCGCCGAGAAGAGGTGCTTCAACTGGGCCTTGAGCCTCAGGCGGGAGGACTTCTGGGTGGAAATGGATTATGGTTCAAGGGGGTTAAAGGCCCAGATGAAGAAGGCGGATCGCTTAGGGGCGAAAAAGGTATTGATTGTGGGAGATGATGAACTGGCCCGGGGAAAGGGTCTTTTACGGGACATGGCTACGAGGGTCCAGGAGGAAATGGATCTCGACAGCCTGCTGGAGGTCCTTAGAGAGCGGCTGTCCCATGGATAAGGGCTTGGGGACGTGAACCAGGCAAAAGGGCGAGGCATGGGAGAAGGGAAAGATATCCAAGTTGATTCACTGCAAGGCTGGAAACGAAGTCACGACTGCGGGAGTCTCAGGGCGGCGGACATAGGAAAAGAGGCCCTATTGATGGGATGGGTGAACGCCAGACGGGACCTGGGCAACCTTATCTTTATTGATCTCCGGGACCGGACAGGCATTGCCCAGGTGGTCTTTGATCCCCAGGTTGACAAGGACAGCCACAAGAGGGCCCATGTGCTGAGAAATGAATGGGTCCTGGCGGTAAAGGGCACGGTGGCCGCCCGGCTTGAGGGACAGGAGAACCCCCATTTGCCCACCGGCGCCATCGAGGTGAGGGCGGAAGGCCTTAAGGTCCTGAACAGGACCGAGACGCCGCCCTTTCAGGTGGATGGGGTCGTAGACGCCTCCGAGACCCTGAGATTGAAGTATCGGTATCTGGAATTGCGCAGACCCCAGGTGTTTCAGGCCTTTCGAAAAAGGCATCTTATCGCCGCCACCATCAGGGGCTATCTGGACAAGGAGGGTTTTATAGAGGTAGAGACCCCCTTTCTTACCAAGAGCACCCCTGAAGGAGCCCGAGACTATCTGGTGCCGAGCAGGGTCAACAGGGGGCGCTTTTATGCCCTGCCCCAATCCCCACAGCTCTTCAAGCAGCTCCTCATGATCGCAGGATTTGAGCGCTACTACCAGATCGTCCGCTGTTTTCGGGATGAGGACCTGAGGGCGGATCGTCAGCCTGAATTCACCCAGGTGGACCTGGAGATGTCCTTTGTAGACGAGGACAGGGTCATGGGTATTGTGGAGGGCATGATGGCGGAGCTCTTTGAGAAGGTAATGGGGTTTAAAATCCCCACCCCCTTTGACCGCCTGGAATATGACGAAGCCCTTGCCCGTTACGGCACAGACAGGCCGGATGCGCGTTTTGGCATGGAGATTCGGGATCTCACAGACATCGCAGGAAGATCAAATTTCAGGGTCTTTCAGAGGGTCGAGGAAGCCGGGGGGGTGGTCAAGGCCATCAGGGTTAAAGGGGGAGGCCCCTTTTTTTCCAGGAAGGATCTGGACCAGCTCCCGGACCTGGTGGTGGAGAGCGGGGCCAAAGGGGTGGCCTGGATCAAGGTCCGTGAAGAGGGGTGGCAGTCATCCTTGAACAAGTTTTTCAGGGAAAGAGACCAGGAGGCCGTCAATGATCGGTTGAAGGCGGGGCCCGGTGATTTGATCCTCATTGTGGCCGACCAGCGTCCCGTTGCCGAGCTGGCCCTGGGCATCCTCAGGCTGGAGATGGCCAGGCGTATGGATCTGATCGAGAAGAATCAATATGCCTTTTTGTGGGTGACCCGGTTCCCCCTGCTCGAGTACAGCGCAACCGAAGAAAGGCTTGAATCGGTTCATCACCCCTTTACCGCTCCGGTCGAGGAAGACCTTCCCCTGCTTGAGAGTACTCCGGAAAAGGTTCGGGCCCGTTCTTACGATCTGGTCTTGAACGGTGCAGAGATCGGGGGAGGGAGCGTGAGGATCCACAATCTGGAAATTCAGGAAAAGATGCTGGATATACTGGGTATTTCCCGGGATGAGGCCCAAGCCAAGTTCGGGTTCCTCTTGGAGGCCCTGAGATATGGGGCCCCTCCCCATGGGGGATTGGCCCTGGGTTTTGATCGGCTGGTGGCCATCATGGCCGGGCTTGATTCCATCCGGGAGGTCATCGCCTTTCCAAAGACCACCCGAGCCACCTGCCCCCTGACTGACGCCCCCGGCCCTGTGGATGACAATCAGCTCAGGGAACTGGGCATCAGACTCAGGTAAGGGCAGAATACCTGCTTCCCTCCGTCCCGCGATTCTATCCCTTCACGGCACCGGCGGAGAGACCTGTAACAATGCGGTGTTGGAAAAAAAGCACCATCAAGACCAGGGGCGCCGTGGTGATAAAGGAGGCTGCGGCTATCTCGCCCCAGGGTATGGTATGTTCTCCCTGAAAGAGGGCGATCCCCACGGGCATGGTCTGTCTGGCCGGATCCGTCATAATGAGTAATGCCAGGAAGAATTCATTCCATGCATAAATAAAGCAGAGGATGGAGGCGGTAAACAGGCCCGGGGCGGACAGGGGCAAGATCACCCGTACCAGGGCCCCCAGCCTGGTGCATCCATCCACCAGGGCGGCCGCTTCCATTTCCTCGGGGAGTTCCCGGAAAAAGAGGGTCAAGATCCAGATGGCCAGGGGCAGGGTGAGGGCCACATAAGGCAGGACAAGACCCTGATAGGTATTGAGCCACCCCATAAATTGCAAGAACCGCCAGATAGGCCCGGCGATGGCAATCTGGGGGAACATGGCGCATGCAAGGGTCGCCATCAGGATCAGCCGGGCCCATGCGGCGTGGAGACGGGCCAGGGCATATCCGGCCAGGGCGGCCAAAGGGATGGTGAGGAGTGTGGTGGACCCGGCTACGATAAGGGAGTTTATGAGATAGCGGAAAATACCGTAGTCCTTGATGGCGGAGTGAAAAAAGTCCAGGGAAAAAGACGGCCAGAATTGGGGCGGCACAGCGGTCAACTGGGTCTGGGTCTTAAACCCCGATGAGATAAACCACAAAAAGGGCATGAGTGCGTAACTCATGGCCAGGAGGACGGTCAGGAAGAAAAGGGCCTTTTTTAACAATCCTTCTTTCATGCTTTTGCCTCCAACAACCGCTGTCCGGTCCATTTTACGTAGAGGATGGATAGGATCAGCACAATCACAAAAACGCTAACGGATATGGCCGATCCGTATCCCAGCCAGCCTTCCACAAACATTTTCTTGTACCCGTAGAGCTGGATCACGTTTGTTGCGTCTGCAGGTCCCCCCTGGGTCATGACAAAGGCGAGATCAAAGACCCTGAAGGCATCAATGGTTCGAAATAGAAGAGCCAGCACCAAGGCGGGCCGGATAAGGGGCCAGGTCACATGCCGAAAGCGGCGCCAGGCTCCAGCCCCGTCAACCTTGGCGGCCTGATAAAGCTCTTCGGGGATGACCTGGAGCCCGGCCAGGATGATAAGGGCGGCAAAAGAAGAAGTCTTCCAGATATCGGCTACGATGATGGACAAAAGGGCTGTGCCCGGCATGGCGAGCCAAGGGATGTACTGGGATGTGTCAGACCCGAAGAGCATGTAATTGATGGTACCGTAGGCATCATTGAACAGAAAGCGCCACATCTGGGCGGAGACAACGGTGGGGATGGCCCAGGGAACAAGTACAGAGGCCCTTAGTATTCCCCGGCCCGGGAAACGATGGTTGATGATAAGGGCGGTGAGGAGGCCTATTAAAAGCTCAAAGAATGTGGTGGTGACGACAAAAATCCCTGTAATCAGAAATGAGTGGCGTGCCACCGGATCGCCCAGCAACTCTTGGTAGTGGGTCAGCCCCACAAAAGGGGCATCGAGTTGGGGGAACCCGATGATGATCTGGTGAAAACTGAGATACAGGGACCGCCCAATGGGTCCTGCTACGAAAAAAAGGAGCATCCCCGTGGCAGGAGCGAGCAAAGCCAGATAAAATAGGCGATCTTTCCGCGTCATTTTTGGATACGGGCCCCCAATTCAAGGAGTTTATCCATTTTTTCTGACGCAACTTGGGCCAGTTCTGAGAGACGGGATGACCGTTCCACAATAGCCCGGCTAAAGAAACGCTGGAGCACCTGACTGACCATGGGGTAAAGAGGGGTGAGGGGTCTGGGTCTGGCCTTTTTGAAGGCGGGCAAGAAAGCGCTTAGGTGGGGCATCTTCTCTTGAACTTCAGGGTCCGTGTAGACCGAGGTCCTGGTTGGAGCAAGGCCGGCCTCCAGGGCCAGGAACTTTTGACTCCGGTGGCTTGTCATGAACTCGATGAACCTCCATGCCTCTTCCTGGTGGGTGGACCAGCGGCTCATTCCGAATTGCCAGCCTCCCAAGGTGGAGGCGGACTGATGTCCCGGGAAGGCCGGGAGAGGACCTACGCCGGCTTTGCCGGCAATTCTGGATTTTTTTGGGTTGTTCATAACGGCCCAGGCGTAGGGCCAGTTGCGGTGGAACAGGGCCTTGCCCTGGACAAAGAGGTCAAGGGACTCGGGCTCTTCGTAATTGACGGCCCCTTGGGGAGCAGCCTTGCCGATAATGCGGTCTCTTACAAAGGCCAGGGCCTCTATGGTGGCAGGTTTCGAGAGACAACTCGTGCCCCCTTGACCGTCCCACACACGACCTCCGTTGGACCATATGAACTCCAGCATATTACAGACCAGGCCCTCGTACTGCTTGAATTGAGCCGAATAAATCTGAAGATCCGGATCTCCTTGGTCCTTTAAAAGGGCCTGGCCATGATGAATCATTTCATCCCAGTGCCGGGGAGGGGCAAAGCCATGCTGCTGGAGGAGGTCCTTTCGGTAGTAAAAGAGACCCGCCCCCAGATAGCAAGGGACCCCGTATATGCCGCCCAAATAAGTATTGGCGGAAACAGGCCCGGAGAGGAATTCCCTCCGCTCCGCTCTTGAGAACCATGAACCGAGTTCGGCCACCCAGCCCGCCTGGGCGAATCCCGGTGGCCAAGTGACATCCATGAAGAAGACATCCATGGAGCTGTCCCTGTTCTTTAACCTCTGGGTTGCAATCGCATGATATTGGGTGGAGGAGTGAGGCCCTACCTGACGCTTGACCTGGATTTGGGGGTTTTCCCGATGAAACCGCTCCAAAAGCCCATTCCAGACGGCGGGCTGGTTGGGCTTCCAGGTGAGGAATACCAGGGTGGTTTTCCCACGGGCTAAAGGGGTTTGGAGCGCAAAAAAGAGGCCCAAAACCATGGTAAAAGGGATGGCTTTCTTGCTCAAGGCCGTCATTAATGCCCTATGCCTTTTCCGGCTCCTCATGTGGTTCCCCTTCTCCTTTACCGTTTTATCCTTTTTTATGCCCTTTGGGTGCCGTAATGGTCAACACGGGCCGGGGGGACAGCCTCACCACCTTTTCCGCCACAGAGCCGAAGATGAATCGTCTCCAACCAGTTAAGCCGTGGGTGGCGATAACAATCATATCCACCTCTTCTTGGGAAGCGGTATGAACGATTTCGTCGGCCGGGTTTCCTTGAAAGACCATGTGGCGCGCCGTGATCTCCGGCGGGATCCTTTCCTTGAGCAGGGTTTCCATGGATTCCTTCGCAAAACCAACCATTTCAAGCTGGTACCCCGACAGGTCAACTCCTGTAGGATCGGGGGAAGCAGGAACCACGGGGATGGGGGTGACCACATTCATGAGGATAAGTTCCGCCGAGAAATGCAAAGCGAGCTCTTTTGCGGCTTCAAGGGCTTCATAAGAGGGCTGGCTGAAGTCGGTGGGACAAAGGATTTTTGTAATGGGTAACATGGCGCATTCCTCCTTATTGCTTTTCATTGAAAAAAAAGGCTCATGTCGATGGGAGCCCACCCCCTGAAACAGAAGTCTACACAAGTTCCAGGGCATAAAAAAGTTGAAAATGTCTTTTTTATGGTTATTTTTTCTTGACAATGACACAGCCATTAGAGATATAAACCGGTTCTGTTTTTTTAAATTTCAAAGGAAAGGATGTGATTAAAATGGTTTGTAAAAGCGTAAAACCCGGCGTGGAGTGTGCCTTCATGAGTAAGAAGGGCTGCCAGTTCAACGGTGGTTCCTGTCATCCCATCATTGATTCTTGCGAAGGATGCGAAAGAATCAAAGAATTTCCCACCGGCAAGTATTGCCTCGTCTTTCCCGAACCCGCCGCCAAGTGGCGCTTAGGTGCCTGCAATATGGCGACCCACATGAAGAAAGAGAGCGAGAAGGGCAACGGGAAACTTAATCCGCTTAAGGCGTCCAAGCGAAGAGCCGCTTAGGGGTGAAAAAAGTCCTTCCATGTGTTGAAGGGCTTTAAGGCTCCCTGTGGGACAGGGCGTGTTTACCTGTTTCCGAGACCTGGGCCGGGTGGGGGGATCTGTGCCTGACGGGTGAGATATACAAAGAACTCCCGGTTCCCCTTGGGCCCCAATAGGGGAGAAGGGACAGGGCCCTGGACCGCCCATCCCGCTTCCTCGAAAAACCTCCATAATTGATTGATCACGAGGGTATGCAAGCCGGGATCCTTTACCACGCCTCCCCGGCCCACCCGGCCCTTGCCCACTTCAAACTGGGGTTTGATCAGGGGGAGCACAAAGGCATGTGTCATCACGAGCTCGGAAACAGCGGGAAGGACGAGCCTGAGGGAGATAAAGGATACGTCGATAACGGCGCCTTGTATGGATGCAGTAAGGTCACCCGGTTCGAGATGACGAATATTTGTTTTTTCAAGGACCTGCACCCGCGGGTCCTGTCGCAGCTTCCAGTCCAGTTGGCCGTAACCCACGTCCACTGCGAGGACCCTTTTTGCACCATGCTGGAGCAGGCAGTCGGTGAACCCCCCCGTGGAGGCCCCCACATCCATGATGACCTGGCCCTCCACATTGATACGGAATGCCTTAAGCGCCGCTTCAAGCTTTAGCCCGCCCCTGCTGACATAGGGCGGAGGTTGGTCTTTCAAGGAAACAGGGGCCGCAGTGTCCACGAGGCGTCCCGGTTTGTCGACCCGGGCCGTATCCACGATCACCTGGCCTGCCATGATCAAGGCCCTCGCCTTTTCACGGGTCGGTGCCAGGCCCCGCTGAACCAAGAGGTGGTCCAGCCTGGATCTACCGGGTTTGGGGGGTGTGGCAGATATCTCTTGCCTCCTTTAAAATCCCGGCCACATCAAGCCCATAGCGCTTTCTTAAAAAGGAAACCGGTCCGTGTTCCACGAATTTATCAGGGAGCCCGATTCTCCGGGTCCGGACCTGGATGCCCTTGTCGTTGAACAACTCCAGGAGTGCCCCGCCGAGGCCTCCTTGTCTGATATTCTCTTCCACCACCAGGACCCTGCCCGCGGACTCAGCGAGTTCCGCCATCGCCGGGTCCAAGGGCTTGACAAACCTGCAGTTGACCACGCCCACGGAATATCCCTCGTCTTCCAGAACGCTGGCGGCCTCGGAGGAAGGGTGAACCATGTTGCCCAGGGCCAGGATGATTAGATCCGATCCCTCTTTGAGGACCTCCGCCTTGCCTATGGGGATGTCTTTGTAGGCTTCGTCCAGGGGTACCCCCAACCCCGTGTCCCTGGGGTATCTGACGGCGACAGGGCCAGACTGTTGTAAAGCAGTGTACAACATATGCCTTAATTCGTTTTCGTCTTTAGGGGCCATGAGTGTCATGTTGGGCAGGCTTCGCAGGTAGGTGATATCAAGATGCCCGTGATGGGTGGGACCGTCTTGACCGACAAGTCCACCCCGGTCAATGGCAAAAACCACAGGGAGCCCGGGCAGGCATACATCATGGATGATTTGATCAAAGGCCCTCTGGAGAAAGGTCGAATAAATGGCCACCACGGGCTTAAAGCCCTCGGTGGCAAGACCGGCGGCAAAAGTGACGGCATGCTGTTCCGCTATACCCACGTCCACAAACCGTTCCGGATAGGCTTGACCAAATTCAGTCAATCCGGTTCCCTCGGGCATGGCCGCGGTTATGGCGAAAACATTCTCGTACCTCCGGCCAAGGTCCACCATGGTACTTCCAAAGACCTCGGTATAGGAAGGAGCGGGCTTGGGCCTTCCTTTAGAGGGGGCACCCGTGGGGATTTCAAAGGCACCCACACCGTGATAGTGGGCGGGGTCGGTTTCCGCCGGCTCGTACCCTTTGCCTTTAACCGTCAACACGTGGATCAAAATAGGGCCTTCGAGATAGTGTGCGTTTTGAAAGGCCTCGATGAGCCGGTCCAGGCGATGGCCCTGAATGGGTCCTATATATTTAAACTTAAAGGCCTCGAAAAGCATCCCCGGGGTGAAAAAGGTGATGAAGGAGTCCTCACTCTTGCGGACCAGGGTCATGATATTTTCCCCGACCCCGGGCAAGGATCGGATGAAGTTCTCCAGGTCCTTTCGCAGGTTGACAAATCGGCGTCCGGTCATTTTCCGGCTCAAAAAAGAAGAAAAGGCCCCCACATTCGGGGAGATGGACATGGCATTATCGTTGAGTACGACAATGAGGTTCTTTTCCGTGTGTCCCGATTGATTAAGGCCCTCAAAGGCCATGCCCGCCGTCAAGGAACCGTCGCCGATCACTGAGATAACCTTGCACTTCTCCCCCTTCAAGGCCTTGGCCGTGGTGATGCCAAGGCCTGCGGAAATGGACGTACTGCTGTGGCCGGTGTCAAAAGCGTCGTAAGGGCTTTCAGATCTCTTGGGAAATCCACTGATGCCCCCGAAAGTGCGAAGGGTATGAAACCGATCGCGCCGTCCTGTAATCAGCTTGTGGGCGTAGGCCTGATGTCCCACATCCCAGATAATCTTATCCCTTGGGGCGTCGAACACATAATGGAGGGCAACGGCTATTTCCACGGCCCCCAAACTGGGCGCAAGATGCCCCCCCGTTTTAGAGACCGTCTCAATAATCTCTTCCCGGATTTCCCGAGACAGGGTTTCAAGTTCCTCAAGGGAGAGGGTCTTTAAATCGGCGGGGCTCTTTATTCTATCCAGGAGATTAGCCCTTTCTTTGGAGAGGCTCATTTTTTCCTTTCAATAATGAACCTGGCGATTTCCCTCAAGGGGGCCGCCCGCTCATCAAGGCCGTTTAAGGCCCCGATGGCCGCTTCAATAAGGGAATACTGCAGTTCTTTTGATTTGCTCAGACCCAGTACAGAGGGATAGGTGATTTTACCCACTTTTTGGTCCGCCCCTGTAGCCTTTCCCAGGGTCCTGGCGTCGCCTTCGATATCCAGGATGTCGTCCGAGATCTGAAAGGCCAGACCTATGTTCTCCCCGTAGGCATTCAGGGCACGAAGCTGGGAGGTTGTCCCTCCGGCCATAAGGGCGCCGGAGGTGACAGCGGCCGTTATCAGGGCCCCGGTCTTGCGGGTATGAATAAACTCCACCACGGGAAGACCCACGGATTTCCCTTCCCACTGAATGTCCACCATCTGGCCCCCCACCATACCCCGATACCCGGCGGCCCCGGCGATGTGTCGTATCACCTTGAGCAGGGTCTGGGGGGCGGTTCGTTCTGTGATCTCCGGGGATGCCATGAGGTAAAAGGCCTCTGTCAAAAGGCCGTCCCCTGCCAGGAGTGCCGTGGCCTCACCAAAGACCTTGTGGCTGGTCGGTTTCCCTCTTCTGAGATCATCGTTGTCCATGGTGGGCAGATCGTCGTGGATGAGGGAATAGGTGTGAATCAATTCCAGGGCGCATGCCACGGGAAGGGTGTCTGGACCGGAGCCTCCCACCGCTTCGGCTCCGGCGATACAGAGAATCGGCCTCAGCCTCTTGCCCCCTGCAAAAAGGCTGTATCTCATGGCCTTGGTCACCTCTGCGGCCAGCCCTTCCGGTTTGGCCAGACAGGCCTCAAGGGCCGCGTCTACCATGGCCCTCTTTTCATTCAGGTAGGCCCTTAAGTCCACAATGTGCTTACTCCCCTTGCGGTTCTTCCTCAATATCAAAGGGCCTCTGGCTGTATTGACCGGTCCTGTCCTCAACCAGGAGCGTAACCTTTTTTTCGGCCTCCTCCAGTTTCTTTGAACAAAACTTGATAAGCCCCATGCCTTCCTCAAAGGCCTTAAGGGCATCCTCGAGGGCCAGGTCACCGCTTTCCAGTCCCTTAACGATCTCTTCGAGGCGAGCCATCGCCTCTTCGAATTTTTCTTCAGGCATCCTTCCTCCAGACCGGCATTGGCGGGCAAAGGGAGAGGAAATCATTCCCAGAATTACCCGTTCATCCACTGCAAGTACGGGTGGGTTTCCGTTCCAGAAAGGGGCTACTTATAGACGGAAATCAGTCTATACTTACATTATTATCCCTGTCAAATCAAAGGCCCTTATCACCAGGCAGCACCTCTTCAATATGACCCACCAGCTCACCTTCAAACAAAACGACTCGGATCTTGTCCCCCCTCTCCACCTGAGATGCCTGGGTAAGGAGCCCCTTCTCAGGGAGGCGCATCACAATACTGTAACCCCGCTTCAGAACGGACAAGGGGCTCAAATCACTCAAACTTTTTCCCAAATATGACAAGTCTCTGTGCTGATCCCCAAGTCGCCGCTTCATGGCCGCAAGGAGGGATTGGGTCATAACACGGCATTGCTCCTCCAAAGCGGCGATGTCCTTTGCCGGGGAGCCAAGGCTCAGGGCCCGGACCTCTATTCGGAGTCTCCTCTTTTGATCTGAAATCACAGCCTGAATAAGCCGCACGAGGCGGGCGTGATGCTCATCGAGGCGCATCCACATGTCGCTGAGACCCTTTCGAGGATCCCGGAGCGCCTTTGATAAGTGCTCCAGGCGCCGGGTCTCCTGTTTCAGGGCGAGTCTCATGCCCGAAACCAGGCGGTTCCTTGATTCCTTCAGCCGTTCCAAGAGGGCGGTCTTTTCAACCACGAGGAGCTCGGCGGCCGCAGAAGGGGTGGGAGCCCTGAAATCAGCGGCCAAGTCTGCGATGGTGGTATCGATTTCGTGGCCTACGGCCGATAGAACCGGAATGCGTGAACCCCTGATGGCCAGTGCCAGTTCCTCCTGGTTAAAGGCCCAGAGGTCTTCAAGGGATCCCCCTCCGCGGGTCAAGACAATGACGTCGACTTGGAGGGACCGGTTGACCAGGGACAGGGCCTTGACCATGTCCGCGGCGGCCTCTTCTCCCTGCACCCGGACAGGGACAACAATGACCTCAATGTTTACGAATCTTCGGTGGATAATCTTCAAAAAATCACGGACGGCCGCCCCTGTGGGTGAAGTGATGACGGCCACCCTTTGAGGAAGAAAGGGGAGGCGTTTTTTGGCCTTTTCATCAAAGATGCCCTGGGCCGCCAATTTCTCTTTGACCTGCTCAAAGGCCATGGCAAGGGCACCCACCCCCAAGGGCTCCAGATAATCCAAAACGATCTGATACGTCCCCCGGGGCCCATAGACACCCATCCTCCCCTGGGCAATGACCTTCATCCCGTCTTCAGGAAGAAACCTAAGGTACCGGGCCTGAAGCCGGAACATGACGGCCCTTATCTGGGCCGTGTCATCCTTGAGCACCATATAGTAATGGCCTGAGGCCGGGGCGCTGAAATTGGAGATCTCACCCTCCACCCACACAAAGTCAAATTGTCCCTCGAGAAGATATCTTATCTCTTCTGTGAGTTCACTAACCGTAAAGATCTTTGGGCCAGTGGTTTCAGTCGCCACGAAACCTCCCCCGGGACCGGTGCCGGATACCCTCATAAATGGATCCAGAGGTCTAAAAGACCTCTTTTAAGGTTGGCCCGAAGCCTAACTTAATGGAGACAGGGAGACAAGACAATTTTGGATCTCTCAGGTCTTTGTTCGTGAATAGGCCCTCTGCGGGTGAGAAGATCATCCGTGCCTTAAGATGAATGCACAGACAGAATTTCTATTGGGGCAAGGATGGATGAATTCCCTTGACCCGTCTACGGGGTTCGCAATATATTAGAAATGCGATTGGGGCATGAAACAACCCAAGATCTTGGTATTTTTTGTTTATTCTGGCTTTTCCCCACCCAGGGTTTCCCTTTCTTACCGCCTATGGCGGCCAGGTCTTCAATCCCTGAGAAAGGCGCTGCACTGGGCGTCCCCCTTGAGAGGAGAAGGGGGTTGAAACGCGGGGACTCCCGGGCCAAGGCCGGATCAGCGGCCCATATTGCGTACGACTGATTCTCTAATACTCACTCTAAGGAATGGAGGTTTAAGATGAACGTGTTTTTGGAAGAGGGGCCGAAGAA
>CAZNLL010000081.1:0-17677 GCA_964573885.1 uncultured Desulfobacteraceae bacterium | reverse complement strand
GAAGTGCAACCTCTTCAACGGTCTCCACGGCCGGGCCATTCCTGTGGCCCTGGGCGTTCATGTGGCCAATCCAACACTGACAACCATTGTGGTCACCGGAGACGGCGATTGTTACGGAGAAGGGGGGAATCATTTCATTCACGCCCTCCGGAGGAATCCCGATATTACGGTGGTGGTTCACAACAATGAGATCTACGCATTGACCAAGGGCCAGGCCTCCCCGACCACCCCCTATGGGGAGAAACGAACCTTGCAGGTTCACGGCGTGGATATCACCCCCTTGAACATGCCGGCCATCGCCATACTCCACGGGTGTGGCTTTGTGGCGAGGGGGTTTGCAGGAGAGGGCGATCACTTAAAGAATATCCTGGTCAGGGCGGTTAAGCACCGGGGACTCTCCTATGTGGATGTCATCCAGCCCTGCATTACCTGGGGCACCCATCCCGTAAGCTGGTACAAAGAGAGGGTTTACAAACTGGCGGATGATTATGACGAAACCGACCAAAGGGGGGCACTGGATACCGCCTTAATCACGGGAGAAAAGATCCCTATAGGCATCCTTTATGAAGGCCCCTCTCAGACAATCTTCGGCCGGCGCTTCAGAGAGGAGGTCACCGAAGAAGCCTTAACGACCCTGGGGTCTCCAGATACTGAAAATATCAGGCAGATCCTCTCCAAATTCCGGCCGGCCAAGGATTAATAAATCCCGGGAGGGGCGGCGTTTTATTGTGTTATTAGCCTCTTTCGATGTTCTCCTTTAGCTGTTCGATCTGGACGCCCAGGGAAACGCAGTGACGGCCTTCCATGCAGGCATCCGCGTCTTCGGGCTCCAGATGGGTGGTGAGTTCATGGTGATCCTTTTTGAGATCAACAATCCAGGCCTTTTTTTCATCGTTCCATTCCAGGTCCACATCGATTCCACACTCTCCAATCTCCGGATAAATGGACTTGATCTTTTCACAAAGGGCTTCCTTGTCATGCATGGGTTGATCCTCCTTTCAAATGTGGATGTTGTTTAACCTTTAATCGGGGAATTTTAGGGTTACCTTTTCCCCCTCCTCGTCCTTTTTAACCTTTACCTTCAAGTCAAATCTGCCCTCCCTGACCCCCAGGGCCAGGGTGGTCTTCCCCTTTTCCTCCTCAAGATGCAAGATGTCCCGTATGGACTGAATGACCTTCTCCCCAATGGTGGTACCGGGTGATGGGAGTTCGGCCGGACGGTAGTGGGCCGTGACCTTCACCTGACCGTCTGCTGATTTTACAATGGTGGTTTTTTCGGCGTTCATGTTGATGCCGTGGAGTACGGCCAGCGCCATCCACTTCAAGGCCGCTTCCTCCGGATCCTCCCCTTTTCCCAGCTCCGACATCTCCTTGAGCGGATCTGTGGTGGCGAAACAGTCAATCTCTTCCTGGACCCTTTTGTGCAATGTCTCCTTGTCTCTCATATTCTAACCTCCTTGATTAAATCCCCATTAATTTGCTCTAAGTTCTCTCATAATTGCCTGTGTCCTTTTTCTTGCCGAGCAGCCGTGCATTGACGGCGACGATGACCGTGGATAGAGACATGACCAAAGCACCGATTGCCGGGGGCAGCACGAAACCGACGGGATAGAGCACACCGGCGGCCAGTGGGATGGCGAATGCATTGTACCCCGTGGCCCACCAAAGATTCTGGACCATCTTGGAATAGGTTGCCTGGGCAAGTTCTACGATGGCGGTTACATCACCGGGATCGGAGCGGACCAGCACAATGTCCGCCGCTTCCATGGCCACGTCAGTCCCGGCCCCTATGGCGATGCCCATATCCGCCTCCACCAGGGCCGGGGCGTCGTTGACACCGTCTCCGACCATGGCCACAGTGAGACCCCGCTCTTTGACTTCTTTGATCTTTGACGCCTTCTGGTCAGGAAGAACTTCAGCAAAATAGTCGTCCAGATCAAGTTCCCGGGCCACCCAGCGGGCCACGGCCTGTGAATCGCCTGTGAGCATCATCACCTGGATATTCATGCCCTTGAGCCGGGAAAGGGCATCCCGGGATTCCTCCCGGATGATATCGGCCAGGGCGATCACCCCCTCGGGCTTTTCCCCAACCAGGACGTAGACCATGGTTTTTCCTTCCTCCTCCACTTTTTCAACGTCAGGACCTTCCACCTTGATATTGTTTTCTTTGAGGTAGCCGCGGCTGACCACCTTGATCATCGAGCCTTGGACTTTCGCCTGGGCCCCTTTTCCTGCAATGGCCTCAAAGCCCTCAGGATCCGGGTAATCGACCCCCCTTTTCCGGGCCTCTTCAACAATACCTTTGGCAATAGGATGTTCAGACCGGCTTTCCAGTGCCGCGGCCAGCTTCAAGAGGGTGTCTTCCCCTTTTTCGCTTAAGGATATGATATCCGTAATTCCGAAACGGCCTTCCGTCAGGGTTCCTGTTTTATCAAAAACCACGGCGTCCAGATGCCGCCCCCTCTCAAAGGATGAGCGGTCCCTGATGAGCAGGCCCCTTCCTGCGGCAAGGGACGTGGATACGGCCACCACCAAGGGAACAGCCAGTCCCAGGGCATGCGGACAGGTGATGACCATGACGGTGACCGTCCGCTCCAGGGAAAAAACAAATGCCTTTCCAAAAAGGAGCCAGAAAATCAAAGTGATACCCCCCACGCTCAGGGCGATAATGGTCAGCCACAGGGCCGCTTTATTGGCCAGGTCCTGGGTCCTGGAGCGCGACTCCTGGGCCTCCTGAACCATCTGGACCACCTGGGAGAGGTAGGTCTCGTCGCCCACCTTTTTGACTTCCACTGTAATGGCGGATTCTCCGTTAACGGCTCCGCCGATCACTTCGTCCCCTTCCCCCTTTTCCACCGGCTTGCTCTCCCCGGTAAGCATGGCCTCGTTGAGGGTGGTTCGTCCCTCCGCCACAACCCCGTCGGTGGGGATTTTTTCACCGGGCTTTACAACCACCCGGTCCTCTGCCTTGAGTTCAGACACGGGGACCTCTTCGGTACCGCCGTCTTCTTTTATAAGATGGGCCTCGGAGGGGATGAGTTTCACCAGTTCTTCCAGGGCCCCTGAAGCACCCATCACGGACCGCATCTCTATCCAGTGCCCCAGAAGCATGACCACGATCAAGGTGGCAAGCTCCCAGAAAAAGACCTTTCCTGGCAGGCCGAAGACCACCAGGGAACTATAGATATAGGCCACCATAACAGCCAGACCGATAAGGGTCATCATGCCGGGCTCTTTTTTCCTGATCTCGTCCACCAGCCCTTTTAAGAAAGGCCACCCCCCATAGAAAAAGACCACCGTGGCAAGGGCGAACTGGACAAAACTGTCTCCCGGGAATGCCAGGGCCTTTTCCAGGCCCAAAAGCCCCTGGATGAGGGGGGCCAGGACCAGGATGGGGATGCTGAGGACAAGGGAGATCCAGAACCGCCGGCGAAAATCCGCTACCATATGGGCGTGGTGACTCTGGTGATCACCGTGTTGCTTATCGTGATCTCCCCCCTGATGATCGTGATTGGAATGTTCCATTTTTTCCTTCTCCCTTTGTAGGCGATCCAAGGCGGGTGCCGGGCCGTGATCCTCAGAAGCGCACCTAACGTGTTACGTGTAGTACCATTTTACAATGCCTTAGCCCTTTAGGTTTTTCTATGGGGTTGACCATGTATATGATGACCTAAAATAATGTAGCTGCCGGCACTCTCGGCATAAAAAAAGGCCTCTCCTTCGTCCCTTTCTCGGCTCAGTGTTTTCCTCTTTGAATAACCCGGGTACACGTCTTCTCAAAAAACATATACAGCATTGACCCCATTTTCATTGCAGGGTTTTTTGCTGTATTTTTTGAGCGAGCGATGTATTGGAATTCTGTTCAAATTAGAGGAGAAGATGGAATGGCGATTAACTTTACCCAGGCCAGAGAAGACATGGTACGGACCCAACTCGTGCCGAGAGGCATCCGTGACCGCCGCGTGCTCGAGGCCATGAAGACAGTCCCAAGAGAGCGTTTTGTGGATGACCCCATGAAACCGCATGCCTATGACGACAGTCCTCTCCCTATAGGACAAAACCAGACCATCTCACAGCCTTATATGGTGGCCCTCATGACAGAGGCCCTGGAACTGAAAGGAGGGGAAAAGACCCTGGAAATCGGGACAGGAAGCGGCTACCAGGCGGCCATCCTGGCGGAGCTATCTCGGGCGCTATACACCGTGGAAAGGATTCAGGCCCTTCTGGTCCGGGCCCGGGAAATCTTAGAGAATTTAGGTTATAAGAATATCTTCTATAAGGCCTATGACGGCACCATGGGCTGGGAGGAGCATCAGCCCTATGATGCCATTATGGTCACCGCCGGGGCTCCCCATGTACCCCAGCCCCTCTATGATCAACTGGCCGAAGGAGGACGCATGGTAATCCCCGTAGGGGACCGCTTTGGCCAGGAGCTGATGAAGATTATCAAGCAGGACGGTCAAATGATCCAGGAGCCTTTGGGCGGCTGCCGGTTTGTCGCCCTGAAAGGTGCCTATGGCTGGTAAGAGCCACAGGCCCTCAAAGTGAAGAGGGATTTGAGAGCCTGTAGTCCCTGATTAAGGGCAAGGGTCTTTTAATCTTGGCTCCAGTGAAACATAACCGTTCTGAGCCCTCCGTTGACTTTCACCTGTCTCACCTTCTTGTCATGGCGGCACCGAGCCGTTACCTCATAGGTGCCGTTTGGAAGATCCGCCAAAAGCCACGGCCCGTCCGCCACGGTGTTGACAAGGACTTCACCGGTCGGCTTGGCGATAGCTACACTGACAGAGGCCAGGTAGTCCCCTTTATTCACGGCAAAAACAAGTTTCAGGTTAAAACGGTGGGCCATTTTTTCCATGATCTTGCGTTCTTCAACCCCAACGCCGCCTGCGGCATAAGAAACCCCGTTCATGAGTCCTTCCTTGATATAAGGGGTCCCAAGGCTCTGTGTGGTTAAAGCGGTGGCCATAAAAGCCAAAATGACCAGACTCAAAAGCAAAATTTTCACCTTCATACATCCACCTCCTCTATCCATGGTTTCCGTTTACCATTTTTTCTAATATCTCACAGCCGGTACCTGCCACACAATGGGGTCCATCCTGTATTACAAGGGATAAAGACATGAAGACCGGCTCACGTTCCAGGCCTGTCTTGTGAAAGCACCGTTCTGCATTCATGGTTTATCTCCCCAAACCCCTTCCTTTCGGCCGCTCCATATACGGGATTGACCCCATTTACACAGGGCCGGGGTTCTTCTTAGAGTTAAAAGAAATGTCCAGGAGTTGTGCATTATGGATTTAGAACTCCGTGGACACTGACTTTAGGCCAGGGACATGGAGAATCCCGGCAAGTAAGGAGTTATGATGTTAAACACCGATGAAGGGATAAAAAGGAAGATCGTTGAAGACGGGGTTGTCACCCTTTCAGGGATCATTCCTGATTGGGGTGTTCGCCGGGCCGTCTACGAGACGGCGTTACACACAGAAGGCGTGGTGGATATCAAAGACAAGCTCATCGTTAAACCTGCCTCCCAAAACCCATTAAAAGGGGCTATGGCTTAAGAACATTGATGGCCCTATGCCTGAGATACATGATTGACCCCATATACTTGGTTGGATGATTCAATCAAATAGAACCACAAACCCAGCGTGAAATGCAGTATCTGTGACAATTCGCAAAGGAGGGCTTCTCATGTCGGAGTTAAGAGGTCAAAGCGCCCAGCAGGCCGCTCGAATGATCGTCCGGTTGTTGCCGAAGATATCAGACAACAATCTTTTTAGGCTCGTCAACCTGGGCCAGTGGTTGACCCAGGACCCGGAGATCACAAGCGCCATGGACAAGATCAAGCAGATGCTAAAAACCCCGGGACACCCCGCCAAATCGCTCTTTCGGCGTGTCCTTGGCCGTCTCAGCTACGCAAGGCGCATCCGGCTTTTTGAGACCCTGTTTAATGGGGCCTGGTTCACGGGGGGTGCCCTCAGGGATCAATGGGAAGAAGAGTCCGGGTATCGACCGCCCTTCATCATGATTCTGAGTCCCACCCTGAACTGTAACCTCCGCTGCAAGGGATGTTACACACTGGGCTACGGGAGGAAACCGGAACTTTCTCCCGAAGCGGTGGAGAAGCTCCTCACAGAATGCGAAGAGATGGGCATCTTTTTTGTAACCATTCTCGGTGGTGAACCCCTGCTCTATCCCCCCCTTTTTTCCATGCTCGAAAATCACCCTTCCATATTCTTCCAGGTCTATACCAACGGCACCCTTATGACCCAAGAAAAGGCGGAGCGTATTGCCCAACTGGGCAACGTGGCCGTCGTTCTCAGCATTGAAGGGGGCCGGGAAGAAACGGACGCCTGGCGGGGCAGAGGGGTCTATGAAAAGATCATGAAGGCCTTTGAACATCTCAATGAGGCAGGAGTCATAATCGGCACCTCGGCCACCGTGACCCGGGAAAATGTCTATTCCGTCTCTTCCCTCGACTTCATTGACCGCATGATTTCCCTGGGTTCCCTGGCTCAGATGTACTTTCTCTATATCCCTGTCAACGGCATGGCGGACTTCTCCCTTATGGTCACCCCCGAGGAAAGGGACCACCTCCGCAGACAGGTATTGAAAATCAGGGGGGAGCGTCCCATTTTTGCCCTGGACTTCTGGAACGACGGGCCTTACGTGGAGGGCTGTATTGCCGGAGGTCGCCGCTACTTTCATGTAAACGCCAAAGGGGACGTGGAACCCTGTGTTTACACCCATATCGCCGCAGACAACATTCTGGAAAAGCCCCTGTCCGAAGCCCTCAACAGCCCTTTATTCAAAGAAATCCGTTACTGTCAGCCTCACAATGAAAACCATCTCCGCCCCTGTATGATCATTGACAACCCGGAGGTCATGCGGGGTCTCATCACTAAAACCCAATGCCGATACACCCATCCCGGTGCTGAAGAGATCTACACGACACATAAAGAATGGATGGATTCTTATGCCGCCAGGTGGGGAAAATTTGCTGATCGCATATGGAAAGAGGAGTATGAAAACGGTGAGGACCCGGGGGCGGATGAGACCCAGTCTGCTCCGTCCATGAGATTCGCGCCTGTTTCCAACTAGGGCCGGTCAGAGCAAGGAGATGTGGAAAAACCAAAGAAAAGTGCTAAGGAGATGCAAAACATGAAGATCCCGCTGGAACTCTCTTTCAGAGGTCTAGACAAAACCCCCGACATCGAGGACCTGATTGAGGAGAAGGTGCAAAAGCTTACCCAATTCTGTGACCACCTTAGCAGTTGCAGGGTGGCCGTGGAAAGCCCTCAGGAACACCAGCAATCCGGGAACCCCTTCCGTGTTCGTATCGATGTCAGAGTACCGCCGGGCCATGAGATTGTGGATAAGCCCGGTGCCAGGTCTGAGAAGGCCTAATTTACCACCGACAAGGGAACACAATGCCCGGCCCTTAAAAGGGTCGGTATTTCATGTACACTCCCCCTGATCCACCATCATGATGTCATCTGTCATTCGACAGGCTTGCGGCGTATTGTTTATACGCCTCAAATCGGAAAAATTGAACGTGTGATGGCATCTCTCGGCCCGGAAAGGGGTCTTTAATAAGATTTGTGGGTAAAATTCTTATCCCGGCAAGTTAGGCGGACAAATCACTTGAGAAGGCTATAAAAGCCCCGGCGGGTCAAGGCCGATCATTGATAGGTGACCGAGCGAAGTTCATAAACCGGGCCGTAGGTCGCCGCCGATTTCAAGTCGCCCCGGCGCAGGGCCTCTCTCGCATCATCCAGCCGATAGGCGTCTTCTACACTCAGATAGGGAGACCACTCGGTACCGTCCTCTACCAGCAACACCTCCACTTCGACCACATAACGCCCCTCATGGACGTACTTTTTCTTTGGCTCATCCATGCTCACCGCCTAGGCATAAATATCCCAACGCACCGGATCGGGGCGGTACACTGTGAGCGGGACCACGGGCTTGTCACGGCCTTTGGGAATGCTCCATACTACATATATGGGTTCATTTTTTCGGGCCTTCTGTAAGAGCAAGATGCTCGGTCCCCTGGGATAGTTGACGTGCTCTCCGACGACAACGCCCTTCTCTACACCGGCAACCAGTTCCCTTACCGTCAGGCCCTCTTCCGCCAATTCATCATACCCGTGCTCGGATATCCGAACATCTCCATTTCGCACCAAGGAACGCACACGCTCGATGAAGGCGCTCAAAACATCGTCTCCCTTGTCGCTATTTAACTGTTGTGGCTCCACAGCTTTAACCTCTAAGGGGCTGGTGGTTGGACCAGTATTTTCTGCGAGCTCTCCATGATTTCACCAAAGGCTCTTAACATGCTCATAATTTAGGATTCTTTTATCCTTTGTAAGAATTGTGGCATTTTCGTATCGCGCCGTTGCCACAATGATCTGGTCCGCCGGATCATCATGGAAATGCCCCGGCAATACGGTTGAGTGATAGGCGATCACGGGGGTAAGCTGCACAAATCTGAGTTTTGGCATCTCCAAGGCGGCATAAATCCACTCCTCAGGGTTGCAGGAGATACCTATCTTACCCTCTTCCAGAAGCTTGCCAAATTCCCAGGGTGAAATGGCTGATAAAAGAAGCTCATCATATCTGTGTTCATTTTCAACCACTGTCAAAACCTTCTGCGACAAATTCCGGGGGCGCATGTTCCACCAAACCCAGGTATGCGTATCGAGCAGGTATCTTATCGACATGCTTCCCACAGCCCTTCCCCCAGGGGGGCGACGATATCTTTTTCAAAAACAAAAGTGTCCGCAAGTTTGCCTGGAGCGGAATTCATTTCGGATTTCTGATGGGGGACAACTTGAGCAATGGGTTTTCCCCTTTTCGTTATGACGATGGTTTCTTGGAATTTTGCAACCTCGTCTAGGACCCTTAACGCATGTGCCTTGAATTCACTTATGGCCATTGTCTTCATGGAACCCCTCCTTTTTTCATAATATAGTCAACTAAATTGGTCAAATCAAGAAAAAACAAAGAAAGTAATAAAGTCTTAGCAAGGGGAACCGAAAAATGCTGGCCAAAGACGGCTGAGAATTGATATTCATCAGGGCGGCACTCTCACCCTGGTGCTGTATCCGTGCGGAGGCCCTTGTTTTGAAGGACTTTTTTGAATTGCGAAACCACGGAACCGATACCCGCCGGGAAGTCCTGGCCGGAATGACCACCTTTGTGGCCTCCATGTATATCATCCTGCTCAACCCCGCCATCTTGCAAAGCGCGGGCATGCCTTACAGCGCCTCTCTTACCGCCACTGTACTGGTCTCGGCCTTCAGCAGCATCCTTATGGGCCTTTATACCAACAGCCCCCTGCTGGTGGCGCCCGGCATGAGCCTGAACCAGCTTGTAGCCGTGGCCGTGACCAGGGCCCATGGAGTGGGGTATGAGACGGCCCTGGGTTGTGTGTTCTATGCCGGGGTCATTTACCTGGTTCTCCTGAGTGTGGACCGACGCAGGAGATTGATCCACGGGATCCCGCGCATGCTCCGCTTTGGCCTGGCCGGCGGCATCGGATTGTTCATCGCCCTCTTGGGTCTTGGGTCGGGCGGATTCATCGTGGTGGGTCCGGAAGGGGGTCTGAGGCTGGGGGCGTTCCACCCCGGCAACCTGACCTTTTTGGTAGGGCTTGCCGTCACCTCTGTTATGGTTGTGCGCAAGACCGCTGCCGCCTTCTTGTGGGGCGTGGCCCTAACCACCCTCATGGCCTGCCCCATCGGCCGTTGGTGGGTCCACCCCCTGGCGCCCGAGCCGGTGGTAGTCTGGCAGGGTCTGGCCCGTTGGCCCGATTTCAGCCTTTTGTGGCAATTGGACCTGGTCGGCGCAGCCCATCTCATTCATTGGCCCTTGATCCTGGTCTTGCTCTTCAGCTGTCTCTTTGATTCCATGGCCACCTGTGTAGGGGTGAGCGAGGCCGGGGACCTGGTCGATCACCGGGGCGAACCCCGTAACCTGGTGGAGGGCCTTAGGGCCAGCGCCATCGCCGTAGTCACAGCCGGAGTTCTGGGTACCAGCCCGGCCACGCCCTTTATCGAATCATCCACCGGGGTGCGGTCCGGTGGCCGTACGGGCCTCACTGCAGTGGTGGCGGGGCTGCTTTTCCTGCCCTTTCTCTTTTTGTCTCCCCTTCTCTCGCTGGTCCCGGCCCTGGCCACGGCCCCGGTCCTGGTCCTGGCCGGGGTGTTCATGCTCAAGCCCATGATTTATGTCCGCTGGGAGCGTTTTGATGATGCCATTCCCTTTTTTATGGCCATGATCCTTATGCCCCTGACCCATTCCATCACCCACGGCATCATCTGGGGCTGTTTGAGCTGGACCCTCCTCAAGGCGGCGTGCGGTAAATATCGTCAGATTCCACCAGCCCTGCTGGGCCTGGATGCCATGGCCCTTTTCTTGCTTTTCAACCTGGAGATTTTCGGGCACTGACCCCGACGAGACCGCTATGATCCACAAATTGTCACATCTTTTCAGGCCGGAAGAAACACGCCTCACCCTGGAGGAAGGGAACCAGGTGCAGCGTTACCAGCACAGCTATCATCAAGCCTTACATCGCATTAACAGAATAAAGGTGGACAGCCTTTTGCCCGAGTATCAAAAAATGGGCTCCAGCCTGCACCGGGGAGTGGAATCAAAGGAGGTCATTATTTCGGCCTTTCTTTATGCCTGTAACAGGCTGCCCGATTGTATGCCCCTGGTCCAGGAGGTGGTCGTGGCCAGCAGCCTTCAAACCTTGCAGGACCACGGCCTGGGTCAGATCACCGCCTGGCAACAGGTTCAGGCGGAGAAGCGCCGGCGCACCGCCTTTTTCGACGGCCGGCAAAGGCTGGTGGTGCTGGTTACCAGCCTGTCGGATCTGGATGACCTCATCCCGGGCCTGTGTGCCTATCAGATCGAGTGGAACAAGATGCACCGGCGCCTCATAGGATACGGTCCCGCCCGGGCCCTTGCAGACAAGGAAGTCCGGGCCTCTGAGATGGATTCAAAGGTACGCAATGCCCTGGGTCTCAACCGGGCGGACCATGACGCCATCCGGCAGCTTTGGGGCCGGGACTGGGACCGTAAGATCGCTGCCCTTGCCGCAGGGGGCAAGGACATCACCCTGCAGATATTGCCCCTCAGGGAAAAGGACTTCCGCCACCTGGCCCGTGAATGGTGGGAAGGGGTAATGGCTTTTTTTGACGCCTATGACGTCCGCAACCGGCCCGTATATCTGGTGACCAGCAATAACCACTCTCTGGTCAACCTGGCCCTGGACTTCGGTGACCGCCACACAGAAAGAATCAGGCAATTTGCGGCCCAACATTGTAGTAAAGAATTCAACCAGGCCATGGCCCGCCTGGAGGACGAAGACCCCCTCGCATCCCGCAACATGCTCTACCTGGCCCAGGCCCAACTCCTGGCCAAGGACGAGGGCTTTGCCCAAGCCAAGCAAGAGATGGAATCTGAGGCCGGCATCCAACGGACCAAACCCTTGCCACCGCTCCTGGCCGAGGCCCAGTTGATCGAATTGGGCCGATTAAGGCCTCATTCAATGGATCCGCGCCTGCGCCTGAAGGATCCGGGCAAGTTGTCCAAAAGCCGGGCCGTCATTTTCAACACCGACTATCCCCTGGGTTTTGCCGCCTTTCACCTCTTGAAAACGGCCGCTCATTACCTCCACGACTGGCGTGGCCTTTTCATCCTGGGAAAAAGCGCAGCCATGATCGGGCGCCTCGGAGATATTCTCATCCCAAGCCAGGTCCGAGATATTCATTCAAAGCGGCTCTACTGCTTTAAAAACTGCTTTAGCGCACGGAACCTGATCCCCCATCTTTGTGACAGTGCCGTGTTCGACGACCAACGCTCCCTGACGGTTCAGGGCACTTTCCTTCACAGCTGGGATACGGTACGCGACCTTCACAGGGCCGACTTTACGGGCATTGAAATGGAGGCGGGTCCTTGCCTGGCGGCGGTAAGAGACCTGTTTCAGGCAGGGGGCTTGAAAGATGCGAGCATGGTTGAGATCCAAGTGCCCCTGGATTTTCACCTGGGCATCCTGCATTACAGCTCGGACACACCCTATAACCTGCGGGCCAGCCTCCTGAGCCGGCCCTTGGGGCTCACCGGTCTGGAGGCCACCTATTCGTGCTCCCTGGCCATCATGCAGTATATCCTGGACCAAGAATGCCACCCCGTTGCCGGGGCAGAGCGAGCCCGGCGCAGCCCCTGGACCTTCCCGCTCATTAAAAGGCCACGGAAAGCGTGATCCCCCCGTAGAAAAAATCCGAATCATGGCTGAAGCTTGTGGCAGTGAGAAGATCATCCGCTTTGCCTGATAAGGGGAAGGAATAGGCGACCATGGGATTCAGGGTCAGGTATCCCCCCAGGGGGATGGTGAGGCCGGCGGACAGGAGCCCGTCGTGGAAATTCCGGTATTTTTCCGCCGTGGGATTCAGGGCCGCGTCCACCTCCACAAAACCGTCATCATCCGAGTAATAGTAACCCGCAGATCCGGCCAAATCCAGAGTGATTCCCCCGGCCAACTCAATAGAGTGGGACAAACCAAAATTGACGTACCAGCCCGGATAGTGGGACACCTCCCGGTACACGGTCAGGGTAGGGGAAAGGAACAAATCCAGGCCCAGGCTCACGTACACCTCCTGGGAGTCGTCCACGCCATCCAGGCCATAGTAGATGTATCCCAGGCCCAGGGCCCAAGGCCCGAAACTTCGGTCATAGGCCAGGGTCAGATCCGTCTCGGTCCACTCGCTCTTGTCCGAGGTGCCCGGGTCCATGTCATCAAAGTCGGTGTCCAGGTTCCCCCAGATGTTCATGCTAAATCCCCTGTATTCCACGGTGGCCGAAGGTTGGATCACGACACTGTCGTCGCTCAATTCATAACCCCGCCAGATATACTTGCTGTAAATCCCCACATCGGCGCTTCCTGTTGGCTTCACCCCCTCCTCCGCCCCGGTCCCGGGAGAGAATAGGAGAACCGCCAGCCCGGCCCCCAAAAAGGACCATAGTATTCTTTTCCATATCATGATGCCTTCTCCTTAATTCCGAAACTCAATTCCAAGTTTTATCAGGGATAAGAGCAAGGTCCGGGCCAAGAAAGGTCTTTTGCAAAACATTTGAGTAAGCTTTTGAAATCATGATCCTTTTTTCTCAGGCCAGAAAAGAGACCAGGCCTTTTAATCTTCAATTTTGTTCTATCTTGAGGTGGAAATTACATTTTTGGCGGGAATTGAAGCCTTAAGAGATCCCTTCTGGAATCGATCCAAGAAAAAGGAGGGAAATGGTTCTCTGCGGGTAAACTTGGGGATAACGATCGAGTGGCCCAGGGGGGGGTTGAAGGGGAAAGAGGCCGAAGGGAAGAAGGCGCTTTCTTACCGGTACTGCTTGGGCTCTACGCCGTACTTCCTGACCTTATAGCCAAAAATCCGTTCCGTGGTCTTCAAGGCCTTGGAGGCCCTCCTCATGTTTCCCCGGCTGGTCTTAAGGGCATCGATGAGGAGTTCCCGCTCGTACCTTTCCACGGCCTCCTGGAGCGACTGGGACTGCTGGGTCCCCGTGTCCTTGGCCGTCTGCAAAGTGGGAGGCAGGTGAAAGCTGTGGATCACGTGGTCATCGCAGAGGAGCACGGCCCTTTCCATACAGTTTTCCAGCTCCCTCACATTGCCCGGCCAGTGATACTGGGTAAGGGCCTCAATGGCGGGCGTGGAAATGCGCTTGATGTCTTTGTCATACTCTGCGGCATAACGCTCAAGGAAATAGTCGGCCAGCAATAGCACGTCAGCCTCCCTCTCCCTGAGGGGGGGGAGATATATGGGATACACGTTAAGGCGATAAAACAGGTCTTCCCTGAAAGTCCCCGCCTCCACCGAGCCTCCCAGATCCTTGTTGGTGGCTGCAATGAGCCGGACATTCACCGTAGTGACTTGAGTGCCCCCAAGCCTTTCAAGCTCTTTTTCCTGTAGAACCCGCAGAAGCTTGCCCTGGCTTTCCAGGGCCAGGGATCCGATTTCATCCAGAAAAATGGTGCCTCCGTTGGCCAGTTCGAACTTGCCGGCCTTTTCCCGGTTCGCCCCGGTAAAGGCCCCCTTTTCATAGCCAAAGAGCTCGGCCTCCACGAGGTTTTCCGGCAGGGCCGCACAGTTGACCTTGATGAGGGGTTTGTCCGCACGCAGGCTGTTGTAATGGATGGCATTGGCCACCAGCTCTTTTCCGGTGCCGCTTTCCCCCAGCAGCAAGACATTGGCATTGCTCTTGGCCACTTGGGTGATGAGGTAAAAGATCTCTTGCATCTTTCGACTGTTGCCGATGATGTTGGTAAAGCTATATTTCTTGTTGAGCTCCTTTCTCAGGCGGATATTCTCTTCCCGGAGCTGCTCCTGTTCCCGGTTAATCTTGTCAAGGAGGGCCACCTTCTGGGCGATGAGGCTGCTGATAATGGTCAGGAGCCTGACATCCTCATCCAAGACCGAGACCCCCTTATAGGCCCGATCCACACTGAGGGCGCCGATCGCCCTCCGGCCCTCCTTAATGGGTACGCACACAAAGGAGATATTGGATTTATCCACACGGCTTCTGGCCCCGGTCCTGTCCAGAAACAGGGGTTCCTCATCAATGTTGGGAACGGCCATGGCCCGACCCGTTTCTATGACCCGGCCCGTGATCCCCTCACCCAACTTATACCGTCCCTTTGTTTTCTCCCTTTCTGAGATGCCGTGCGCCACTTCGATATGGATTTCCGAGGTGTCGGGATTAAGAAGGGTGATGGAACTCCGGTCCATGCCCAGGTATTGCCAGAGCAGGTCCAGCACCTTGTGAAGAGACTGCCTCAAGTCAAAGGTGACATGGATGGCCGTGGTGATTTCGTAGAGGCAGGCGACCTTATCGGTTCTCTTGGCATCTTTCTTAGCCATGGGCAGAAAATGACCTTCCCGTGGGATGTTTATTTCAAAGTTACAAAAATGTAGCGCTTTTGACAAGTATCTTGACAGCCCCCTGGGTTTAAAGGGCCAGGGCGGCCTTTTGTATGGCCTGGATAATCCGGGGAATCTCTTGGTCCATATGAATATTGATGGGGATGGTCAGTGAGCGGGAAAGAATCCTCGCCGTCTCGGGGAGCGAAGAAACGGGATAATTGCATCTGTCCTGCCCGTCTTCCGTTTTAAAGGGGTAACCTGAAGGGAGGCAGCTTTTGCTGGCCAACAGGTGTTCCCACTGTCCGTAATAATGCCAGGGGTTCTCAAACCAGGATACAGCCGGGCATCCCTCCTCGGTGAGGACTTTGTTAAAAGCCCGGGCCTTTTCCTCATTGGGGAGAAAAAAAGTGATAAAGGACCCGATATCCCCGTCTTCATCCGGTGAATGCCTGAAGGTGACCTGATCGATCCCTGAAAGGACCCCCTTGATGCGGGCCTTGTTCTGCCGCTGCCTCTGGAGGATCTGGTCATCGAGCTTTCTCAACTGGGCCAGGCCCAAAGCCCCTTGAAGTTCCATCATGCGGTAATTAAAGCCGATAAAGTTTCTCTTTTCCAATCCGCGCCCCACATTCGGGTCGTGGTCATGGCCATGATCATGGAATTCAGAGGAGCGCACAAAAAGGTCTTTATCGTTGGTAATGATCATGCCGCCTTCCCCCGTGGTCAGGGTCTTAACCGCATCAAAAGAAAAGGTGCCCATCCTTCCGAAGGTCCCCAGGGCCCTGCCGTGAAGCCTGCCGCCGCAGGCCTGGGCTGTATCCTCTATGACCGGGATATTGAGCCTGTCGGCCACCTCCACAATTTGTTTGATTTTTGCCTGCCCTCCGCACATATGGACCGGTATAATGGCCTTTGTACGGGGGGAGACCCTGTTTTCGATGTCCGCCGGGTCCAGGCAAAGGGTGTCATCGATCTCGGCAAAGACCGGTACGGCGCCGCTCTCAAACACGGCCTCCCAGGTGGCTACAAAGGTAAAGCCCTGGGTGACGACCTCGTCGCCGGGACCGACGCCAAGGGCGGCCAGGGCCACCCGGAGGGCCGCGGTAGCGGAAGAAACAGCCAGGGCGTGTTTGACACCGCAGTAATCGGCAAAGGCCTTTTCAAAGGCCTCCACCTTATACACCCCCCGTCTCTGTTCATGGAACTCATATCGAAAAAGGGTCTTGGATGCGAGCACATCCAGTATTTCCTGTTGCTCCTCTTCCCCTATAATCTCATAGCCCGGCATACATTCCTCCTCAAAAAAAATAGGTGTTCCCCAGGGCCCTCATCTCCCCTCAAAGGCCCTCCTGTAAACCTGCTCGGCGGTGGCCGCTGTCATGGGTCTGGGGTTATTCATCATGGGCCTGGCCACCTCCATGGCGGCCCTGGCCATTTCGGGTATGGACGCCTCGGGAATCTGCATCTCCTCCAGGGTCAGGGGAATCCCGATATCGCGGCCAAGCTGGGCCGTGGCCCTCACCACCAGACCGGCCATATCCCGCTCCGAGGAGCCCGGGTCCTCTTGGCCCATGGCCGCGGCGATGCGCGCGAACTTGGCCGTATCGCCCGGATAATTGTATTCCAGCACATAGGGAAGAAGCACGGCATTGGCCAGACCATGGGGGATATCAAAAAGGGCCCCCAGGGGGTAGGCCAGGGCATGCACCGCCCCTACCCCGGCCATGGCCAAACCCAGCCCGGCAAGGTAGCTCCCCTGCATCATTCTATTTCTGTAGTGAAGATTCCGGCCCTGGAATACGGCCCCCCTCAAGTTCCGGGCAATCAGCTCTATGGCCCGCATGGACAAGGGTTCGCTCATGAAATGGGCCTGGAGAGAGGTCAAAGACTCCATGGCATGGGTCAAGGCGTCCATTCCGGTATAAGCGGTGGTCTCCGGAGGCAGGTCAAGGGTGAGCTCCGGGTCCAAAATGGCCGTGTGGGGATAGAGGAAAGGGCTGTTTATGCCCCCTTTGGCCCGCCTCTCCCGCATGGTAAACACGGAGGTAAAGGTCGCCTCACTCCCGGTTCCAGCCGTTGTGGGAACCATAATGGTGGGCAGTCCGGGCCCTTTAACCCGTCCCAGGCCCAGATAATCCTCCGCCTTTCCCCCGTTGGTGACCAGTACGGCAACGGCCTTGGCCACATCCATGGTACTCCCTCCCCCTACGCCGATCACACAGTGGACCTCCTCTTTTTTGGCGAGCCCGGCCCCGGAATCGGCAAGGGACGGGGAGGGCTCAGGGGTAACCTCAAAGTAGGGCACAGCCCTAATCGGACCCCTTTCGAACATTTCCTGGACGCGAAGGCCTGTCTCCATCCTGGACAGGTCTTTATCCATGACCAGAAGGACCCGGGAGACCCTCAGGGCCTCACATTCCCCCATAAGCCCCTCCACGGCGCCTATGCCGAAGAGGGTCTTCTTGACCCCTTCTACGGTAACCCATTCCTTCATAGCCTTCTCCATGTATTATTTCCTCGGTGCCGGTGACTCTAAACACAACAAAAGACCATCGTATCTAAAGAGGCAACAAGTGTGCCAAAATCTTCCAGCGCCAGCGACCGATTAAAGGGCCGTTTCCGTAACCCCGGCCTCCCTTGGGGAAATCCGGCAAAAAGCATCTCTTCTCTGGATTTAAAATTCACTCCTGGTAGAATGGATTTTTTAAGCATACCACTCGGACTGAGGGATCTTCTCATTG
>CAZNLL010000080.1:0-17759 GCA_964573885.1 uncultured Desulfobacteraceae bacterium | reverse complement strand
AAAATCATATTTATTTAAGAGGCGTGAGTACAGAGGAAACAAGGTCACTTTGAATGATGGCCCCAGGCACAAATAAATGAAGTGTCCGAAATGCCAGTTTGAGAATCGAGAAGAGGCCAAGTTCTGTATCGCCTGTGGTGAAGGACTGTCCAAAAAATGCCCCCAATGTAACTGCAAACTCCCCCTTTCAGCCCGGTTCTGTGATGAATGTGGCTACGACCTGAATAGTCCCATCCCGGAATCTTCCGGGCCTTCCACCTATGATGAGAGCGGGAAAAGGGATCAAAAACCCCTGCCCGCAAATGCCCAGAGAATACACTCCTCGGGGACCAACAGGGTTCCGGACATTTTTCTTGACATCCTTGTCCGGCCCCACCCGCAATCCTCATGGCGGCCCATATATGAGGGCTTTGAAGGCCCGGAGACCCGGACCCTGCTTCCCAAGACCAAGTTCTGTCTGTTCGTCATCATTTTCTATGCCCTTCTGATCTCCTATCTCTTGGTGCAGTTGCTTCACCCCCATAGCGCCCTGGCCCGGGCAGGGAATATTTTCGGCAATTTCTGGCTCGACTTCGCCTTTCTGGGCGTGTGCTTTCTCATTATCTCCTGGTGGCTATACGGGGTGGTTGACTTCTCTTACCGAACACTCCTACGAATGAAATGGAACCGGTCCAAAGTCGGTGAAAAGCTCATGTACGGGGGGTATATCACAAAAAAGGAGTTGAAAGAGGCGCTGGGGGAACAGAGATTAAGGCTTGGAGAAATACTGGTTCAAGAAGGCCTTATCACCCGCAGCCAGCTGGAGGAAACACTGGCCCAGCAGGGTAAAGGGTCCAAAAAGCTCGGTGAAATATTGAGGGATCAAGGACATGCCTCGGAAGAAGAGATCAAATGGGCCCTAAAGAAGATGGACAGGAAGCTGGGGGAAATCCTCCGAGAAAAGGGCCTTGTCACCGATTATGACCTCCAATGGGCACTGGCCGGCAAAGATTCCGGGAAAAAGATCCGTTCTAGCCTTTGACCTCTCTTAATTCTCCCTCCTGGGTGCCCCTTGCGGGGAGGGTCTGACCCGTTTCAATATCAGCATACCCAGGGGAGGGAGGTTCAAATTAAGACAACCGGGCTGACCGTGCCAGGGTTGTGGTTCCGCCTCGATACCGCCGCCGTTGCCCACGTTGGAGCCGCCGTAGCAGACGGCATCGGAGTTCATGAGTTCCCTGTAAAAGCCCGGCCCGGGTGCCCCTACCCGGTATCCGATCCTGGGAACCGGCGTGAAATTAAAGACAAAGACAAGCACCTCGTCCTTGTCCCGCCCTTTTCGCATAAAAGCCACCACCGTGGCATCCGCATCCCGGAAATCAATCCACTCAAATCCCCCGGCATCAAAGTCCCTCTCATACATGGCCGGTTCTGAGAGATAGAGCCGGTTTAGGTCTCTTACATACCGCTGAAGCCCCTGATGAGGCCCATACTGAAGGAGTTCCCACTCAAGGCCCGCGTCATGGTTCCATTCGGACCTCTGGCCGAACTCACCACCCATAAACAGGGTCTTCTTGCCAGGCTCCGCGTACATATACCCCAAAAGCAGTCTGAGGTTGGCAAACTTCTCCCAGTCGTGGCCGGGCATCTTGGAGAGCAAGGAGGCCTTGCCGTGAACCACCTCGTCATGGGACAGGGGGAGAATGAAATTTTCGTGGAAGGCGTAGAGCAGGGCAAAGGTCAATTTGTCCACATGAAACCGACGATGGATACAATCCTTGGACATAAAATTCAGCATATCATGCATCCATCCCATGTTCCATTTAAACAAAAAACCCAGACCCCCCAGATGGACGGGCTGCGTCACTCCGGGCCATGCCGTGGATTCTTCGGCAATGGTGCACACGCCGGGAAAGTACTGGTAGACTTTGCTGTTTAGGGCCTTTATGAAATCAATGGCCTCCAGGTTTTCCCGGCCTCCGTAGCGATTGGGGACCCAGTCCCCTTCCTCCCGGGAGTAGTCCAGGTAGAGCATGGAGGCCACGGCATCCACCCTCAAGCCGTCCACGTGGAACTTGTCCAGCCAAAAAAGGGCGTTGGCCAGGAGAAAGTTGCATACCTCGTTTCTCCCGTAATTGAAAATGAGGGTATCCCATTCCCGATGCCGTCCCTGACGGGGATCAGCGTGTTCATAGAGATGGGTACCGTCAAAAAACTCCAGGGCGTATGCGTCCCGCGGGAAATGGGCCGGCACCCAGTCCAGGATCACCCCCAGCCCCGCCCGGTGGCACCGGTCCACAAGATACATGAAGTCCTCCGGGGAACCGTACCGGGAGGTGGGGGCATAATAACCCGTGACCTGGTATCCCCATGAACCGTCAAAGGGATGTTCCGCCAGGGGAAGAAATTGAATCGCGTTAAATCCCATTTCTTTTACATAGGGGATGAGTTCCTCTGCCGCTTCCCTGTAACTGAGCCACCGGTTGTCTTCGTCGGGTCTCCGCTTCCACGACCCCAGATGGACCTCATAGACCGCAACCGGCCGGCTCAGGGGGTCCTCTTTCGCCCGGGACGCCATCCAATCCTGATCGGTCCAGGAAAAACCCTTGAGATTATGAACAAGGGCTGCGGTCTTTGGGGACCTTTCAAAACGGAAGGCAAAAGGGTCGGCCTTCATGAGGATGGTCCCATCCCCGGTGCGGATCTCAAATTTGTATAAAAGCCCCTCTCTGAGATGGGGGACAAAGATCTCCCACACACCGGATTCCCCGCGACAACGCATCTGGTGCCTGCGGCCGTCCCACTGGTTGAATTCCCCCACCACACTGACCCGCGTGGCGGAGGGTGCCCACACGCCGAAAAGGACACCGGATACCCCCTGGTGATGCCAGGGGTGGGCCCCCAGTTTTTCATAGATATGGTCATGCCTTCCCTGGTTGAAGAGATAAAGATCATATTCGGTCAATACAGGCCAGAAGGCATAACAGTCGTAAAAGGTGGAAACAGCGCCCGCCCCAAAATCCGCCCTCAGCCGATAAGGGAAGAGTTCCTCCACCCCGCTTAGGAGCGCCTCGAACAGACCTTCTTTGTTCAGCGGCCGGGCCTCCACTTCCCCTTTTGGAGAAAGGTCCAGCACGGTCACGCGTTTGGCCCCCGGCAGCAGCGTGCGAACCGCCACCACAGGCCTCTCGTCCAGGACCGTTTCGTGAGGGCCCAGGAGGGTGAAAGGATCCGCCACCTCACCCGCCATGAGCCTTGCTTTTTCCTCTTCTCCTATGGTCGCTCTTTTTCTCACCGCTCTCCCTTCCATCCATTCCAGATCGCCCTTATCCCCAGGTCACCAACCCTAGCACAAAACGGTTTTCCAGCCTGTCGTGGCTTGGCATAACCCGGACCGTGTATCCAAAACGGCCCGTTTTTTTGCAGGGAATGGCCCCCTGAAAGGTAAAGATGCCGTCCTTTGACTCCACCACATCCATGGCCACGGTCTCCCGTTCGGCAAAATCCCCGTTATGGTCCAGGAGGCCGTAATAGGCTTCCACGGTGACATCTTCCGGCGTCAAGGATCCAAGCTTGACCCGGGCCGTAACCTCCACCTTCTCCCCTACCGGCCTTTCCAGGCCGTCCGTGGAGCTGACTTCCTCCACCTGGACTTCATGCCAGCCCGTCAACAATTGTTGTCTCCAGGCGGCCAAATCTTTGGCCCCCTCGAAATTATTGGTGCACAGGGCGTTGTACCTTCTTGAGCACGGCAGGTAGTATCTTCGGGTATACTCCTGCACCATGCGGTGGGAGTTGAATACGGGAACCAGACGCCTCAACCCGGACCGCATGATCTCTATCCATGCCCGGGGAATACCATTGGCCCCGCGCTGATAGAAGAGGGGGACAATCTCCTTTTCCAGCAGGTTATAGAGGTCCCGGCTTTCGATCTCGTCTTGGGCTTCATGGTCCTGGTAGACCTCTCCCTGGCCCAAGGCCCATCCGAAATCCCGGTGATATCCCTCATCCCACCAGCCATCCAGCACGCTGAGGTTTAGTGATCCGTTTGCGAGGGCCTTCATTCCGCTTGTGCCGCAGGCCTCCAAGGGACGCCTGGGGGTATTCAGCCAGATGTCGCTCCCGGACACCAGATGCTGGGCCACATAAAGATTATAGCCCTCCAGAAAGACGATACGATGTCGAAAGCGATCCTGCCTTGCCAAATGGACCACCGTCTTGATGAAGGCCTTGCCCTCATTATCCTGAGGGTGGGCCTTGCCCGCGATGACGATCTGGACAGGCCGTTTCGGGTGGTTGATGATACGGTCCAGCCGCTCAGGATCCCTGAAAATCAGGGTCGCCCTCTTATAGGTGGCAAATCGGCGGGCAAAACCGATGGTCAGTACCTGCGGATTGAGGACCTCACTGGCGGACAGGACCTCTGATGACGAAGCCCCCCTGCTCTTGCACTGATCGGCGAGCCGGTTGCGGGCGAAACCCACCAGATGTTCCCTGCACCTTTCGTGGGCCAGCCACAGCTCGGTGTCAGGGATATTCTCAACCTGTTCCCAAACCCTTTCGTTGTCAGGATCCTCGGACCAGTTGGGTCCGAGGTACCGATCAAAAAGTGCGGCCATCTCCTGAGAAATCCAGGTGGGGACATGGACGCCGTTGGTGATATAATCTATGGGCACGTCCTCCACGGGATGATGGTTCCAGACCTTCTGCCACATGGAACGGGATACCCGGCCGTGAAGACGGCTGACGCCGTTGGTGTGGGCGGAGAGTCTCAGGGCAAGGGTGGTCATGCCGAAGGGCTCGCCTTCGTCCCTGGGGTCCAGCCTTCCATACCCCAGGAGTACCTTGAAATTGATCCCCATCTCTTTTGTATAGTCTTCAAAGTAGGCCTTGACCAGGTCTGGATCAAAGACATCGTTGCCGGCGGGAACCGGTGTATGTGTAGTGAACACGGTACTGGCCAGCACGATCTCCCGGGCCTCGTCAAAGGACAGGCCCTTTTCTCTTCTCAGGATATTGATCCGCTCCAGGGCGGAAAAGGCCGAATGCCCTTCGTTCATATGGATCACCGTGGGTTCAATCCCCAGGGCCTTGAGGGCCCGGACCCCGCCGATGCCCAGAACAATCTCCTGCCTGAGGCGCATCTCCCGGTCCCCGCCGTAGAGCTGGGCGGTGATACTTCGAAACTCGGGAGGATTATTTCCGCTGTTCGTATCCAGCATGTACAGGGGCACCCTCCCTACATTGAGGCACCAGATCAGGACCTCCACCGGGGCACCCTTGAACTCCACCCTCACGGTCAGGGGTTTTCCACCCGGTTCCCGAACCAGGGACACGGGCATGTTCTGAAAATCATTGACCGGGTAGGTTTCCATTTGCCATCCGTCTGAACTGAGGTATTGCCGGAAATATCCTTCCTGGTAAAGAAGCCCTACTCCTACCAGGGGCACATTCAGGTCACTTGCAGATTTCACGTGATCCCCGGAAAGGACCCCCAGCCCCCCTGAATAAATGGGCAGACACTCGGCCAGGCCGAACTCGGCGGAAAAATAGGCAATGCGGAAGGGGACCTCAGGGCAGTAATCCCTGGCATGGATCCGGGGCTGAGACAGGTACCGTTCAAAATCCTCACTCTGCCGTTCCAGCTGGGCCACAAAGGCCTGATCCTGGGCCAGTTCATCCAGCCGTTCCTGGCTGACCAATCCCAGCATCAGCACGGGATTGTGCCCGCAATCCCGCCACAGCTTTGGATCTATGCGCCGGAAGAGTTCCCAGATTTCCCCCTTCCATGTAAAGCACAGGTTATGGGCCAATTGTCTCAAAATCTCAAGTTGAGATGGGAGCTTGGGGATTACGTTGTACTTGAATTTGGCCTGCATAAAAAATCCACCCCTTGTCCTTTCAAGGTATGATGGCCGCCCTCTTTCCCTTTTCCAGGAATACGGCCCTTTATTATCCAAAGTATACCCCGTTATTGCAAACGCATTCAGTTCTTAGACATATAAACACACCAATAACAGAAACTTATTCTATTTTACATCCAGGGTTTGGATATCACTATTGCTGCATTCCAAATTTGGAGCGTTAAAAGTGGCCTTTGAAGCCATAAAAGGCAGAATGCTTAAGCGCCTTTTATGGAATAACGGGGTATAATTAGGAAAGTATAGGGTTAATTAAGGGAGAGTGTCAAAATAAAACACGGGAGGGACATTGTCTTTGACCACAATCTTCCCCTTTGCCGGGCAGGGGCTTGCCCGGGCGCAAGCCCCGTGACTGGGAAGAAGCAGGCCTAGGGCGCAGGATGGTAGGTATGGCAATTCTGAAAGACCCGTGTCTTCTCAGGGGCCAGCTGGGATGCATTCTCCCCTGTAAAGACAAAGGCCACCGATTTGCTGTTCAAGCCCCCGAGCTCACTCCTGAACACATTCCGCCCAAAGGGGTGGATATTTCTCAGACAGCTTGTATGGATAAAGACCCTTGAGGCATGAGCGCCGTATTTTTTGAGGGCATTGACCAGTTCCTGGGCGGAACTCCCGTCAAAATCCCCCACCAGCTTAAAATGTAAGTTGTCGCTGTTCCGATGAAAGGCAATCTTGAAATTCTTTGCCATGGCCCAATCACCTCACTTCTCCTAATGGCCGAACCAACCTTGAGGACTATTTCTCACCGGTTCTCCTGTCCCCCCCGGGGGACAGAAAAAGGGGAATTCTTCCGCTCCCCCTTGGTTAAAGCCCTCCTGGCCGCTTTCCATGGCCATTTTGATTTTGAGTTTCAACTCCCTTAGGTCCGAGCGTTTTATGACAAAAAAATCCGCGGCAATGGCCCTCAAATCAAACCTGAAATCGCCGTAAGCACTGCAAAGGATCACCGGGAGGTTGTAGTAGGTATTCCGGATATCCAGAAGCAGATCCAGGCCGTTATGATTCTGCAGGTTGACCTCCATAATCACCAGATCCGGCCTGCTTCTTTCAATAAGTTCAAGGAGATCGCCCCTGTCATGACTCGTCACCACATCATAGCCCTCCCAGGTGAGCTCCTCATGGTAGAGGAGCCGGATCGTACTATCATCATCCACCACGAGAATTTTGTTCATGTTTTCTCCCCGCCCGGGCCATCAAAGGGCTGGGCATTCATGGAATCCCCTCCAGGGCCAAGCCCCCCTTCCGGCTCTTTTTCACGCCCCCCCAAACAGTATGGGCGCCATGCACACTCGGTCCGGTCGCAGAAACCGTTGGACCTCCCGAAACAATCAGGGTTTCCTTCGGCCCGCTGAATGCTCCTAACCAGTTGGTTTAAATCCAGAAAACTCCCTTTCAATGGCCGTCTCCGTTAATTCTATTGAATCTGTTTTTAGCGTAAAGATCCTTGCCTTTGACGATAACTATTTCCGGTTTTTCTGGATTTGTCCATAGGGGGAGGTGTTCAATTTGATAGGAAAAACACCCAAAGACATGGGAATATACCCCGGGCGAGGAAGGCGGGAAAATAAAAATATCAGCCCTTCCAGAGGTCAACGTCGATCAGGCCGAGCTTGGCGGCATACCGGACGAGATCCATATTACTGTGTATGTCCAGTTTGTTCATAATATTGGCCCGGTGGTTTTCAACGGTCTTGGGGCTGATGAAAAGCTTTTCTGCAATCTCCTTCTTGGGAAGGCCCTCTGCCAGAAGCCGCATCACCTGCCGTTCCCTGGAGCTCAAACTGGCATAACCTGAATCGGTGATCTTGGCCTCTTTTTCCTCGGCTTTTACCAGGCTTTCCACAACCCTGTGGGAGAGGGCCGCATCGATAAAATACTCACCCTTGGACACGGTTCTCAGGCATTCCAGGAGCCTTTCCGTGGCAGACTCCTTGACCACGTATCCGGTTGCCCCGGCCCGGAAGGCCTCCGTGATGTAGTCGATCTTGGCGTGCATACTGATAATGGCCACTCGCGCATGGGGCAAGCGGGTCCGGATATCCCGGGTCACCTCCAGGCCGCTTTGATCCGGCAGGGAGATATCCATGAGCACCAAATCCGGTTGGAGTTTCTCGGCCTGTTTCAGCCCTTCCCTTCCGTCACCGGCCTCTCCCACCACCTCAAAACCGTCTTGTTGGGCCAGGAGTGCCTTCAGCCCCTCTCTGAATAGGGGATGATCGTCCACAATGAGAACCCTTTTCTTCTCAGCCAAGGTCCTCCTCCTGATAAGGGATCTCCACCACGATGCTTGTTCCTCTCAAGGGTCGGGAGCCGATCTGCATTTTTCCCCGTAAAAGGGCCACCCTCTCCTGCATGCTGCGGATGCCGAGGCGCCTTTCCTTGGTGGCCTGTTCCAGCCTGTCTGCCACATCAAAACCCTTCCCATTGTCCTCTATACGCAAGATAATATGCGGAAAGGATTCCACAAGCCTTACCGTTGCACAGTCGGCCTGAGCGTGATTGATAATGTTATTGAGTCCTTCCTGGATCAGGCGGTACAGGGCGATCTCCATATCCGGATCCAGTTCTATCCCGTCCATCCCTGCCGAGAAAAAATCGATCTTGAGCCCGCTCTTCTGTGACGTTTCCTCACAGTGTTGAAGAATCGTCTGGACCAATCCCAGTTGGTCCAGGCTGGGGGGCCTGAGCCCATAGACCAGGTCCCGAACCCCGCTGATACTCCTCTGGACCGTCTTGGACAGCTCCCTTACCCTCCTTTTTCTGTCTTCCGATACGTCCGGCTCATCGCTATAAAGGGTGTCCAGGCTGATCTTTAGGGTGGAGAGGTCCTGGGCCAGATGATCGTGAAGGTCGCGGGAGATATTCAGCCGTTCTCTCTCCTGTATCCTGAGGAGTTGTTGAGAGAGGCTGCGAATATGGGCCTCCGCATGTTTGCGCTTGGTAATATCCTGCACCTGGACCAGATACCCGCTAAGACCACCCCCCGGTTCCCGGGCCAAGGGGGTGATGAGCACGTCAACCAGAAGGGAGTCTGACCCTGTGTCCTCAGAAGAGCTTGTCAGTACACGCTTTTCAGAATCATAGGTCGTCTCATATCTTACGCGCTCCCCCTTGGAAAGCCTTTCCCGATCAACCGCAGTCAGGTGCGAGTTCTCCAAAAATGCAGAGGCCTCGACGCCCTGGACATTCCTGATGCCGAATGTCTCCTTACAGGAATGGTTTGCATCAATCAATCGGCCTTCCGGGCCAAAGAGGGCGATGCCAATGGGCGATTCCTCAAATATCCGCCTGAACTTCTCCTCGCTCCATCTCAAGGCCTCCTCGGCCCGTTTTCGCTCACTGATATCCCGGTGGATGCCCCTGTAGCCCGCCAGTCTCCCCCTTTTGTCAAAGAAAGGAACCGCGTTGGTTTCCACCACCGTTTCATGGCCGTCCTTGTGGAGAAGGCGGCCTTCCAAACCCTGAACGGGGCGACCTTCAACCATGAATTCAAGGGCCCTGCCCCCTTTTGCATCCTGATCCGAAAAGAAATCATGATAGTGCCGGCCCATGACCTCATCCGGGCAGTACCCCAGGATCCCTTCCACCATGGGATTGGAATAGGTATACTTGCCCTGGGGATCAATTTCCCATATCCAGTCGCATGTCCTTTCCGCCAGGTCCTGAAAACGCCTCTCCGATCGCTCCAAGGATTCCTTGAGCGACTGCTCCCTGATGACCTTTTCCACCACCCCGGGAATCAAGGCAGAGAAATGCGACGTCTTGACCAGATAATCCCAGGCCCCCAGTTTCATGGCCTGGACTGCGATCTTTTCATCCCCCTGGCCGGTGATCATAATCACCGGAATATCCTTTGGTCGCCGACTCAATGCCTCCAGAAAACCAATCCCGGTCAGGCCTGGCAAAAGATAATCCGTGATGATCACATCAGGATCAATCTCGTCCAGAACGTCGAGGCAGGCCTCCGCTTCCCTGAAATAATGCACCAGGGCCCCGGGGAAACGCCTCAAAAGGGCTCGTTCCATGAGCGTGAAGTGGGCCTCTTCATCCTCGACGATGACAAACCTCAATGACGCCATAAGCCCTATCCTCCGAGAAGGGAATCCTCTATAAGAAGGTGCTCCTATTCCTTTGCAGGCCGGTTGAGCAGCATCCAGTAGAAGTCGAGTTGGCGCACTTTTTCTTCAAATTGTTTAAAACCCACAGGCTTGGTCAAATAGCTGTTGGCGTAATAGCTGTAAGAGCGTGCCACATCCTCTTCCCGGTCCGATGTGGTGAGCATGATCACAGGGATCTTCTTTAAATGGGGATCTTCTTTGATTCGCCTGAGCACCTCAATCCCGTCCATACCGGGGAGTTTGATATCCAGGAGGATAAGGCCTGGCAAGGGATAATTGGCCCTGTTCTCATATTTCCCTCGGGCGAAAAGATAGTCCAGGGCCTCTTCTCCGTCGGAAACCACATCAACCCGGTTTGCATTTCCGGCCTTCCGGATGGCCCGTTTGGTCAACTCCGCATGGGCCTCCTCATCTTCCACCAGCAGAATATCCGAGGGCACGTAGTCCATGTTCATTACTCCTTGTCCTTCAAGGTAAAAAAGAAGGTGGTTCCCTGTTGAGGATTTGAAGTTAGCCAGATACTCCCCCCGTGCTGTTCAACAATACGCTTTACAATAGTGAGCCCCACGCCCGTTCCCTGGTCCAGCCCTTTTGCCGGGGGTAGTCTCTGGAAGACATCGAATATCTTCTCGAAATAATCCTTCTCAATGCCGATACCGTTGTCCCGAACAAAGATGACTTCCTGGCCCTTCTCCCTTTTAACGCCCACTTCAATACGGGGGGAGGGATTGTCCTTCCCCATATACTTGATGGCGTTCGAAAGCAGATTTTCCAGGACCTGGGCAATCCGCTTTCTCTCACCGTACACGAAGGGAAGCGTTTCTTGGACATCCAGAGTGATGCCTTTCTCTCCTATTTGCCGGGTCAGACCTGAGACCACCTCCTTCACTACATCCTGGAGGGGAAAGGCTGCCTTCTTCTCGCTCAAGCGGCCGATGCGGGAGAGTTCCAGAAGATCGTTGATCAACAGGTCCATCTTGCGGGCTGCGTCACTCATATACTGGAGATATCTGCGTCCATCTTGAGGGAGCCTGTCCCCAAAATCCTCCTCAAAGGCCCCGATAAAGCCCTCAATGGTGACAATCGGAGTCTTCAGATCATGGGACACTGAATACACAAAGGTTTCAAGCTCTGCATTCTTCCCTTCCAGCTCCTTGACCAGTGACTGGAGCCTTATCTCGTTCTCTCGCAGGGCCTCCTCGGCCTTTTTCCGTTCATTTACCTGAAAGAGGGCATGGTCCGTGGCCTCACGAAACAGGGCCATCCTGTGGAGGAGAAGATAGAGGAGGAGGGAAAGGGCCATGGAAATAAGCAGCCCGAACACCAGAAAGGGAAGGTTCCAGATCGCACCTGGGGGGCAAATGGGCGGTCTGGGTTGAAGGATTAATTGCCAGGTGCGCCCCGGAAGACGAATGGCGCAAGAGGCAGACACCCGATCCTCATTGTGCCCTGCCTTAATGGGTCGGGGACTTGAGTAGATAAGTCGCCCTTCTTCATAGAGGCCCACCCAAAAATCTTCCAGCATATCTTTGGCCAGGCATGCATCCATGATCCTTCCCACCTCGAATACCCCGTTCAAATAGCCCTGCACCCTTCCCTCGTAGACCAGGGGCCAAAACGTCTCGAACCCGAGACCCCCGGTAAAGAGGGTCAAACACGGGCTATAGGTAGGCTCAAGGGTCTGTCGGGCCTTCTCAAAAGCCCTCGTGTACCCGGTGTTTCCGTGCTCAAAGACCGACCGATGCCTGGTGCCGGTGTTCCACTCGGGAAATACCCATTGAATGCGGCCTTGAGGATCGATCCAGTTAATCGCCGTAAACCCGGGGTAATAGTCATAGATGGCCTGGGCAAACTCAAGGAAGCGCTTTCGGCTGAAGTCAGGAGGCCTTCTCTCCACCCACCTCTCGGCCAGGATTTTCAGGGAAGCCAGGCGTGCATTCATGAGACCCTCCACCCGGATCCTTATTTGCTCCGCCGAGGTCTGAGCCTGATGGAAGAGGGCCTTTCGCAAATGGTGATTGTTATGCTGCCATAACCCTAAGGTTATGCCCCCGAATAGGAGGAGTGCGGCCAGGGGAAAGAGCTTCTTGGAAAGGGAAAGAGACATATTGTTCAGCTTTTTTTGTCTTCCAAGGTGTTGGCCTATCTATACTGGACTAGAAGGTCCCAGTCCAGTCATAAATCAATCCCGCAACTTTTACAAATTGTAAAAAAAGCCGACAAAGAGTCTTAAAGTCCCGGCCCAGGCCCCGGATCTCCTCATGGTTTAAGACATTTCATTTCAATGACTTAGTCGCCTTCCCCCGGCCTTTCCCTGTTGGCACAGGGGTTGCTTCATAGATAGATCAACAAGGGTCCTCGGCTCCGGGTGATCGCGGAATATATTGAGGGAGGGGTTAGCCCTCCCAGAGACGCTTGACGATAAAGGAGGTATCAACATGTTAGTAAAGAATTGGATGAGCAAAACGGTGGTTACGGCCGATGTAAACGATTCCATGCAAGACGCCATGAAACTGCTGAAAGACCATCATATCAGTATGCTTCCGGTCATGCAAAAAGGGAAACTGGTGGGGATCATTACAGACCGGGATCTAAAAAGGGCTTCGGCATCGGATGCCACCACCCTGGAGGTCCATGAACTGCTTTACCTGGTCTCAAAGATCAAGGTAAAGGACATCATGACCAAAGACCCGGTTACAATCCCTCTGAATTACACTGTGGAGGAGGCCGCCGATGTGCTGTTGAGCAATAAGATCTCCGGCGCCCCTGTGGTGGACGGAGAGGGAGAACTCGTGGGAACCATCACCAAATCAGACCTGTTCAAGGTCTTGATCTCATTGACCGGTGTGGGCAAAAGAGGCATCCAGTTCGCCTTTCAGGTGGAGGACCGCCCCGGATCTATCAAGGATGTAGCCGACATCATCCGAAAATACGGCGGACGGATGGTCAGTATTCTCAGCACCTATGAGAATGTGCCCAAGGGATACCGTAAAGTATATATCCGCATGTACGGCATTGAACGGGCCAAGCTTCTTCAACTCAAAGAGGAACTCAAAGAAAAGGCAACATTGGTTTACATGGTAGATCAACGGGAAAACAAGCGAGAGATTTACTGAAGAGCCACCGCATCCCTCTGCCCGAAAAACTTGTCCGGGGCCGCCGCAGGGTCGGGGGGCAGGGCAGTGGAAAGAGGCCATGTTGGTCAACCAGAAATATATTTCTGTCAGATTTGATGAGCTTCGTTTTAAAGAACGGAACAGGGAGTTGGCCATTCTCCTGGAGATGAGCAATTTCCTGGGCACTTCCATGGACCTTGACACCTTGCTCACCGGGGCACTGGACAAAGTCACAGAATATTTTGAGGTGGAAGCGGGCAGGATTTACCTCATGGATGAAACAGCCCGGTGCCTCTCCCTCGCGGCTCATAAGGGATTGGAGTCAAGGGGTCTGGAGGTGGTCCATCTCAATGAAGGCTTTTCAGGCAAGGCCGCCCGGACCAAGTCCTTTATCGCCCAACATGTTTCAGAACTGGAAGACAAGAAAAGGGCGGCCCTCCTTGCGGGAAAGGGCCTCAAGATCATTATCTGCGTCCCCCTTATCGCTCTGGACAAGGTAATAGGGGTGATGAACCTTGCCACAAGCAGGATGGTCAGGATTGATGAAAACAAGATTGATCTCCTCACCACCCTGGGCAATCAAATCGCAGTGGCCGCCGTCAACGCCAGGCTTTATGAGGATCTGGAGGAAAAGATCAAGGCCCTGGAAAACAAAAAAGAGACCATAAAATTCTTTGCCTACTCCATGTCCCACGACCTCAAGAGCCCGGCCGTGGGGATTTACGGTCTGGTCAAACGGCTGGTGGAAAAAGAGGGTTATCTGCTGAACAACAGGGGCAAGGAATACTGCAACCGGATCCTCAAGACGGCTCAGCAGATGGTGGCCCTTGTGGAAAACCTCAATGCCTATATAGCGGCCAAAGAAGCACCCCTGAATCGTGAGAGGATTAATGTCAAAGAGATCACCCGGGAAATTGTGGATGAATTCCGGCTTGAGCTCAGGAAAAGGCGCATAAAATGGTCAGAACCGGAAAAGCTTCCCAATCTTGTGGGGGACAGGCTGGCCTTGTTGAGGGTCTTTCGAAACCTCCTTGACAACGCCCTCAATTATGGGGGGCAGGATCTGCAGAAAATCACGATCGGTTATCACGAAGATCCCCAATTTCATATCATCTCTTTTTCGGATGACGGGGTGGGCGTCACAGCAGACGATGCGGACAAGGTGTTTAATGCCTTTCACAGGGACAGGAGTGCAAGAGGCATAAGTGGATCAGGCCTGGGGCTCACCATCGTGAAGGAAATCATTGAAAGGCACCAGGGCCGGGTGTGGCTGGAAAAAGGCACCCGCAGGGGGGCCACGTTCTGCATGACCATCTCTAAGGCGCTGGAAAGCAATGAGCATTCATAACCTGGATAAGATCTTCAAACCGGCCTCTATCGCGGTCATAGGGGCGAGTGAAAAAGAGGGCACCATAGGGTATTCCCTGGTTAAAAATCTTTTGAAGGCCGGTTATCAGGGGATGATCTTCCCTGTCAACCCCCGTTACAGTTCCATACAGGGCCTATCCTCCTATCCATCCGTCTCCCACGTGGGAAAGCCTATTGATCTGGCGGTGGTGGCCACACCCATTGCTACGGCCCCGGCCGTTGTCCGTCAATGCGTTGAGGCGGGGATTGGCGGGGGGATTATTATATCCGCCGGGGGGAAAGAGATCGGGGCCCATGGAGAGCGGCTTGAGGCGGAGATCAAACACGAGGCCGAACAAGGGGAATTCAGGATTATCGGTCCCAACTGCATGGGCATCCTTTGCACCGGAGAGCACCTCAATGCCAGCTTTGCCAGCACCATGCCCCTGCCCGGGAAATTGGCCTTTATTTCCCAGAGTGGGGCCATCTGTGCGGCCATACTGGATCTTTCCCTGAGAGAAGGTATCGGGTTCCGGCATTTCGTCAGTATCGGCTCCATGCTGGACGTGGACTTCGGGGACCTAATCAATTACCTGGGCCATGATCCTCAGGTCGGCAGCATCGTTCTCTATATTGAGCACCTCACCCACACGAGGAAATTCATGAGTGCAGCCCGTGCCGTGTCGCGGGTAAAGCCCATTGTGGTGCTAAAGGCCGGGAAGTCCCGGGCCGGGGCCCTGGCCGCTTCCTCCCACACCGGGGCCCTGACAGGGGAAGACGCGGTTTATGACACAGCCTTTAAAAGGGCGGGCATTGTCCGTGTAGAGACCATCGAGGAGCTCTTTGACTGCGCCGAACTCATGGCCAAGCAACCCCCTCCCAAAGGACCCGGCCTGGGCATCATCACCAACGGCGGAGGGCCTGGGGTCATGGCTGCGGATGCCCTTTCCACCTACGGCCTTGAACCGGCCCTGCTGACCCCCGAAACCCTTGAAAAACTCGACACCCTTCTCCCCCCTTTCTGGAGTCGGGGGAATCCCATTGATATTTTGGGGGATGCCACTCCCGGGCGGTGGCGCCAGGCGGTGGAAGTATGCCTTTCAGCCCCTGAAATCAAGGCCTTGGTCATTATCTTTGTCCCTCAGTCTCTGAGTTACGGACTCACCGTGGCCCAGGTCATTGTAGAACTCCTCGAAAAGAGGCCCCACCTCCCGGTCTTCGCCGTGTGGATGGGAGGTAAAAGCGTTGAACGGGGTCGCCAGATCCTGAATGATTCCGGCATCCCCACCTACGAGACCCCGGAAAGGGCGGTCTCCGCCTTTATGTACATGTATACCTATTCGCGGAGCCTGGAAATGCTCCAGGAGATCCCGCCCAAGCTGCCCAAGGCCCTTCAATTTGACCGATCCGGGGCGGAGAGGATCATCAAAACCGCCCTGGAAAAGGATACAGCCATCCTTACCGAGGTGGAGTCGAAAGCCCTACTGAAGGCTTACGGAATTCCGGTGACCGACACCGTGGTGGCCGGTTCCCGGGGAGAGGCCGTGGCCCTGGCAAGACAGATGGGCTATCCTGTGGTCATGAAGATCTACTCCCGGCAGATCACCCATAAAACCGACGCCGGAGGGATCCAGCTGAACCTCCGAAGTGATAAAGATGTGGAGGAGGCCTTCTCCGGGATCATGGAGAGGTGCCGGACCTATGATCCAAAGGCCGAACTCCTGGGCGTCACTGTGCAGCCTATGGTGAGCACCCCCGATTACGAGCTGATCATGGGAAGCAAGAGAGACCCCGACTTCGGCCCTGTCATCCTTTTCGGCCTGGGGGGAATCATGACGGAGATTCTGAAAGACCGGGCCCTGGCCCTACCCCCTCTGAACCGACTTCTGGCCAGGAGGCTCATCCAGAGCACCCGGATCTACGGGATCCTGAAAGGGTATCGAAACCACCCACCTGCCAGAATGGAGCTTCTGGAAGAACTCCTTATCAGGCTCTCCCAGCTGGTAAGCGATTTTTCTGAGGTCTCCGAACTGGATATCAATCCCATGATCCTGGCAGGGGACAAGGCCTGGGCTGTGGACGCCCGTGTGCTGATAACCCCTTCGACCCTTCCGGCACCCCTTCACCTGGTCATCAGCCCTTATCCGAACCAGTACGAAATGACCATCACCACCACGGGAGGCGTTAACATCTTTTTGCGGCCCATCAAGCCGGAGGATGCCCCACTGCTCAGAGAGCTCTTTCATGCCCTGTCTTCACGGACTATTTACTACCGGTTCTTTAGGCCCATGAAAGAAATTCCCCCCAAGATGCTGGCCCTCTTCACACAGATCGACTATGACCGGGATGTGGCCCTGGTGGCATTGGATACCACCCAAAAGGAGGAGAAACTACTGGCTGTGGCCAGGCTTATGAGTGATCCCGGCGGAAAGAAGGCTGAATTCGCCGTCCTGGTGGGGGACCCATGGCAAGGCAAGGGAATCGGGGCGGCCCTCATGGAACGGCTAGTGGGCATTGCCGGAGAGAGGGGCCTTAAATCTTTGTGGGGCCTGGTCTTGGCGGAAAACACCCACATGCTGGCTTTGGCCAAAAGGTTGGGCTTTACCGTCTCCAGGATCCCCGAGGCGGGAGGCCAATACCAATTGAACCTGGAACTGACTGACTCCCAAAGCCGAGGAGAAGGTTCAAGAACTTAAAGGCAAGAGACATGGCTTTTAAACGGCATAAAAGCCCTGCTTGGTCCTCTATAAGCGTTTGCTTTTCTCTATCAAGTTCTATATAGAAGGACACCTAAGACGTGGACAAGGCATTCACCATCTTGATAGCGGATCGAAACCGGAATGTAAGAGAGTTCTTAAGGCGCGAAATGATGGCTGAGGGCTATGAGGTCCGGCTGGCCAAAAACGGTCAGGAAGTCCTCAGATGGGTCTATGGTCCTGAGCCTCTTGATCTTGTCATCCTGGATCTGGATCTGCCCGACTCGGCGGATTCCAATGAAACGGCGATATTGGAGAAAATTGAGGACCGCATACCCACCCTGCCTGTGGTGGTTCACACCTTTCTCTCTGATTACGCGCACCATCCGGCTCTCCTGAGCACGACCGCTTTTGTAGAAAAAAAGGGTAACAGTGTGGAACGACTCAAAAAAGTAGTATCCGGTCTCCTTCGGAAATCCAACTTCCGGCGCTCCAGTATCTCAAATGGCGATCCACGGCATCCAGCAAAAGGTTGATACCAATCCCGATTGGGGTAAACTGGGCGGCAATTACCACTCCTTA
>CAZNLL010000079.1:0-17995 GCA_964573885.1 uncultured Desulfobacteraceae bacterium | reverse complement strand
CCGCCTGAAGAGAGGTGTCTTGAGTGTGAACAAATGCCCTTGGCATTAAGGGCGGGGTATCAGCCCCCGCCCGAAAAGAGCACAACATCGACAGGCCCCTATTCCATCCTCCCGGTGTAGGGCCTCTCTTACTTGGCGGCCATCCTGAGGGCCGCATCAAGCCGGATCGTACAGCCATTGAGCATAGGATTTTCCACAATCTCTTTGGCCAGCCGTGCGAATTCAAAGGGTTTGCCCAGCCTCTTGGGAAAGGGCATCATTTGACCGAGGGCCTCTTGGGCCTTTTCCGGGAGCCCGGCCATCATGGGTGTCATGAAAACGCCTGGAGCGATGGTCACCGCCCTGATCCCGTAAGCCGCGAACTCCCGGGCAATGGGAAGGGTCATGCCCACCACCCCTGCTTTGGAGGAAGCGTAGGCCGCCTGTCCGATTTGCCCCTCAAAGGCGGCCACGGAAGCGGTATTGATGACCACGCCCTTTTCCCCGTCCTCATTGGGGGTATTTTCCATCATCTTTGCCGCGGCCAGGCGGACCACGTTCATGGTTCCCATGAGGTTGATCTGCACCACCCTGTTGAACTGGGCCATGTCCATGGGGCCCTCTTTACCCAAGACCTTTGCCGGTGTTCCCACCCCGGCGCAGTTGATGGCCACATGGATGGCGCCCAAGGCGTCCATGGTCTTGTCTACAGCATCTTGAACGGTTTTTTCATCCGTCACGTCGGTTTTACAAAAAATGGCTGCATTGCCCAGGTCTGAGACGACCTTGGCTCCCCGGTCCTCTGCAAAATCAAAGATGGCCACCTTTGCGCCGCAGTCGACCAGGAGGCGAACCGTGGCCTCTCCCAGTCCGGAGGCCCCTCCTGTAATCACAGCCACACGATCTTTTAAGTCCATGTAAGGATTCCTTTCCTTGTAAAGGGGTTATAGGTTGCGCTGACAGTATGTCCCATGTTCCAATAATCCATCCAACACAAGGCCTTAACCCAGCCAGCGTTTTCGTCGTTTGTAATGCTTCACTTCCCGATAGCTCTTGCGGCCCCCGGACAGGCTGAGCCCCAGATAGAACTCCTTGATGTCCTCATTGGCGGCCAGGTCCCGGGCCGTGCCGTCGAGGACGATCCGGCCGTTTTCGAGCAGGTACCCATAGCTTGCAATGGACAAGGCTATCCTCACATTCTGTTCCACCAGGAGCATAGTGATAGACTCGTCCCTGTTGAGCCTGGCCAGGACCTGAAAGATCTCTTTCACCACAAGGGGGGCCAGACCCATGGAGGGTTCGTCCAGGAGCATCAGTCTGGGTTTGGCCATCAGGGCACGGCTGGTCACCAGCATCTGCTGCTCCCCGCCGGAGAGATACCCGGTGGTCCTGTTCTTGAGCCGCCCCAGAATGGGAAAGTAGGAATAGACCTTTTCCATGTCCTCCCGGACCTCTTTGATATCCGGCCGCATGTGTGAGCCCACCAGCAGGTTTTGCTCCACCGTCATATGTTCGATGACCCGGCGGCCGTCCAGGACCGGCACGATTCCCTTTCTCACGATATCCGTAGGGTCCTTGTGTTCGATGGGCTTTCCTTCAAAAAGGATATGTCCATCGGTCACTTCACCCTCTTCCGTGTGGAGGAGTCCGCTGATGGCCCCGATGGTGGTCGTCTTGCCGGCCCCGTTGGCCCCCAAGAGGGTGATGATTTCCCCCTTGGGGACCTTGGCGGAAATTCCTTTTAAAACGAGGATGACCCCGCTGAACATAAATTCTACATTGACAAGTTCCAGCATGCGCTTGTCCTAATCGATCACCATTTTTTGATTTTTGGGATGGGGAGCCAGTCTGGTGATGTCAAAACGTGCTTCCCATCTCTTACCGTACTGCTCTTGACCTTCATGTGGTAGGTGGAAAAGGGAGCCTCCTTGGTATATTTCAAGGTCGGCCAGAGGCCCAGCAGGTTTTCCTCGGTGAAAGGTCCCTCATACATGGCGTCGTAAACGGCCTGCCCTGTAATATTCCCGGCACCTACCTTTTTGGCGGCCCTTTCAACGGCCCTCAAGGTCAAGACAAGCTGGCCTGCGAATTGAACGGCATTGAGGTCCCAAGGGGCCTCGGGAGCCAGTTTGGGGCGGTATTGCTCGAAGAGCTTGTAGGCCTCAGTGGATTTGTCCAATGGGGAGTTACAGGCCCCCACGTCGAAATGGTTTTCCAGTTCCTTCCAGGACAAGGCCTTGGCGGTAATGATAAGGTCCGTGTGGGTGGCCATAACGGCAGGGATATGGATGCCCAATTCCTTCTGGGCCCGGATAAGGGCCACCACCTGGTGCACATTGGTCCCCATATAAATGTAATCGGGTTTTTTCTTGACCAGGCGCTTTACCTCGCTTGAGACGGACACGGGCACCAGTTTGATCCACTCCACCCCGACGAACTCAAACTGGGGTTCATCGGCACAGAATTTTTTTACTCCGGCCACCATGTCTTCATAGGCCGGGATACCCTGGGTGCTGAGGGCCCCGATCCGGACGGGCCGGTCTTCTTTCCAGTTATCCAGGACCCAGGACAAAAAGCCTCGGAATTCATGGGCATAGGTGGGCCTGGGCTGGAACATCCACTGATTGGGCTTCCAGCAATACCCATACGTGGCCGTAGACATGAACATGGGTACCTTATCCGAGGGGAGACGCTTCATAAGGCTGGCCACGTCACATCCTCCCAGGCCCATATGGGCAATGGGGTTGTCCCCGGAGAGGATCCCGGGCCAGAGACTGGCCACCACGGCCGGGTTATAACGGCTATCATAGGCCTTGCGCACCACCTTGACACCCAGGTCCTTTCCCACCGTCTCATTCCACCAGTGGAGAAAAATCTCCTGCGCCGGATCCGCGCTCTTCATGAGATAGGTATAGGGGCCGCTATAGTCGGCCGAAAAGGACACATTGTAGGTGTGGGTTTTGGCAGAGGCCGTTGGCACCATAAGGCCCACGGCCAGTAACAGGGTGACCGCCACGCAGAACAGGTTTTTCTTTGAATTCCTCATCTCCAACCTCCTTTTGATATAGTTTTGGTTATTTAACCCTCCTCATCCCCACCTAGCAATCTAGAAATAGGGATATGGCCAGATCCTGAATGAGTGTTTGATCACATTCCATCTGTGGGCAAGGCCCCTGGGTTCAAATATAAGAAAAAGGATGATCACGGCCCCCAGGATGATGTTCATCCCTGAGAACCACACGGCCCCCCCGCCCATTTGGGGGAAAAGCTCTGTTAAAAGGGGTCCCGCAATGGTAATGAGTTCCTGGAGACTCCGGAGAAATACTGTTCCCAGGATAGCACCGAAGATGCTGCCCACGCCCCCCACGATGATCATCCCCAGATACCAGACACTGAACCAGAGGTTGAACTGGTCCACCATGACATAGCGGATATAATAGGCCCAGAGGCCTCCGGCCACCCCTGCAAAGAGGGAGCCGATGCCAAAAGACAGGGTTTTATAGGTAAAGAGATTAATGCCCATGATCTCGCTGACGATATCATTGTCCCGCACCGCCATGAGGGCCCTGCCCACACGGCTTCGGGTCAAATTGAAGGCAAAGGCGATCATGATCACCGTCGTTCCCATGATCAAGTAGTAAAGACTCTTTTCAGTCTGAAACACAAAACCTCCGATTTTAGCGGGGCTGAGACCCATGCCATTGGCCCCCCCAAACCACCCGGATGGCAGGCGCATGATGAGAAGGGGAAAGAGGATCTGGGCTGCAATGGTGGTCAGGGCCAGGTAGAAGCCTTTGACCCTCAGGGCCGGGATTCCGAAGATGGCCCCAAGGAGGGCCCCGCCCAGGCCGCCGGCCGGGATGGCCAGCCAGAAGGGAAGGTGGAAATTGGCGGACAGGCTGGCTGCGGTAAAGGCCCCCATGCCCATGAAGGCGGATTGGCCGAGATTGATCTGTCCCGTAAGCCCTACGGTGATTTGAAGGCCCACAACGGCCACGACTGTAATGGCCATGACGATAAGGATGCTGAGCATCCTGGTGCCGATAAAAAGAGGCAAGGCAAAGAGGAGCACAAGGAAGCCGATCAGACAGGCCCATTGGGCCCGGGTCCGGATAAAGGCCTTGTCTTGGCTGTAGGTGGTGGAATGTACCCCGCACGGTAAGATAGCCATAGCTAAATCCTTTCAATGATTTTCCAGCCGAATAATCCCTGGGGCCTGACAAGAAGGATGATGAGCATGATCACAAAGGGGAAGGCCTCGGACATGGCGCCCATGGTGTATTCATCCAGATAGGCGGCGGCCATGGCCTCGCCCACGCCGATGATAATCCCGGCCAGTGCGGCCCCCCAAATGGATTCCAGGCCGGCCAGAAGCGCGACCGGCAAAGCCCGCAGTCCGATTTCAGAGACCAGGAAATTGATGGACTGACCGGATAGAAAGGTCACCGCCGCCAGGGTGGACAGGACAAATCCTATGGCCCAGGCAATGGCGATGGAGCGTTTTACGGATATGCCCATGGATTGGGCCACCACGTGGTCTTCCGCCACGGTGGTCAACCTGAGACCCCACCGCGTCTTTTCAAAGACCCAGTGGATGGCTGCAAAGACCCCCAGGGCGATTATCCCTCCAATAAAGAGAGAGCGGGTAAAGGATAAGGGTCCGATTTCAATGGCCTTGAGAGAAAAGATAGCTGGAAAGGACTGGGCGTCTGCCCCCCATATCACCAGCATGACCCCTCGCATGAGGACCATGAGACCCACGGTGATCATCACGTTGGCAAAGATGGACTGGCCGATCATGGGCCGGAAAATCCCCCGTTCCACCAAAAACCCGATGACCAATACGGACAGAAGGGACAGGGGCAGGGCGATCCATAAAGAGAGAGAGGCCCCGGCGATAAAGGTCCACACGATGAACCCTCCGAAGACCACCACCTCCCCCTGAGCCAGGTTAAGGATGCGTCCCGCCCGATAGATCACGATAAAGCCCAGGGCGATCATGGCATAGAGGAGGCCCACCAGAACACCGTTGATGAGGTATTGGAAAAAATCTGTCATAATCTGTTTAATCCCCCGAATGGTTTGTCTCTATCAGGTTAACAAAGACATCTGCCCGCACCACGCCGGTCCGACCGTCCTGGTATTTCACAGGAATTTCCGTCTTAAACTCATTGACTCCTTCATAAATGTTGCCGATCATTTCCCCGTATTTTTCTTCGAGGAACCCCCGACGCAATTTACGGGTCCTGGTCAATTCCGCCTCGTCAGGGTCCAGTTCCTTGGGGAGGTTGATGAAAGACTTGACCCTTGAACCCGGGTCCAGCATCTGGTTGACCCGGTATAATTCACCCCGGACCAGCTCTCTGACCTGTTTATTCTGGCTGAGGTCGGGAAAGGTGGCGTAGGCGATATTGTTTTTTTCCGCCCACCGGCCCGTGTTTTCGGAATCGATGTTGATTAAGGCCGATACGTAAGGCTTTTCCTTGTCTCCCAGAATGATGGCGTCTTTGATAAAAGGGGAGAACCGAAGCCTGGTCTCAATAAACTGGGGGGGGAAGCGGTATCCGTTGGAAAGCTCTCGCAGATCCTTGACCCGGTCCAGGTAGATGAGTTGCCCATCGTCTGTCATGCGGACCGCGTCCCCGGTCTTGAACCACCCTTCGTCCAGGGCTTCTCTGGTTTTTTCCGGGTCCCTGTAATAGCCCTGGAAACCTGCGCCGCCCCGGACCTGGAGTTCCCCTTCTTTGGTGACCCTCCACTCAAAGGGGGGGCCGATATCCGGGTGGGATTTGTACCATGTGCCAAGGGTTTCAAGGTCAAATTTGTCTCCCATGTGGGTGGTGAACATGCCGGCCTCAGAGGCCCCGTAAGCGTTCCGAAGTTTGATGCCCATAGCATGGAAAAAACGGAACACATCGGGCGCCATGGCCGATCCGCCGCTTATGGGGAGATAACAGTATTTGAGTCCCAGGTTGTCTCTCAGGGACTTTAATACAAACTGTTCTGCAAAGGGGTAGGCCACATACCAAAAGGCATTGACGCTCTTTCTTTCCGTCCTTGCCGCGGCCACCTTGTAGCCCACCTTCAAGCCCAGGTTATAGATGAAACGCCTCAGGGGCCCTGCGTCCAGCATATGAGACTGCACAGTGGAAGCCAGGCTTTCCCATTGCCTGGGACCGAAGACCAGGAGCCCCGCTCCCAGCTCACGGATATTGGCCAGGATGGTCTCGGGTTCCTCAGGAAAGTTGAGTTCAAAGGGGAGGAGAAGGCCTAGGCCCACCCCGAAAAATTGTTCTGTGGCCCAGGCAGGGGACAGATAGGAGAGGTAGGGGCTGAATTTCTTGAGGGGCAGATTGGCATGAAGGCGCATGGCGTTATCCAGGAGGAAATTATGATCCATAATAACCCCTTTGGGATTGCCCGATGTCCCGGAGGTGTAACTGAGGACGGCGATGTCCGTCTTTTTCCCGGAGTCCACTTTTTGTTCAAAAAGGCCGGGGTGTTGTTCTCCGTATCTCTTGCCCTTTTCCTGAACCTCGGCGAGATCCATGAGCAGGGAGTCGTGATAAGACCACATTCCCCTGGGGTCCCAGAAGATGACCTTTCTCAGTCTTTCCAGGCGGTGCCGGATATCCAGGGTCTTGTCCACCTGTTCCTGGTCTTCAGCCACAACCATGACGGTCTCGGAATTGTCCAGCACATAGTGTAACTCGTCGGGGGTGGTATCGGGATAGAGACAGACCACCTTGGCACAGCCACAAAAGGCGGCATACTCGCTCCAGAAGGTCTCCAGCTCGTTTTCGCCGATAATGGCCACTGTTTCTCCTTCTTGAAGCCCAAGGGCCAGCAATCCCAGACAGATATTCTTCACCTTTTCATAGACTTCTGAAAAGGTATGGGCCTGCCAGATGCCTAAGTGTTTGCGCCGCATAAAGATTTTGTCTGGATACTGCTGGGTCCTGGTGCGCAGGAGCCTGGGTACGGTGTCGGCCTCAAGAGGCGGAAATCGGCGTTTTTGTTGGTCACCCTTCATTTTTGTCCCCGTCCTCAATAGGTTTATCCCATGCCTTATAACTCAAGGGATCTTGCTCATCTTCTTCCCCAAGGTAGGCCTTAATGACCACGGGATTTTTCCGTATTTCATCGGGTTTGCCTTGGGCCACCAGGTTTCCGAAATCCAGGACCACGATCCGGTCGGATATGTCCATAACCACTTCCATATCATGTTCCACCAGGATGATGGGAATGGAGAGGAATTCTTCGATATCCAGGATGAATCGGGCCATATCCTCCTTTTCTTCCATGTTCATCCCGGCCATGGGTTCATCCATGATAAGGATCTTGGGCCGAAGGGCCAGGGCCCTGCCCAGGTCAACCAGCTTGCGCAGTCCGTAACCGAGTTCCCCCACAATATTGTCCCGAATGCTTTCGATCTCCAGGAAGTCAATAATCTCTTCCACAATTCTCCGGTGCTTGATTTCCTCACGGTGAACCCAGGGCCAGTGGATAAAGGCCTGGAGAAAGTTGGTTTTCATGGCCACATGGCGACCCGTCAAGATGTTGCTGAGCACAGACATACCGGGATACAACTGAATGCCCTGGAAGGTCCGGGCCATGCCCAGTTTGGCCCTCCTGTGAATAGGCAACTTGGTAATGTCCCTGTCGTTGAACACCACGCTGCCCCGTTCCGGCTTGTAAAAACCGGACAGACAATTGAGAAGGCTGGTCTTTCCCGCTCCGTTGGGCCCGATAATGGAGAGGATTTCCCCCTCCTGGACATGAAAGGAGATGTCGTTCAATACCCTGATTCCCCCAAAGGAGAGGTAGATGCCCTCCACGTAAAGGGCGATGTCCTTTTTTTCCTGGCCTGGTTCCAACCTGATCCCTCCTTAATCCCTGAAAATCGTACGGGACAAAGTCTTTTGTGGAGACCTTAATCCCAATGGTGTAAGGCCATGACCCAGCCACCCAATATCCTTACCGCCTTGAGATAGGGCTTGTACAATTACACCAGGCCTTATTGAGCCCTGGATGTGGCCTCAGGTGATTCAATTCCAGAGAAAACCAGCTTACAAAGATCTTCCGTAAAGGCCTCCTCTGAGATCTCAAGATCAAAGATAATCCTGGGCAATATAAAGTGCTCAATTCCCCCCAGGATGAACTGTCTGATACACCTGGGTGAAACATCATTTCGAATTTCACCCTTTCGGACGCCTTCTTCAATGATACTTAGGATGATGTCCCCATATTCTTTGACCAGTTTATATGTAGGGCTTTCAAAATAAGCGGGGAAGTTTCTGACCTCAAGGGTCAGAATTCTGGAAAAAACCCGATTTTTGGAGTAAAGGCTGAAATGAAGTTGAATGAGTTTCCTGAGCCTTTTTTTGGTGCTCTTGACGTTTTTTATTTCTTTTAGGATCTGGGAGACAAATCCTTCGAGGTACTCCCTCAAGACCTCATGGAGAAGATCGCGTTTGTCTTTGAAATATTTGTATATAAGGGCCTCTGTCACGCCTGCGGTCCTGGCAATTTCACTGGTGGTGATGGCGCTGAATTGCTTTTTTTCCATCAGGACCTTGAGGGCATTGGCAATCTTAATACGGCCCGGAGGGAATGGCCTGGATTGGGCATCTTTCAAGGATGCATTGGGAACTCGGGTGCCAGCCATATGAAATACTTTCGTGGTTAAAGGTAAAACCGGAAAAATATCTGATTTCAGTTGGGTGGCCGACTCTAAATGTTTCCAGGATTTCTCCCCTTGCTTCAGGGAAGCGGGAATACTTGTGTTGAAAGGTTAGTGAATGTCACTAACCTGGTCGCCAGACTATGCCGCTTTTTTTTGATTTGTCAAGAAGAAATTCAAAAAATTTTTTGGTGCCTAATCTCTTTTTGTCGGGCCTTCAGCCATGATGGCGGGCCAGCCTTCCTCCAGGGCCTGCCTATGGGCCTGGTTCACCAAGGGCATCCTCAGGCCCTGTTTGGTGTATTTGATGGATAAAGGGGGGCACCTCATGATCTTTTCGGCCATTTCCACGGCCGCGGGCATGAGTTGGTCATGGGGCACCACCTGGTTGACCAGGCCGATTCTGTGGGCCTCCTGGGCGGTGATGCGATCACAGGTGAGGAGCAGTTCATTGGCCTTGTTTTTGCCTACCACCGCGGGGAGCACGGTAAAGGAACCGTAACAGAGCCCTCCTACCAGGGCCCCGATGAACCCGAGCACGGCGTTTTCCGAGGCGACGATCATGTCACAGAGGAGGGCCTGCTGAAGGCCGTCACCCAGGGTATACCCGTGTATAGCCGCTATGATGGGCTTTTCAAGGCCGAAGAGTTTTTCTTCTTCCTTAAGGCTCACAAATTCAGGGAGCTCAGAGGGGGGAGAGCTGTTGTCATGGCCTGAAGAAAAGGCCTTGCCCGCCCCGGTCATGATCAATACACTCACATCCGGATCTGCATCAAGCTCTTCAAATGCCTGGAGAAGTTCATTTTTGAGCTCCAGATTCATGGCGTTTAATTTATCCGGGCGATTCAGGGTGATGGTTCCTATGCGGTTTTGTTTCTCCACCAAGATTGTCTTGTACTTTTTCATACAATACCTCCAATAGGTGTTTGGGGAGGGATGAGGAGGCTGTGAGCTACGCCGCCTGTGTCTTGCCCATGGGGCCCTCGGGAGCCATCGAAAGGACGCTCCCCCGGGGTCATGAAAATATAGTCGATCAAAAGGCCGTGAGTCAATGTTTGAAAGAGACCTGGGGGGTCGGTCCGGCGCCCCTGGACCCTTGACCCTTTGGCCCGGCGCCTGTATCTTCCTTGGAATCATAAGGGACGGTGAGGAATGCAAATCAAGGCACTGGGAGGAGAGCCATGAGTATTGTCATTGAAAAAGACGGGCCTGTGACCACGGTGGTCCTGAGCCGGCCGGAGGTGAGAAATGCCGTGGATCGCCCCACAGCCGAGGCCTTGGCCGAGGCCTTTCGGGGCTTTGAAGAGGATGAAACGGCAAAGGCGGGGGTCTTGTTTGGGGACCACGGTCATTTCTGTGCCGGTGCGGATCTCAAGGCCCTGGCCTCTGGGGAAGGCTCCAATCGGGTGGAACCTTCCGGCGACGGCCCTATGGGCCCTACGCGCATGCGGCTTTCAAAACCGGTGATTGCCGCGGTCTCAGGGTACGCCGTGGCGGGGGGGCTGGAACTGGCCATTTGGTGCGACTTGAGGGTGATGGAGGAGAATGCCGTCATGGGTGTCTTTTGCAGGCGCTGGGGCGTACCCCTTATAGACGGAGGGACGGTTCGGCTGCCCCGCCTCATCGGCTTGAGCCGTGCCCTGGACATGATCCTTACCGGGAGGCCGGTGGGCGCCAAGGAGGCCCTGGAAATGGGACTCGCCAACCGGGTTGTCCCCCAGGGCCAGGCAAGGGCCGAGGCAGAAAAGCTTGCCCGAGAGATTGCGGCCTTCCCGGAGGTATGTATGCGTGAGGACAGAATGTCCGCCTATGAGCAGTGGAATTCTCCTTTTGAGGAGGCCATGGCCAATGAATTTCGTCACGGCCAGCATTCCCTGGCCGCAGGGGCCGAGGCGGGAGCGGTACGGTTCGCAAAGGGTATGGGCCGGCACGGTACCTTCTAGGGGCTTACAGCGGGTTTGATAGGGAAACTTGCCGGATTTTTTGACTTCATGGACTTGGCGGACCTGATCCGCACACCTTTGTCCAGGAGAGGGATCAAAAACCGACATCACAAATTGACGTGGCATACCCGGGTTGTCCCGGCCAAGATCTTTGATTGAAAAGGAGAACTTGACTTAATTGGGGTGGTTACCTATATTTCTGGATGATCTTTTACCCCAAAAGATAGAAAGCAGAGGTCTCTCAAATGCTTTCAGACGTCATTAACGACCCCGGACTGGCCAGCTATGTCGTCACATATGACATAGGGAAGTCCTTGTTTTACGAAGGTGATAAATCAGAGGACCTCTATATACTGGTCTCCGGGGAACTGGATGTGATCAAGGGGAAGCAGAGGATCGCGGAGATCTCTGAGCCCGGTTCCCTTTTCGGGGAGATGTCCTTTTTTCTGGGGGCGAAGAGAACGGCCACCCTAAAGGCCAGGAGCCCTGTAAAGGCCATTTGCATCCCCAAGGATGAGGCTACGGCATTCCTGAACAAATTCCCCAACGTGGCCAGGGAAATAACCAAGCTCTTGGCTCAAAGGCTTGACGAGGCCAGCCAGGTCCTTTACGGGCTCAAGGAGTTTTGTGATCAGCTTCCCGATGCGGTGATCCTCTCAGATCGCGAAGGCCGGATTCTTACCTGGAATGCAGCAGCCGAAAAACTCTATGGATGGGAATGGGATGAGGTTAAGGATAAATCCGTAGAGGAGATCTATGAAAAACCGCAGCATTACAGAAGTTTTCTAAATGAGGTCCAATCCAAGGAGTCGGTCCGGGAAAAGACGCTGCCCGTCAGGCATCCCCAAAAGGGCATTCGGTTCATATCCACCAGCATGACCATCCTCTATGACGGCCATCATAATGTTCAAGGGGTCCTTTCCCTTGGCCGGGACGTGACAGAGGTCACAAAGCTGGAGAAGAGATACCGCCGCGTCAGATATTGGCTCATCCCTTCTATTTCGTTGCTTCTGGTTTTGGCCGGGGCTATTTTTTACGGATACCCGCATTTTGCAAGGGGAAAGGGGTCTCTCGATTTTGCCAGACAGGGACTCAAGAATCACCTTGCCAAGGATTATGCCTTGTTGAAATCCATGTTGGCCAAGTCCATCCCAGACAGGGACAGGTACCAAAGCACGCCAATTATGGAAGAGTTCTTCTCCATCCAGAAAGGAACGGTAATTCCTTATACGGGCTTGGTCCTCCTTGATAAGGATAAGAAGGTGTGGGATGCTTACTCGGTCAAGGAGGGTCTCGATGAATCCACGCTATTGGGAAGTTCCTACGGGGGGATCTCTTTCAGGGGCGGCCAAAAGTCTCCCCACAGTGTGCTTACCGTGTATCGTGCAAATGAAGAGCACCCCATGGGGTGGAAGGCGGTAGAAGTGGCCTTTGAACTGGAGAAGGGCGGGCGTTTCCTGGGATGGTTGGTTTTTCAAATGGATATGGATCTGGTGCAACGCGAGTTTAGGGTGGACGAAGAGGATCTGAAGGCATTCCAGTTCAGTGGTTTCTGATGCATGAAGGGTTTCGAGGCATTGCAGACCTGCCAGTATCAAATCTCCCAAGGACGTAACGGCGATATTACCCTTTATCTCCAGGGCAATATGGATGCCACGAATGCGGCCTCTCTAATTCAGGAATTGGGCCGAGAGGTCAAAGGCAAGAAACCCAGTTCACTGACTGTAGACCTCAAGGAGGTTCATTATCTGGATGACTTTGGGGCTCTGGTCCTTGTGGAACTGAAAAGATTGGTGGGTGGTGAAGACCGTTTTGTTCTTAAAAATGAAAGCGACAGGATCAAAGAGATCCTTTTTATCCTCAACTTCAGCAAGCTGGGTGAGAGAGTCACCTTTGTCAAGAAACAAGCGCCGGGCAGTCTTGTACGCCTTGGAGAAGCCACCCTCAGGCATGCCGCTGACCTCAAGTATGCCATCTCTTTCATGGGATCCGTGCTTTTGGCACTGATCCATGTCTGCCTTCATCCCAGGACTCTGCGAAAGGACGACACCTTACTGTATATGCAGAGAACGGGGGTGGATGCCCTCCCCATCGTAGGTCTTATCAGTTTCCTGTTGGGCCTGATCATGGCCTTTATGTCTTCGGTTCAGCTTGAACAATTCGGCGCCAACATCTACGTGGCCTCCTTGGTCAGCCTTGCCATGGCCCGGGAACTGGGTCCTATTATGACGGCCATCATCGTGGCAGGAAGGTCCGGCTCCGCTTTTGCCGCGGAGATCGCCACCATGAAGATTTCCGAAGAGGTGGACGCCCTTTTTACCATGGGCTTTGATCCGACCCGGTTTCTGGTTGTGCCCAAAATGATCGCTTCTGTGGTGATGGTCCCGCTTTTGACCCTTTTCTCAGATGTATTTGCCATAGCCGGTGGCCTTGTGGTAGGGATCTCTATGCTCGACCTCACGGCCAGTGCCTATATGGCCCAGACCATCAAGACGCTGACCCTTTTTGATGTCTTTTTGGGGCTTTTCAAGAGCGCCGTCTTTGCCCTCCTTATCTCCTGGATAGGTTGCCTGCGGGGATTCCAGGTAAGAGGCGGGGCTGCGTCTGTAGGCCAGGCCACCACGTCAGCGGTGGTGAGCAGCATTTTTCTTATCATTTTATCAGACTCGGTTTTCTCCGTTATCATCCGGTACTGGGGATAAGAACCGGGTTCAGGGCGGGGCTAGCCTGAGGCCCGAGCCCTGTCGTGTTGAACAAACATAATGCCATGGAAACACAGGGTATCATAAGGGTCAGGGATCTGATCGGCGGATACGGGGATAGCGTTATCATAAACCGTGTGTCCTTCGACGTTTATGAGGGAGAGATATTTGTTATTCTGGGAGGCAGCGGGTGCGGCAAGAGCACCCTTTTGAAACATCTCATTGGGCTCATTCCCCCTATGTCCGGGAAGGTCCTTATAGACGGTGATGACATATCCAACTGCGATGAGGCCTTATTCCAAGAAGTATTGCACAAGATCGGCGTGCTCTATCAGAGCGCTGCCCTCTTCGGGTCTATGACCCTGGCTGAAAACATCGCCCTGCCCATTCAGGATTACACGGACCTTCCCCGGGAGGCCGTGGACACCCTGGTCAAGATGAAATTGAATCTGGTTGATCTGGAGGGATATGAAAACCATCTTCCTTCAGAAATAAGCGGGGGCATGAAAAAGCGGGCCGGTCTGGCCAGGGCCATGGCCCTTAATCCAAAAATCCTTTTTTTTGATGAACCCTCAGCAGGATTGGACCCGGTTACTTCAGCAGGGCTCGACAATCTCATTATCCATCTGAATCGGAGTCTGGGAACCACCATGGTCATTGTGACCCATGAACTTGAGAGTATCTTTGCCGTGGCCCACAGGGTCATCATGTTGGATAAGAAAACCAAAGGAATTATTGCTGAAGGGGATCCCAGGTATCTTCGAGATCACAGTCAAAATGCCTTTGTGAGACAGTTTTTTAACCGGGAGGGTGATAATCACTTGACCGTATCAGGAAAGGACCGGGCTTAATGGCCTCCCAGAAGACCAAATTCACGGTGGGACTCTTTGTCGCTTGTGGGCTCTGTATTGCCGTATTGGCCATCGTCTGGCTGGGCATGTCTCGTTATTTTGAAAAGGGCAAGTATTACGTAACCTATTTTAATGAGTCTGTGCAGGGCTTGACCAAGGATTCCCCCGTGAAATACAGGGGTGTGTCCATCGGCCGGGTGGAGAGTATAGGCGTTGCCCCGGATTCGAAATTGATCCAGGCGGTCCTGAAAATTGAAACAGATATGGCCCTGACCAAAGACATGGTGGCCCAGTTGAAGACCGTGGGGATTACAGGGAGCATGTTTATAGGGCTGGATCGAAAAAAGGAGGGGGAGCCTGATCTATCGCCTCACCTGAGCTTTCCCTCGGAATATCCAATCGTGGCCTCCAAGCCGTCGGAAATCAGCAAATTGCTCCAGGGACTGGATGACGTGATGAAACAGATAAAGGCCATGGATCTTGAGGGGATTTCTGACAAGATTAAACTGACCCTGGCCAATGCCAACCAGGTGATGGCTGATGCCAACGTGGAAGGGATTTCAAGGAATATCACGTCGGTGCTGACGGCGGTGCGGCGCATACTGGATCCTAAAAAATGGGACGGTATTGTCGCGTCTCTGGAAAAATCCAGCCGTTCCCTTACCGTAGTGATGGACAAGGCCAAGATCGGTCTGGACCGGATCAACCAGGCAGTTGGGAGGGCGGACAACATGCTGGTGAGAAACAGAGAAGCCATCCAGGGCGCTATTGTGGATTTTAAAAAGGCCATCGAGAAATCGCACCTGTTATTGGAAAAGGGAACTTCTCTGGTCCAGGGAACGAATGATTCCCTGATGGATCTGGCAAGACACCTCCTGGTGGTAACCCAGAATTTGGAAAGGGCGAGCGATAACTTGAACCGGCTCGTTGAACTTGTGGCCGATCAACCTTCACAGCTTCTGTTTGGGGAACCGCCCCCTCCGAGGGCCTTGGAGCCCAAAGTTCCCAAAAGGTAGACAGGGAGATTTCTTATGCACAGGTCCACCACGGTGATGAAGGTTGCCATTGTCATCTTGGGGTTTTGCCTCCTGCTGTGTGCTTGTCTGAGTCTGAAGCAACCCAGAGAGAAGATCGAGTTCTACACCCTGGAATATGATCCGCCCACAATGGGCGGCCTTATGCCTGTCGAGGCGGTCATTAAATTGCGCCCCTTCAGCGTGGCCCCCACCTATAACAGCAATCGCATCATCTACCGCAGCCAATCCTTTGAGAGGGATGCCTATGTTTATCACAGATGGCGGACCAACCCCGGGGATTTGGTCACCTATTTCCTGCAGCGGGACATACAGCAGTCCGGCCTTTTCAAGGCCGTATTGCCGCAACAGAGCAGGTCCACTTCCTCTTATGTCCTGGAGGGCTCTGTTAATGAATTTCTTGAATGGGACGAGGAAAAGACCTGGAAAGCCGTCCTGTCCATTAGTGTCACCTTGATGAAGGAGAATGAGCCGGATATCTCCAAGAGGATCCTTTTTCAAAAGACCTACAAGGCGACAAAGGCATGTCAAGAAAGGAATCCGCGGGCCCTGGCAAAGGCGATGAGCCAGGCCATGGCCGAGATTTCAGCGGCCCTGATTATGGATACGGTCGATTGCCTTGCACAAACCGGTTGAAGCCGTTTATGAGTCCAACGCTCTGGGGCCGGATTTAAAGCTATGGAGGGCACTTGGGGTTCTCTGGGCGGCTGGGCATGAATATCCTTTTTGTATGTACGGGAAATGTAAGCAGGAGCTTCGCCGCCGAAATGATCCTGAAAAACGAGGTGATCCGCCTCGGTTTGAAAGGGATCTCGGTGGCCTCATCCGGCCTTCATGCCTATCCCGGTCAGCCCCCGGATTCAAAGATGGTGGCCTTCCTCAGGGAAAAGGGGATCCCCGTGGATAACCACGAGGCAAGACAACTGGAAAAGACCCTCTTGGATTGGGCGGACATTATTCTGGTTATGGAAAAGGCGCACGCAGAGGTCATCCGGAGGCGCTGGCCGGAAGTCGAAGAAAGGGTGGAACACCTGGGAAGTTTTGTTTCAGAAGGGCTGGAGGCGGATGATATCGTCGATCCCTATGGCCGATCCCCCTATCATTATCGTGTTGCCCAGTCCCAGATTTTTTTGGCCATAAGGTCTCTGATAGAAAGAAAATTGAAAAACTCCTGAGCAAAGGATCTGGTTTTTCATCGCCGGTCCGCCCCCAGTGGCTTGAAAAAGATTTCGCCCTTTTTCTTCATAGGTGCTGTTGGCCCGTCTTTTTGGCCTACAAATTCTGGCTCCTCACAAGAATTTTTCTTGACATTCTTCTTTATATAAAATAACCAAATTCGAAAGTGAATGAAACTGCCTCTAAGCCCAAGGAACGCGGCTAAAGCGGCGATAGATAGGGCCTTTTTTTTTAGTACCCTCGGCAGGCCCAGGTTTTACCTTCCCTTGATCTGGTAAAGACAGCAGACGATGCGAAAGCCTCAGACGCGCTCTTGGCAAAACCCTACCTCAATCCAGAGTCACGAATCCTTCGATGGTTGTTTCTCGGTGCTGGAACTTGGCTCTTTAAGCCTTTTCGATACGAAACGTCATGGTCTACATGCTGATCTGACAGGGGTTTTCCCCGATCGGCTCAACATATAAACCCCGTTGTTGCATGAAAGGCGCTTAAGGATTCTGCATTTTGTCTTCTATGGCTCCCAATGCCACTCTTAAGGCTTTAAATTTGGAATTCACCGATAGTGATATTTAGACTCTGGATGTGACATATCATAACTTCCTGTTCTTACTTAATTTATAGGTCCAAGAAGTCGATGCGTTTGCAACAACGGGGTGAAGGCAACCGGGGTTTGGGAAATGCCATGAAAGGAGGGGGCACCATGGCAGGGTATACCATTGTCCACCTAAGCGACCTGCACATCGGCCTCAGACAAACAGAGAGGACCCGCACGGTAAAGATTTTTGAGAAACTGGCCTCTGCCCATCCCGGCGTGCCGGTGATCATCACAGGTGATCTTACGGATTCGGCCACCAGGACCCAGTTCACGCAAGCCAGGAAACTCCTGGAGGATCTGGCAAAAACCAATCCCGTGCTCACCGTTCCTGGAAATCACGACTACGCCTGGAAGGGGAATATCCTCCGCGAGGATGGCTGGGAAAACTGGATGGAATATCTCGGTTGTCCCCTCGGCTGGGGGCGGAAAGAGGTGCCCTGGATGGGTGTGGACCAGGAACCGCAGGGAATCGACGGGCTCGGCGTCTGGGAACACGGCCCCTGCGTGTATTTCGGTATAGACTCGGGCGATCCCAAGGACAAGCAGATCTCGGCCCGGGGCTTTATCAGTAAAGGGCTGGCGGACGCCCTTCAGACATACCTGGACAAATACCGGGGCCGAACCCGGGTGGCCCTTCTTCACCACCACCCCTTTACTGAAGGCTTTTTTACCAAACTCTACGGCTCGCAAAGGCTCTTAAGGGCGCTCAAGACCCGGTGTGAGCTCCTCCTCTTCGGTCACCACCACGAGTATGGGATCTGGTGGAACAGGCCCGGGCTGCCCCTGGTGGTTTCCTCCCACAAATCCACGGATGCCGTTTCCGGGGACTGTCTTATGATCACCATTATCGAACTGGGAAAGGCGGGCACCCCACATGTCTCCTTCTCACACAGACTGGAGGTGCTCCAGTGATCATCGTCTCACCCCTTAAAGTTTCCCCTCCATGCCTTCAAGGATAATCCCGGCCGCAATCCTCGCGCCCAGACCCGGGGCCAGAGGGCATTTGGACCGGGCACCGGCCTCATCAAAGGC
>CAZNLL010000078.1:0-18267 GCA_964573885.1 uncultured Desulfobacteraceae bacterium | reverse complement strand
CAATAGGTCGCCTTAAAAGCTCCTTGACTTTTTCCCCGCATATCCCTATTCAAAAAACATGGTCCACGACCCCTCACCATTTATTCTGGATCGTCTAAAAGGCCCATAACCGTTTTGGCTCCTTACAAGATTTCCCGGGTTCAAACGGAGCAGGAAAGGCTCCGCCTCCCTCTTCACTTTGAACCATAAGGCATGAGAATGAAAAGGATTGCACAGTTTCTGTTTGAAATAGGGATGTTGAAAAAGACGCCTCGCACGGGGTACCAATTTCTCGGCTCCGGCCGGGAATCGGTGGCGGACCACTCCTTTCGTACCGCCGTCATCGGCTATGTACTGGCCTCTTCCAGGCCTGATGCCGAACTGAAAAAGGTCGTTCTCATGTGCCTTTTTCACGATTTTCCAGAGGCCAGAACCGGTGACCACAATTACGTGAATAAGCGATATGTGAGCTCCGATGAAGACAAGGCTCTTCATGATCAGGTAGAAAACCTGCCCTTTGGCCCGGACATCTCGGATCTGATCCATGAATTTAACCAGGCAAAGACCTTGGAGGCCCGTCTGGCAAAGGATGCAGATCAGCTTGACCTCATTCTGGAGCTTAAGGAGCAGTTGGATCGCGGGAATCCCAACGCCAGGGACTGGCTGTCCTTCGCGGTGGCTAGGCTCTGTACCCAGGGGGCCAAAGATATGGCAACGGAGGTCCTGAATAGCCACAGCACTGATTGGTGGTTTGACAAGAAAACGGATTGGTGGGTCAATGGCCCAGAAAACCGGCAGGACAAATAAGAACATGTCAACACCAGGCCCTTCAAATGGGCCCATGCGGGTCAGCCTTGTCATCTCCCTCGCACTCCATGCAGGGGTGCTCTTCGTTATCCAAGAGGCCTTGCCCCACACTTGGTTTACCAAGCCCTTGCAGGCTTACCGGGTGGAGTTTCTGCGCCCCCCAGTGGATCCGTTGATTGAGCCCCAGGGGGGCGGAGCGGATCTCGCGGGACCCCAAAAACCCAAGAAGCTGGATAAGACCGAAGATACCATCTCTCTGAACACCAAGGACAAGAGATACGTCTCCTATGCACGAATCATCAAGGCCGCCCTGATGCGCCACTGGCAATACCCTCCAAAGGCGCGGGAAAGGCTCCTGGAAGGAGAGGTCTCGGTCCTCTTCACCCTGAACAGCCAGGGTCAACTCATGGGGATGCAGGTCTTCCGTCCATCCCTTCACGGGATCCTTGATACAGAGGCCCTGAGGGCTATCCGTTCGGCGGCCCCCTTTCCGCCCTTTCCAGACTCTGTGAGCCTCGACAGGCTTCATGTGAAGGCCAGGTTTGATTACCGTCTCACCCCCGCCTCTCCTTGACTTCTGTCCGGGTGTGATTATTATTCTATTGATTCATTTAGGATTTAAACTGAGGCCTTAGATACGGGAAGTCGAGTCAAAATGGGAGGAAAGGATTACTATAAAATTCTGGGGGTTTCCAGATCCGCCTCTCCCGAGGAAATCAAAAGGGCATACAGAAAACTGGCCTTGAAATATCATCCTGACCGAAACAAAGCCAACGAGGAGGCGGAGGCGAAATTCAAGGAGGTCAGTGAGGCCTATGCGGTCCTGAGTGACCCCAACAAGAAAAAACAATATGACATGTTTGGAGCCGAGGGGTTCCAAAACAGGTTCTCTCAGGAAGATATTTTTCGTGGATTCGATTTGGGGAGTATCTTCAGGGAGTTCGGCTTTGGCGGAAGTGGAAGAGGCCAGAATATATTTGGAAATATCTTTGGAGACATGGGCGGCCCGGGCCGTTTCTATTCCCGCAGAGGCTGTTCCTATGGGGCACCATTTGAAGGCTTTCAAGGCCAGAGAGGAGCCTTAAAGGGCCAAGATCTCGTATATGACCTTTCTCTTTCCCTGGAGGAAATAGCTGCCGTAACAGAAAAAATCATCTCATACCAAGTAGATGGCCACAATGAAAAGGTCTCGGTAAAAATTCCTGAAGGGATCGAAGACGGCAAGAAGTTGAGACTCTCCGGGAAGGGAGAGGAAAGCCCCTACGGAGGTCCCAGGGGGGATTTGTATATCCGCATCAATATCCTTGAACACCCTGTTTTCAGCAGAAAAAATGCTGATCTCCACCTGAAAAGACACATCAAATTTTCCGAGACTCTCCTGGGCGCCCAGATTGAAATCCCCACACTTGATCACAAATGGTTGAAGCTCAAGATCCCCTCAGGAACGCAGAACAATGCAAAGTTCCGGTTCAGGGGCTACGGCCTGCCCCGTATGGGAGGAGGCCGGGGGGATATTTATGTAGAGATCGCCGTTGAAGTTCCCAAAGAACTCAATGAAAAGCAGAAGGCACTTGCCCGTTCACTCGCAGAGGCAGGATTATAATGGATAGCTTATGATGAAAGCCCTATGCGTTTTTTCAGGGGGCCTGGACAGTATGCTGGCCGTACAACTGATGAGGGCCCAGGACATTGATGTCCTGGGCCTTTTTTTTGAAACACCCTTTTTTACTTCGGAAAAGGCCCGGAAATCAGCCGGATCTTTACGCCTTCCCCTTGATGTCATAGACATTACGGACCGGCACCTGGAGGTGGTAAAGAGGCCTAAGCACGGCTATGGAGGTAACATGAACCCCTGCATCGACTGTCACGCCCTCATGTTTCGTATTGCAGGGGAAATGCTTGAGACAAAAGGGGCCGCTTTTGTGGTGACCGGCGAAGTCTTGGGCCAGAGGCCCATGTCCCAAAATCGAAAATCCCTTGCCCTTATTGCCTCGGAAAGCGGGCTCGAAGGTCTCCTTTTGAGGCCCCTGTCCGCAAAACTCCTTGATCCAACCACAGCGGAAACCCAAGCCTGGGTTAAGCGTGACCTGTTTATGGGTTTTCAGGGGCGATCAAGGAAACCGCAGATAGAGATGGCGGAACGTCTCAACATAAAGAATTACCCCTCACCGGGGGGAGGCTGTCTATTGACGGAACCTGGCTTCTCTCGCCGTTTGGCCGACTTAATGGCCTCGCCGGCATCCCTGGGTACCAGGGAGATCGAACTGCTTAAATTGGGGCGGTACTTCAAAATAGGGTCTTCAACGAAACTTGTTGTGGGGAGAAACAAATCAGAAAATGAGGCCATAAAAACCCTTTCCGGGGAAGAGGACCTCACCCTGAATTCGGCCTCAGCCCCGGGTCCCACCTCCATTATGCTGGGGGCGGTTGCTCCTGACGCCGTCGGGCTGGCCGCAGCCATCACCGCGGCTTACAGTGACGCGGAAAGCGGTGGGAATTGTACCCTCAAGGTGCAAGGGCCTTTAGGCCAAAGGCCGGTGACCGTCAGGGTCCAGGACAAAAGGGCATTTAAGGACTATATCCTCTAAGGCCCTTGAATCCCTTTTGAAGAGTCGCTTCATCGTCTGAGGAGATTCTCCATGAAGGACTTACCCCTGAACTCTTGAAGGTCCTTCTCTTTGTGGGCCAAGGTCTTCTGAAGGTCTTCCATCTCGTTCTTAAGGGTCGCCTTATTCTCCTCCAGCTTGTAGATTTTGAGTTTCAAATCCATAAGCCTCACCTCTTCCTGCCTGCTCAATTCCTGAGGCCCCATTCGGGCTATCTTGCCCTTGGCTTCGCGCAAGGCTTTGTTGAGAGTGGAAAGGACTTCCCCCTTTTCCAGGATAAGGGCCTTCTGCTGTTTTACCTCTTTTAAGAGATCTTTCTCGCTCTCCATGGTAAAAAAAAGGATGAGAAACAGGACAAGGCAAAGGGCAAAAAGGACGCCGAGTGTCTTAAGAAAAACCCTCAGGGAGGCGGAGACAAACCTAAGGGAGCTTCTGAGCCTGTCGAAAAAGTCTTCCACAGAGCCCATCTTCCCGTAGGTCAGGGGAGGACTCTCCCCACCTCCTCGCATGGCCTTGATCCTCTGCCCGAGAACCGCAACCTGGTCGCACAGCTCTTTGCCCAGTTGTCCTTTACCGCACTTGCGCCTGATCTCTTCATTTCCGGTCTGCAGAAGTTCGGCAACGTGGGCCATCCTTTCCAGGTCACTGTCCACATTGGTCGAATGGGCGGTCGTTTTCTCTTCATTTATTTCCGCCACGTACGCAACCAAGGCCTCCACGTTTTGTTCAATATTAAACCCCAGTTTCCTCAAAAGGGGCGATTCACAGAGATAAGCCCCGGCGAGGTAAAGCATAACGGCCCGATCCCTGATTTCCATTAAGGCCTGTTCAGGGTCCTGGGGCCGTCGCTCCTTTGTGTATATCATTTCTGTGGTCATGGGATTAGAAAGGGCTTGGATCTACAACAATGTCCCCTTAACCCAGCACCCTGTGCCACCGCTCCAGAAGCGGCTTGGGAGAGAGGGGACCCAAATCATTATTTTCCATGAATTCAAATATGTCGTAGCGGTTGCCTTGTTTCCACCAACGCCTTAAGATCGCACCGGTCTGGGACCTGAACATCCAATCGGCACCCAACTCCCGGCTCAAATGGGATTCCAACATGGCCTCACCCAGCCACCCCAACACATAGTCCAGGCAGTAAAACTCTGGGACGAGATCAAAAAGATGGCTCTCCGGTTGGTAGTAAAAACCTGTATACCGGGCCATCATTTCCGCATAGGGCTCACCGTCTGAAAGGTTCCCGCTGGAAAACATTTCGTATTCAGCCAAGAACTTCGCCCCATACCGTCTGAAGATGGACAGGTCTTTGAGGACCTTATAATAGGAAAGGGTCTTTGAATCCACCCGGCTTAGGCCAAGATACCTCGCCAGAAAGGGCTCGGACAGGGCCAGATTCTGAAGAAGAAAAGCAAATGACTCTGACAAGCTGTAGGAAGTAGCCATTTCCCTGTCCACCACCGAGAGATCAGGAGAGGTAAAAACCGCGGAAAGCCCGTGCCCCAGTTCATGCCAGAGCGTTTCCAGGTCAATCCATCCTCCCTCTGGCTTCATCAGGATGTAGCTTTCTTCAGGGATCTGAAGAATAAAACACATGGCCTGGGAGCTCTTGGCCTCTTCCCGGCCCAGATCCAAATAGAGCCCGGGGGTTTCGTTGAGGTCAATGTCCCAATAGCGGAAAAAGGCGGTAAGCTCCTCCATGCTCTTTTCCGGGAAAACCCCATTGAACTCCGAAAGGCTTAGGAGTTTGATGGCGTCGAATCGATTAAGATCCCGTAGGGGGAGGCCGAGCCTGCGCCGGGTCCACAGATCCATGGCAGGAAAATAGAGATCATCCACCTCTTCCAAGAGGTCCTTTATCACCCTGTAAAAATAGGGATAATCAACCCCCTTCTTCTGATAACAGTAATCGATGTAACCCTCAAAGCCCAGCTCATCGCGTAGGATTTCAAGAAGAATTTCCCAGTAATTAAGGGCAAAGGGCCTCAGGAATTTGCATAAGGCACTTGTCTCTTTTTCAAGGATCCTTCTTGTCTCGTAAGTACTGGAATTTTGACACCAGGGGATAATATCTTTAAAGTAGATCTTCTCCCCCTTCACGTCCGCAGAGGCTCCCCTCATCCAGGTGCGCATCTCAGTCTCATGGGGAAGAAGGGATCTTTGAAGGTAGTGGTCAATCAGGGCATGTCGCAGGCGCATTTTTGCTGCCTCGTCTTCGAGGGAATCGATGGAGGCGAGTGTTTCCAGGCTTATGAAATCATCATAGCCTTCATAGAGTTTGTATGGCTCAAAAGGGACTGCGGCGCCTTTCCACAGGGCAAGACTCTCCAAACTCCACCGATAGTTAAGATGGTAGAGGACGTTTTCGATCTCTGTTAAACTTAAGCGCCTTTTCAAGGAATCCACTCATACATTGCGAAATGCGGGTGGCAGCCGATTTCAGGGCCCTGTCCTATGGCCGTCTTTCTTTGCCCGGCCTCAATTTCATATTTTTATCATGATCGTCTTACCATTGCAAACATGGAAAAACCAGCCTCAAAACATGGGACACCTGGGTGAAAAAAAGGATCTAATAATCTAAAATGATGGATAAGTTGGGGTCTCTTTCCCTAAAAGATCGCATCAAAGGGACACGTGGCGATACAGGTCATGCACCGGGTGCATTTCTCCTTATCAATCCAGGCGGGCTCGTTCTTTTTCCAGCGGATGGCGTCGGAAGGACAGCCCTTGTAACATATGCCGCATTTCTGGCACCTATCCTGGTCCACCTCAAACCTGAGAAGGGCGCCACACTGTTTCGCCGGGCACCGCTTCTCATGAATGTGGACCTTGTATTCCTCTCTGAAGTGTCTGAGGGTGGACAAGACAGGGTTTGGGGCAGTCTGGCCCAGACCGCACAATGCCCCTTCCCCAACGGCTTGGCAGAGCTCTTCAAGGGTTTCAAGATCTCCCGATTCCCCCCTCCCCTGGGTGATCCCCTCCAGGATATCCAGCATCCGCCTGGTCCCTTCACGACAGGGGGGACATTTTCCACAGGACTCGTCTTGAATAAAATCCACGAAAAAGCGCGCCATATCCACCATGCAGGTATGATCATCCATCACGATCATCCCGCCGGATCCCATGATGGCTCCGGCCTCTTTAATGGATTCATAGTCCACGGGAGTATCGATAAAGGCCTCTGGCACACACCCCCCGGAGGGACCTCCAAGCTGTACGGCCTTAAATTTCCTTTTCTTGGGGATGCCTCCTCCTATATCATAGATAATGGTCCTCAGGGGAGTGCCCATGGGGACCTCAACAAGACCGATGTTGTTTACATCTCCGGTCAGGGCAAAAACCTTGGTGCCTTTGCTTTTCGCGGTCCCCAACGCTGCAAACCAGGCGTCGCCCTGGAGAAGGATAGAAGGAATATTAGCCAAGGTCTCTACGTTGTTTATAACGGTGGGTCTATTCCATAGTCCCCGGTTTACGGGGAATGGGGGCCGGGGTCTGGGCATTCCTCTTCTCCCTTCGATAGAGCGCATAAGGGCGGTTTCCTCCCCGCAGACAAAGGCCCCGGCCCCCCGGTACACATCGAGCTCAAATGCAAAACCGCTACCCAGGATATCTTTTCCCAAGAGCCCGTATGCCCTTGCCTGGGAGATGGCGAGTTCGAGCCTTCTTACGGCCATAGGGTACTCGGCCCTGCAGTAGATGTACCCTTTATGGGCGCCCACGGCCCTGGCGGCAATAATCATCCCCTCTAAGACCGAGTGGGGATCAGATTCCAGGACGGCCCTGTCCATGAAGGCCCCCGGGTCCCCTTCATCGGCATTGCAGATCACATATTTCAATCCCCCCCCGGCCCCGGCACACAACTCCCATTTCCTGCCTGTGGGGAAGCCAGCCCCGCCCCTTCCCCTGAGGCCCGAGCGCTTAATCACTGTCACAATCTCCTGGGGGGACATCTCGTGAAGGGCCTTGACAGCGGCCCGGTACCCATCCCTTGCAATATACTGGTCAATGGACTCTGGATCGATGCCCCTGTTTCGAAGCACAATGGGATACTGACGGCCGAAGAAGCGGATTTCGTCCAGATAAGGAATTCCTTTTTCAACCCTTTCATTCCCTGTTGAGGATGAGTGGATTTCTTCAGGCATAAAGGCCCTCTCCTATCTCAGCCTGGCCATGGCATAGGCCTTCTGAATTTCACCCCTCAGCACGTGTCCCTGAAAAACCTCCCGTGTCTTGTCCGCGGTGAGGTCGCCATAGAGGACCGCCTCTTCGCCAAACCGTCGTACCACCATATTCGTTTCACTACTGCAGAGTCCAAAACACCCCGCCACAATCACCCTGATGTCCTCTCTCTCACTTCTCTCAATTTCTTCATATAGAGCCTTCAGCACCTCCTCGCCTCCCGCTGCAATGCCACAGGTTCCCAGATGGAGGGTGATTTCCACAGGAACCCCTTCCCGGGTGAGCGTGTGTTCCCGGGTCACCTTGGCCTTGATCTTCTCCAAGTCCTCTGGCCTGAGCTTTTCCATGTGCAAACCTCCCAGGGCGTATCCATGAACCGGAATGCCGGTGGTCTTCCACCTTATTCACAGGAATCGAGGATCTTCAGCACCCTATCTGATGTCACCCGGCCATGGGTTTCATGGTCTACCACCATGACCGGCGCCAACCCACAGGCCCCAAGGCAGCGGACCGCCTCGAGAGAAAACCGCCTGTCCCGGGCAGTCTCACCCGTCTCAATATGGTAGCCTTCCTTAATACGGTCCAGAATCCGCTGACAGCCTCGTACATAACAGGCCGTGCCCGTACAGACCTTGATCGTGTGCCTCCCTTTGGGGAAGAGGGAAAAAAAGGAATAAAAAGTCGCCACCCCGTAAACCCTGCTGCCGGGGACATTGAGCCCCTTACTGATGTGGTCTTGCAGTTCTACGGGCAAGTAACCAACAATATCCTGACATGCCTCCATGACGGGGATCAAACTTCCCGGTTCTCCTTTATGCTGGGCTATGACCTTATCGACCCGATCCATGATTTCCGGGGTTAAATCCGGGTTTGAATACCCCTCCCTCGCGTTCATGGCATACACTCCCCCTGGTTTCATGTGTGTGGATCAGGGCCTGTCGGGAGCAGGCGAAGGAGCGCGTCTGCCCCGAGCCGAGGGAAGACAAAAAAAGGATCCATCCCCCGTTTTTGCGGCCCCTTTTTTTCTAAGGCCTACACAGATACACCCTTCTCAATGTTGACCGCACAAACCTTGTACTCCGGGATCTTGGCTACGGGATCCAGCGCAGCGTGGGTAAGCTTGTTGGCCGCGGCCTGGGCAAAATGAAAGGGGATAAAAAGCGTCCCTTTCACCGCTTTTTCGGATATGAGGGCCCTGGCCTCGATTTCACCGCGCCTGGAACACACCGTAACCATATCCCCTTCCCTGATCTCATAAAAGGCTCCGTCTTCAGGCGAGATCTCCACAAAACATTCAGGTGCCATTGCGTTCAGCCCTTCAGACTTCATAGTCATGGTACCTGTATGATACTGGTATAAAACCCGACCGGTGGTGAGATAGAGAGGATAGTCCTGATCCGGCAACTCGGCTGGGGGAATATAATCAATGGCGTGAAAGACCCCGAGGCCACAGGTGAACTGGTCCATATGCAGGCAAGGGGTGCCGGGATGATCTGTGCCGGTGCATGGCCAGTGAATGCCGTCCACTTCCAGACGCCCATAGTTTATTCCGCAATAGGAAGGGGTAATGCGGGCGATCTCTTCCATGATGTGCCCGCCCTTTTCGTAATTCATGGGGTACCCCATCCTCCCGGAGAGGTCACAAATGATCTTCCAATCCTCCCGGGCCTCGCCCGGGGGTTCCAAGGCCTTTCGCACCCGTTGCACCTTTCTCTCTGTATTGACGAAGGTGCCCTCTTTTTCGGCGGATGAGGCCGCAGGAAGCACTACATCCGCCATACGCGCCGTCTCTGTCATGAAGATATCCTGAACAACCAGGCAGTCCAGTCGGCGAAAGCCCTTTTCTGCGTGGTTGAGATCAGGGTCCGAGACCAGAGGGTTTTCCCCTATAATATAGAGGGCCTTGATACTTCCTGCATGAACCCCCTCCATCATCTCCGTCACCGTGACGCCGGGCTTCTTGGGCAGGGCTTCCACACCCCAGGCCTTCTCCATGCGGGCGCGGATCACAGAATCCGTCACCTTTTGGTAGCCCGTGTAAACATTCGGCAATCCCCCCATATCACAGGCACCTTGTACATTGTTCTGGCCCCGCAGGGGATTCACACCACCGCCCCTGATCCCCACATTGCCGCAGAGCATGGCGAGGTTGGCCAAAGACTTGACATTGTCCGTCCCGGTGGTGTGTTGGGTAATCCCCATGGCATACAGGATTGAGGCAGCCGGCGCCCGGGCATAGAGCCTCGCCGCCTCCTTGAGCCGGTTCTCCGGAATACCTGTGATACGCGCCACCCGGGCGGGGGTGTATTCCCGGACCTTCTCCTTGAGTTCATCCAGACCCACTGTACGGGATGCCACGTAATCCTCCGGGTAGAGGTCCTCCTCGATAATGCAATGCATCATCCCGTTAATCCAGGCCACGTCCGTGCCGAGGTTCGGTCTCAGCCACAGGGTGGCAAAACGTGTAATTGCGATCCTCCGGGGATCCACCACGATAAGCCGGGACCCCTTGAAGGTCACAGCCCGCTTTACATAGGAGGAGAGCACGGGATGATTCTCGGTGGTATTGGAACCGGTGATCAAGATCACATCCGCCTTCTCGATATCCTCGATAGGATTTGTCATGGCACCGCTTCCAAAGGCTGCAGCCAGACCGGCCACCGTGGAAGAGTGTCAGAGCCGGGCACAGTGGTCGATATTGTTCGTCCCAATAGCAGCCCTGGTGAATTTCTGGGCCAGGTAATTCTCTTCATTGGTGATACGAGCGCTGCACAGGACACCGATGGAATCCGGACCCCATTTTCCCTTGATATAGAGGAGCCTCTTAGAAACAAGGTCCAGGGCCTCGTCCCAAGAGGCTTCACGGAACCGGCCATTTTCCCTGATCAGAGGGATCTTGAGTCTCTGCGGGTCATGAATGTAATCATATCCGAAACGCCCTTTCACACACAGGCTCCCAAAATTTGGGCCCCCATCCTCCACCCCACTCACCTCCACAACCCGGTTATCCTTCACGTGGAGATAAAGCTGACACCCGACCCCGCAGTAAGGGCAGGTGGTTCTTACCATGGTCACGTCTTCACAGTAACCCCGCAAGGAGAGCCCGTTTTTAGGAGCCAGGGCCCCCACAGGACAAGCCTGCAGGCATTCCCCGCAAAAGACGCAGTCAGAGTCCTTGAGAGGCCGGTCCGCCCTGGCCACAATCTTGGAGGCCACCCCCCTGTATCCGAAACTGATCGCATCGTTGACCTGGATCTCATTACAGGCCTGGACACAGCGGCCACAAAGGATACAGCGGGAAAAATCCCGTATGATAAAAGGATTCACATCCTCTAGGGGATAGGGGGTTTCCCTGGGGGTGAACCGGTCCATCCTCACCTGGTATTGAACGGCCAAGTCCTGGAGCCTGCACCTGCCGTAAGCCGGGCAGCGCTCTTCGTGCCCCTTAACGGCCACGGCCTTTCCTTGGAAACCGGCCCAGGAATGCATATCCATATCCTGCTCCAGGCAGTTGTGGTGTCCAGAGGCCAGAAGTAACTCGAGGTTCATGCGCCGCGCCTGCACCACCCGGGGGGTTTCCGTCTTTACAACCATTCCGGCCGTGGCTGGTTCAGTGCAGGAGGTCACCAGATTTCCAGATCCCTCAACCTCGACCAGGCATATCCTGCAAGCTCCTGTAGGCGAAGCCCCTTTCAGGACGCAGAGGGTGGGGATGTCAATCCCGTGCCTCCGGGCCACCTCCAGAATCGTATCCCCGGATCCAAAGGGGAGTTTTTGACCATTGATGGTCATCAGGTCTCTTGATTCCACGATAACCTCGTTACGGTACCACCTCCGTTGACTGTCATTGCCATCGGACTCTCACTCCTGGTATCAAAGGCCTAAGGGGCAGGAGAATCGGAACTGAGTGGAAGCGCAAAAGATTCTGGCGGGAAAAGGGCCGGTGGAAAAGGTCTTCAAGACCCTCTCAGGGCAACACCCTGAGAGGGTCGAAGCAATCGTCCCATGTTCAGGCGGCCTTCTGGACATTTACGGCACACACCTTATATTCCGGAATCTTGGCGATGGGGTCAAATGCGGAGTTGGTCAACAGGTTGGCGGGAGACTCCGCAAAATGAAAAGGCATGAACACATTGCCCGGCCTCACGTGCAAGCTCAGCCTTGCCTTGGCCTCTATCTCTCCCCTCCGAGTGGTAAGCTTCACCCTATCCCCATCCTTTATACTCAGACCCTGGGCATCCCCGGGATTGAGTTCTACGTAAGCCTCCTTCTGCTCCCGATCAAGGTGCGGTGAAATCCTTGTCATGGTTCCCGTATGGAAATGGGCAAAATGCCTTCCCGTACTCAAGAAATAAGGATAGCTCTGATCCGGCAGTTCTGCCGGGTCCAGATAGGGGACGGCGTGAAACATGCCCTTGCCCCTGCTGAAGGCGCCTTTATGTAGATAGGGGGTTCCCGGATGATCCTCACTCGGGCAGGGCCACATGAGCCCATCGAGTCCCAGTCGCTCATAGGTCATGCCCGCATAGGAGGGGGTAAGAGCCCTCATCTCTTCAAAAATATCTTCAGCCCTCTCGTAGTCCATGGGATAGCCCATGGCCGAGGACAACCTGCAGATGATTTCCCAATCCGTAAGTGCCCCTCCCGGCGGCTCCACAGCCTTTCTAACCCGTTGTACCCGTCGTTCAGAGTTCGTGAAGGTGCCTTCTTTTTCAGCGACGGCGGCAGCAGCAAACACCACATCCGCCACCTGGGCGCTTTCTGTGAGATAGATGTCTTGTACGATCAAGAGGTCCAGCTTTGACAAGGCCTCTCTCACATGGCTTAGATCCGGGTCGCTGAGTATGGGGTTCTCCCCCATCACATAAAGGGCCTTCACCTTGCCCTCCAGGATGCCCGAGATCATGTCGGTAAGGGTGAGGCCCGCTTTATCAGGCAACGCCCTGTCCCAGGCCTCTGAAAATTTTTCATTCGCCTTAGAATCCGTCACAGGCTGGTAAGCGGGGAAAACGTTGGGGAGGCCCCCCATGTCACAGGCCCCCTGCACGTTGTTCTGCCCCCGCAGGGGATTTACCCCCCCGCTCGGTATGCCCACGTAACCGCAGAGCATGGCCAGGTTACAACAGGACTTGACGTTATCCACGCCCGTGGTGTGCTGGGTAATACCCATACAGTAAAGGAGCGCTCCCGGGGGATTGGTGGCGTAAAGCTCGGCCATTTGCTCCAAGTCATGGGCAGCCACTCCGGTAATGGATGCCACCTTTTCAGGGGTATATGCCTCTATGACCTTTTTTAGTTCACCAAATCCCTCTGTCCGTTCTTGGATATAAGTCTCCGCACTCCATCCCTTTTTAAGAATAATATGCATGATGCCGTTTAAAAGGGCCACATCCGTACCGGGTCGGAGGTTGATCACGAGATCCGCAAATCTGGAGATTTGCATGCGCCTTGGGTCCACCACGATAAGCTTGGCACCTTTTTCCTTGGCCCGAAGAATCCGGCGGGCGATCAAGGGATGGCATTCGGTGGTATTTGAGCCAATAAGGAGCACACACCCTGCCTCCTCCACCTCGGCAATGGAATTGGTCATGGCACCACTTCCAAACGCGGCGGCAAGACCTGCCACCGTTGAGGAATGTCAGAGTCTGGCGCAATGATCTATGTTATTGGTGCCCAGCACGGCCCTGGCGAATTTCTGGGCGAGGTAATTCTCTTCGTTGGTGATCTTGGCGGAACATAACACTCCCACGCTGTCCGGGCCATGCTCTTTTGCCACGGCCTTGAGCCTCTCCGCGCTCATACCAATGGCATCGTCCCAAGAAGTCTCTGTGAGTTTGCCCTCATGTTTCAGCAAAGGGGCCTTGAGCCGTCCGTCGCCGATCACGTGTTCGTGCAAGTTCCAGCCCTTGATACAGAGCTTCCCCTCGCTTACAGGATGGGTTTTCATGGGCCATGTCCTCACGACCTCCCCGTCCATGACCTGAAATAAAACGCCACAACCGACGCCGCAGTAAGAACATGTTGAGGGGATGAATCCATTATCCATCATATCACTCCTCGACAAAAGCAATCGCCATTTTTCATCATTGACCCCTTCTCATCCGATGGAAGACCGGTTACCTCAAATGGGTTTGGGCTCCAGCAAAACCTGTTCGCCGAGCATACTGAAGGGAGACTGGTCAGGGCCCATACCCGTCTTATAATCAAAGAGATCTGCTACGATCTCGTTTACTTTCCTGTAGAGAAGTCTCAGGGGGATGTCCACCGGGCACGCGTCTTCACAGAGGCCGCAATCGATGCACCGCCCGGCCATGTGAACCGCTCTCACCAGATGAAAGATCGGAATTTCAGGGGGCAAGGTGCCTGTCCGGATGAGGTTCGGATGTTCAAGACTACACTCTTCGCAAAAACAGACCGGACAGATATCCCTGCATCCGTAACACTTGATACATTTCTCGAATTCATACATCCACCTTTGAAAGCGTTCTTCCTGGCTAAGATCCTCCGCCTCATCGGTGGACATATTATTGTCTATGCCCCACTTCTTCTTTTTTGGCCCAACCTTTTCCGGCTCCAAATACGAGCAATCCGCATGGGGCTTAAGCCCCGAGGGGCAGCAATTGAGACTGATGGTCTCCACTTTTTCCGGGTCCAGTTGGTTCCAGGTATAGAGGACATTCAGTGCCCGCTGGTTGCAATCCCTTACCAGGAGACCCACCCTGGCCTCGGGCCGGCAGGCGGCGATCCTTGCAGCCATCTTCTCCAAAGGATAGCGGGCCGGGCCTTCCACAAATTCTCCCAGGTCCTCCATGTTCTCCTTACTGAACACATAGGGCAGCGGGTGCCCCTCAACCATCTTGTATCCCAGGAAGAAATCCACCTTCCCTTCTTGGAGCCATTCTTTCACCCGCTCTTTCATGTTAACCTCCCTCAGCGAAACGGGCCTTTTCAGCGTTGGCAGACAACGGGTTTGGACCCAGGTTCTTGATTTTTACCGTGAAGTCCGTCACCACCTGGACGAATTTCTGGGCCTCAGCCGAGGAAATCCAATCCAAATGCAGGCGTCCTTCAAGGCCCATGAAATTGAGGAGGTCCTGCAAAAAACGCATCCTTTTTATAGTCATGTAATTACCATACAGGTAATGGCAGTCCCCGATGTGTCACCCGCCTACCAACACCCCGTCAGCGCCGCTCTGGAGAGCCCTCAGGACATGGTGTGGCGAGACGGTCGCAGAACACATCACGCGGATGGGCCGGATGTTGGAGGGATACTTCAGCCGGCTCACCCCCGCCAAATCGGCCGCACCATAGGCACACCAATTACAGATAAACGCCACTATTTTGGGTTCAAAACCGTCCTCTTTCACCTTTCTTTCTCCTTCGGCACATTACAGAGCCAAGGCACTCTCAATCTGCGCGTAAAGTTGTTCGTTATTAAACCCCATAAGAACCGGGGCCTCGGAAGGACAGGCAGCCGAACAGGCGCCGCAGCCCTTGCACAACGCCTGGTTTACCACGGCCACATTTTTTTCATAGTCAAGGCTTATGGCCCCGTAAGGACAAACACCGATACACCCCAGACAAGCAGAACAGAGTTCTGGCCTGATGTAGGAGACCACACCCCCCACTTTGATGTCTTCCATAGCCAAGACCGTCATTGCCCGGGACGCCGCCGCCTGAGCCTGGGCGATACTTTCATCAATCGGTTTTGGGTAGTGAGCCATGCCACAGAGGAAAACCCCGTCGCTGGCGAAATCGACCGGTCTCAGTTTCTGGTGGGCCTCCAAAAACCAACCATCTTGATCCACGGGGACCTTGAAGAGTTGGGCCAGTGTCTGATCATTGTGGGGTTCAATCGCGGTGGCAAGGCAAAGGATGTCCGCCTTCACCGCCACCTTGCGATCCAGGATCGGATCCCTGAACTCCACCGCCACCTGATCTCCGTCCGCCGTGACCCGGGGTTTTTCCACGAGAGAATAACGGGCGAAAATGACCCCTTTCTTTCTGGCTTCTTTGTAAAGGTCTTCCCGCTGGCCGTAAGTCCTCATATCCCTGTATAGAATATAGACCTGGGTCTCGGGTTTCCTCCTCTTCAACTCAAGGGCGCTCTCTACAGAATGGGTGCAGCAGACCTTTGAACAATAGGGGCGCTCCTCGTCCCTGGAGCCCACACACTGGATAAAGACCACCTTTTCGGCCCCTTCCACGCGGGGATCTCCTTGGCCTAAGGCCTCATCCATTTCAAGATGGGTCACTACCGCCGGATGTTCACCATAAAGGTATTCCTTGGGCTTGAGTTCCCTGGCCCCGGTGGCCAGGATAGCCACACCGTGTTCTATGGTCTCCCGTGAGGTCCCATTGTCCAACTCGGTCCTAAAATTGCCCACAAAGCCTTCCACCCCGGAAATAGTCGTCCCCGGATGGACGGTGACCAGTTCCTCAGCCTCTACATCCCTTGCAAGATCATTTACAAAGGCTGCGATTTCCTCACCCTGGTGGGTCTTAAAGAGCATCAGGCCGTTTCCCCCCAGTGCATTGGAACGCTCCACAAGGTGTACGGGATAACCATGCCGCGCAAGGCTTCTGGCGGCTGTCATCCCCGCTATTCCCGCCCCCACGACCAATGCCGCGTGGTTGACGGGAAGTTCGCTTTCCCTCAGGGGGCTTATGAGACCGGCCTTGGCCACGGCCATGCGCACCAGGTCTTTTGCCTTTTCGGTGGCCGCCTCGGGATTATCGGAGTGGACCCATGAGTCCTGATTACGGATATTGGCCATCTCAAAAAGATACTTGTTGAGACCTGCGTTGATGAGGGTCTCCTGGAACAGGGCTTCGTGGGTGATGGGGGTACACGCCGCAACCACTACGCGGTTCAACCCTTGCTCTTTGATGACCTCCGTCATTTTGTCTTGGGTATCCTGAGAACAGGTGAAGAGATTTTCCTCCACGTATACCACCTGGGGGAGAGACCTGGCATACTCTGCCACCTCGGGCACGTTAACCACGCCTCCGATGTTAATGCCGCAATTGCACACAAAGACCCCTATCTTGGGTGCTTCCTCGGTCACATCCTTTTCCGGCGGGGTTACCACTTCTTTGGTTTGGGTGTTTCTTGCCGCGGCGAGTTGTTCGGTCGCCGCACAGGCCGCCGCGCTTGCCTCCATGACGGAAAGGGGGATATCCTTGGGTGCCGTAAAGGCTCCACAGGCATATATGCCGGGTACGGAGGTGGCCACCGGATGAAAGGTATCCGTAGCCGTAAAGTGATACTGGTCCAGGGCAATACCGAGTCTGGCTGAAAGGTCGATAACCTCAGGGGCCGTCTCCAGGCCTGTTGAAAGGACCACCATGTCAAAGGTGTCTTCCTTCAAAACCCCGTCATCTTCAGTATAGCGCACCTTCAGGTCATCCGATCCGGGAACGGGATCCACCGTATGGACACGGCTCCGCACGAATCTTACGCCGTCGGCTTTGGCATTTTCGTAATAGCGGTCGAAATTCTTGCCATGGGTCCTCATGTCCATGAAAAACACGGAACAATCCAGAGGCACCTTGCTGTGTTCTCTTGCAATGACGGTCTGCTTGATGGCGTACATACAGCAAACCGCCGAGCAGTAACTATTATCACACCGATTCACCTCTCTGGAACCGACACATTGGAACCAGGCGACCCTTTCAGGCTCCTTGCCTTCGGAAGGTCTCTGTAGATGGCCCATAAAGGGTCCTGTAGCAGACAGGATCCTCTCAAACTCGAGAGAAGTAACCACATTGGGCAGGTGGGCATAACCATATGAATCATAGGCCCTGGGGTCAAATGAACGAAATCCCGGTGCCAGGATAATGGACCCCGCCGTAAGGGTTATCTCCTTTTCCTGTTCATCAAATCGTATGGCCTGGGCAGGGCAGAATTTCTCACAGGCCCTGCATTTTCCCTTTTTGAAGTAAATGCAGTTGTCCTGATCAATAGCGTACTTGAGGGGTACGGCTTGTGCATAAGGGACATAAATGGCCTTACGCTTCATCAGGCCTTCATTGTACTCGTCATCAACCTTTTTCGGGCACTTCTCCGCACAGGTTCCACAGGCGATACATTTGTCCATATCCACGAAACGGGGATGCTGGAGGACGTTAACCGTGAAGTTCCCTTCTTGACCTGATATGTCCTTGACTTCCGTCAGGGTCAGGAGCTCTATGTTGATGTGCCGGCCGACCTCGACCAGTTTCGGGGCGAGGATTCACATGGAACAATCATTGGTGGGGAAGGTCTTGTCGAGCTGGGCCATGACCCCGCCGATTCCGGCCGATTTTTCTATCATATAGACGTAATAGCCGGAATTTGCCAAATCGAGCGCCGCCTGCATGCCCGCTATGCCGCCGCCCACGACCATGACCGTACCGGCTGGTTTGGTATTTCCAGACCCAGAATTCCTTTTGTTTCGGCCAATGTCTTTGTTTTTCATCCTTGTCACCCGATTGCGTGTTTATTGCCATATTTATGGCAAGATTAAGCTTGTCCCCTTGGGGGATTGGTTTGCCGCATGCATGACATATCATAAATGCCAGCTCATGTGTCAAGGGAAAACTTGGGCCTGTACCACCCCTTATTGACAGGTAAAACCGCCATAATATACACCAGAAAAAACACCCAGTGGAGCGTAGGTTTTAAAGCCCCGGGAACGGGAATAATTGTTGTTGA
>CAZNLL010000077.1:0-18278 GCA_964573885.1 uncultured Desulfobacteraceae bacterium | reverse complement strand
TTTCATCCCCGGGTTGCTCAGCATCCTCATTTACCTTTTCGGACTGGTTACCCTCGGCTGGTTGGATCCCTCGCTCACCCCCTCTCCAACCAAGGTCTCTTGGCCGGAGCGGTTTAGGGCATTGAAGGGGGGGTGGGGTCTTGGTTTGCTTTTCGTGATTGTTATCGGGGGCATTTATATCGGTGTTTTTACACCCACAGAGGCTGCAGCCACCGGGGCCTTTTTTGCGCTGATGATGGTATTTATCCGGAGCAAAGCAGTCTCCAAACTGGGCTCCGCCCTTGTGGGGTGCTTCGTGAGTACCCTTCGCACCACTTGTATGGTCTTCCTCGTTCTTATCGGAGCCGGCCTTTACAGTTTTTTTCTTACCCTCGCCCAAGTGCCTCAAACGCTCTCTGCCTGGGTGGCCGGGCTTGCCATTCATCCTGCCGGAATTGTAGGCCTTTTTCTGGTTTTACTCATTCCCTTGGGAATGTTCCTGGACTCCTTCTCCGTCCTTGTCATATCGCTTCCCATCATCTTTCCGGTGGTTGTGAACCAATTGGGATACGATCCCATCTGGTTTGGTATCCTGTGCACCAAGCTCTGTGAATTTGGTTTGATCACGCCACCGGTGGGTCTGAATGTTTATGTGCTGGCCAGTGTGAGGCCCGATATTCCTCTTCCGGACATCTTCAGGGGTTGTTTCTGGTTCCTCCTATTCGATGTAATAACCATTGCCCTCCTGGTACTGTTTCCTTTTATTTCTATCTGGCTTCCAAGTACCATGTACACCTGGGGGTAATTATTTTTTTCACACCCATCCATTCGAAACAACCTTACCAGAGTAAATGGGCGTGGATACGCTTTGAAAAAGGACCGCAAAAATGAAAGAACAAAGCCGCTTGCAATGGAAAAGGATTTTGATCGTAGATGACGAACCTGATGTGATCGAGACACTCGAGGAGTTGCTCTCGGAATGCGTGATCGAAAAAGCCATGTCCTTTGGCGAGGCAAAGGAAAAGCTGGAGAGCCAGGATTTCGACACGGCCATTTTGGACATCATGGGTGTAGACGGCTACAGACTGCTTGAGATCGCCAATGCCAGAAAGGTGACAAGCATCATGTTGACCGCGCACGCTATGACCGTTGAAGATACTTACAAATCATACAAAAAGGGCGCTGCTTATTTCGTGCCCAAGGCCGAGATGGCTAACATCACGGTATTTTTGAACGATATCCTGGAGGCGAAAGAAAAAGGGAAAACGTCTTGGTGGCGTTGGCTTGACAGGCTAGGGTCTTACTACGACAAGGAGTTTGGCCCGGATTGGAAGGAGGGTAACCGAGACTTGTGGGAAAAAATGAATTACCTCCCTTAGAAAGATCCCTTTTTCCCCTTTGACCTGTCATTAATTGCAGAGGTGTTCCCAATAAGTTGGATAGATTCCCCACTTCTGAAAAATGAAGCATCTTCTAAAGGCTTGGGTGTGTGATCTCCCCCCTGAAAAAGTATAAAAAGACATGATCTGGGTGAGAGAAAAGAAAGTGGTCAAGCAGGTCCTGGACATGGGCTATGAACGGGTGGAAATCCCCGTGAGGGTCAAGTTTGAATTCAAGGTGAAAGAGGGTCACCTGGTCCCGGGGACCCTTTCCAGGCAGTTGCTCTACAATCAAAAAATGCTTGAAAAACGTTACCCCATGCTGTCGGCGGATTCCCTGGAGCGGGTGATCGGAGAGACGGCCGACGTTCAAATCGAGGACTATCTTAAGGAGTCGGGTTACCTGTAGATAACGGACCCCACCCCGCCGGAACCGGTGAGACCGAATAGGGCGGGGCCGGGATAAACCCCTTGGTTGGGGTAAAGACTCCCTTAAGAGAGGCCTTTCCCGTCTTTTGACTTGCCCGGGGTTTTTAGGTATGCTGGGTTGCCTTCTGAATCATGAAACCCCTTGGAAAGGAACCTCTTAATGAAGCCAAAAAAAGGGATCACCGGGGAGGGGATCAGGTCTTTGATCCAGGATTTCATCGCCACCTCCCCCCTGAACACCATGGAGGATGACACCGGGGAAACCGCCTGGGACCACGCCCTGGTGGGTTTCGCCTCCGGGGCGGACCGGATCTGGCAACAATACAAGGAGAATGTGGGGGCCTTTCACTGGACCCCCTGGGAGGTCTACGCCCAGCACTGCCCCGGGGAGCCGGCGGGCCCCGAGGAACTGACGGTCATTTCATGGGCGTTGCCCCAGCGGGAGATGGTCCGAAGGGCGAACCGGAGGGCCAGGAAGTATCCCGCCGAGTCCTGGGCCAGGATCAGGATCTACGGCGAAGCCTTCAACGTGGAATTGCGTCGCCACATTGTGAAGGGCCTGCGGCAGGCTGGCCACGAGGCCGTGGCTCCCATGCTGGTACCCAACTGGACCATTGTCAAATCCGAGCGCTTTTCCTATGCCTCTTCCTGGTCCGAGCGCCATGCGGCCCATGCGGCAGGCCTGGGCACTTTCGGCCTGTGTGATGGGCTCATCACCGCCAAGGGCAAGGCCATGCGGGCGGGATCGGTGGTGGCCAAGGTATCCGTGGACCCCACCCCCCGGCCCTATACTCACCACCGGGCCTATTGCCTCTTCTTTGCGGGCGGAACCTGCGGCAAATGCATTGACCGGTGCCCGGCCAAGGCCATCAGCGAGGCGGGGCACGACAAGGAAAAGTGCCGGGAACACCTGGTCCGCACCAGGGAATATGTAAAAAAGACCTATAAGTTTGAGGGTTATGGCTGCGGACTGTGCCAGGTGGGTGTCCCTTGCGAGGCGGAAATACCGGTCAAGGCCGCCCGTGAGGCCCTGGAACGAGGCGAAGTGCCGCCTCCACCCCATCCCCTGGCGTGATACCAGGCTTCACGTGATCCAGGAATCCTTCATACCCCCAGGGGGCCCTGTGAAAGGGGAAGTGCAAAGGCTTGTACATGGAGGTGCGAGATGGCCGCAACTGTTTATACCATTCCCTTGGGCTTTACCAACTGCTACATCATCCAAGACAAGGGGACGGTGATGGTGGACACCGGGTCCCCCAAAAAGACCCAGGCCTTTAAAAGAGCCATGGAAGCACTCCCCATGGATGCTCAAGACATTACCTTGCTGATTATCACCCACGGCCACTGGGATCACATCGGCTCCGCCAGGGACATCAAGGCGCTTACAGGGGCCAAGATCGCCATGCATGAAGAGGAGAAGCCATGGCTTGAAAAATCAAAGACGCCCGTGCCCCCGGGGGTGACGCCCTGGGGCCGCATATTCGGTGGCGTCATGAGGGCCTTTTTGCCCTTTATTAAGGTCTCTCCCACCCGGGTGGACCTGGTTCTCCAAGACACGCCCATGTCTTTATCAGAACACGGTGTTTCAGGCCGGGTGATCCACACCCCCGGGCACTCTCCCGGCTCGGTGAGCCTGCTCCTGGAGACGGGCGAGGCCTTTGTGGGGGATCTGGCCATGAACAAGTTCCCCCTGAGGCTTTCTCCAGACCTTCCTATTTTCGCGGACGACTTGGAAAGGGTCAAACAGAGCTGGCGGGTTTTGCTGGATCAAGGGGCCGAAACGGTCTACCCGGCCCACGGGGATCCCTTCCCGGTGGATCTTATCCGTGACAAGTTGGGGTAGCCCTTAAGGATTAGCTGAACTTCTTCAGGCGTGACGGCGAAAATCAAAATGGTCCTGTGTCATAAGGCCAGGTATTTGCTCTTGAGGGCTTCGTCCTGCTTCAATTCTTCACAACTCCCACTCCACTGATTTTCTCCCTTGTCGATGACAAAGGCTCGCTGGCTGAGCTCCACGGCAAAGCCCAGCCCCATCTCAGAGAGCAGGATGGTGATATTCTCCTCTGTCAGTCGCTTTATCTGCTCCATCAGGGCATCCACCACCAGGGGTGCCAGGCCCTCGGAAGGCTCGTCCAGGAGGATGAGTTCGGGATTCCCCATAAGGGTCCGGCCTATGGTGAGCATCTGCTGTTCGCCCCCTGAGAGTTGATTCCCCATGTGTTTTTGAAGCCTCTGGAGGTGGGGGAAAAAGTCCCAGATCTTTTCCACGCTCCAGTCGCCGGAGCCTTTTTTGTGAGCCACTTCCAGCTGCTCGCGCACGGTGAGTCCGGGGAAAATGCGCCTGTCCTCGGGGACGATGCCGATGCCCGCCCGACTGATGGCATAGACCGATCTGCCGATTATCTCCTGGCCCTTAAATCGTATGCTTCCCGATCGGGCGGGCGTCAAGCCCATGATACTTCTCAAGGTGGTGGTCTTGCCTGCACCGTTTCTTCCCAAGAGACAGATGGTCTCCCCCTCTTCCATATTCAGACAAATGCCGAACAGGATATGACTGGACCCATAAAAGGTGTGGATATCTTTCACTTCAAGGATCATCACCGCTCTCCCAAATAGACCTTCCTGACTTGAGGATTTTCTTTTATCTCTTCGGGTCGCCCATCCGCAATAATCTCGCCGAAGACCATGACAGCGATCCTCTTGGCCCAGGAGAAAACCACGCTCATATCGTGCTCGGTAAAAAGAAGGGTCAGACTCTCCTTTTCGGCAAGGTCGTTAATCAAGGCCATGGTAGACAGCTTTTCCTCGGGGGCCATACCGGCGGTAGGTTCATCAAGGAGAATGAGCTTGGATTGGCTTGCCAGGATCATAGCGATCTCCAACCTCTTTTTATCCCCGTGGGACAAAAGCCCCCCGGGGACATGCGCCAACTCAGAGAGTTCCACCCTATCCAAGATCCTCTTTGTCTCCTCGCGAAACATCCGACTGGCCCGGGAAAACAGATCATATGACTTCTTCCCGCTCGCGATAAGCGTCATCTGGATGCTTTCAAAAACGCTGATCTCAGGGTAGATGTTCACGATCTGAAAGGACCGGCCGACCCCCCGCCTGACGATCTTGTCAGAAGAGAGTTTTGTGAGGTCTTTCCCCCCGAAAAGGACTGCTCCGGTGTCCGGGGATAGATGACCGGTTAAGAGGTTGAAAAAGGTGGTCTTGCCTGCCCCATTGGGACCTATAATGGCAAAGCGTTCCCCCTCTTCAACCTCCAGATCCACATCGTGAACCGCCCTCAGGGCGCCAAAAGATTTGGAAAGTTTCTCGATCTTCAGAAACATAGGCTAACTCCTGATGCTATCCGGCTGCCTGTCTCTCTTGAATCTATCATGGATAAAGCCACCGATGCCGCCGGGCATAAACATCACCAGGACGATGATGAGGCAACCCAGCACAAACTGCCAGTAGAAAGTGTATACCGAGATGTAGTGTTCTAAAAGGGTAATAATGGCAGCCCCTACGATGGGGCCCACAAATACGCCTACACCGCCCAGGATACACATGAGCACCACGGCCGCAGACGTCGTCCAGTAGCCGAACTCCGGGAATACCGAGCGGTTTAAGATGGCCAGCAGCGCCCCTGCCATGCCAGCAAAAAAGCCGGCAATCACAAAATTCAGCAAGAGATGGTGCCAGACCTTAACCCCGCTGAAGGTTACCCTGTCCCGATTCTCTCTGGTCGCCTCAATCATTCTCCCAAAGGGTGACTCCTGTATCATCCTTATAAGGATCAAGCAGATAATAAACACGAGAAAGGCCAGATAGTAGAATCCCTTTGGTCCACTTATGACGGCCGGAAGCGGAATACCGGTGAGACCGTCGTCCCCCCCGGTAAACCCATACCACTTGTGGGCGATGGCCCAGAGGATCTGTCCAAATCCCATGGTCAGAATGGCAAAGTGGATACCGGTGAGGCGAATGGAGAAATAACCGATGGGAACGGCGAAAACGGCCGCCACCACAGGGGCTGCGATGAGACTGATCACAAAGGGGAGATGGAGTTTCATAATGAAAATGGCCAGGGTATATCCCCCCACGGCATAAAAGGCTGCATGTCCAAAAGAAGGGAGTCCCGCCCTTCCAAGGATCATATTGAGACTCATGGCAAACAGGGCAACGATAAGGATCTCAATGATCAGGTGGAGCCACATCTTGGGTGCCCACAGGGGAAGGAGGGCAAAGAACACGACTGCCAGAGATATCCAAACCCATTTTCCCGTTGACTTCCTCTTGTCATTTTTCTGCATGGATCACCTGTTGTGCTTGACTGGCTATTTTATGACCACAGGTCTACCAAATATGCCCCAGGGACGCACGATCAACACGATGACCATCACCACATACATGAATGCGATAGCCAATTCCGGTAAGACCAGAACACCAAAGGCCTGCACTTCTCCACAGATAAAAGCTGCAAGCAAGGCACCCGGCAGGCTCCCGAGCCCGGCGATCACAACCACCACAAAAGCCGTGATTCCCGCCTCAATGCCCATGTCCGTTGCCAGACCGGCCATGGGAGCGACCAAGGCCCCTCCAATGGCTGCAATCCAGGCGCCAAAGCCGAAAACGCTTGTGAATACGAAGGGTACATTGATTCCCAGGGCGGCGGTCATCTCGCGATCGTCCGATGCGGCCCTCATCTTCTTCCCCCAGTTTGTTTTCCTGGTCACAAACCAGATGAGAAAGAAAACGAAGAATCCCATGAATATGAGAAATACATTGTATAAAGGGAAAAAACGACCAAAGATCTCTAAGGGTCTCTGGAACATGGGAGGCATGGGAGCGGTCTTAATAATCCAGCCCCATATCATACGGGCCATATCGTAGGTGACGATCAATATTCCATAAGTCATGAGCAGGATGTAAAGGGCGGGCTTCTCATAGAACCACCTGAGCAGCACAACCTCCAATAGGCAAAAGAACAGCGCAACCAGGACAGGGGCGATGAGTAAGGTAAGAAAAAAGCCGAGGTTCGTTCCGCCGAACAGTTTCATGAAGCTGTAGGCGGTATATGCTCCCAGCATATATATCCCACCCTGGGCGAAATTCATGATCTTAAGCACTCCGAGAATCAAGGTGAGCCCGGCAGCGATAAGAAAATAGATCATGGCCGTGGTCAGGCCGCTTAAGGATTGGAAAAGGATATCCTCTACTCCCATAGCTGCACTCCATCAAATGGATCAGGCACAGGCAAGCCCCGAAGGCCTTTCTATGCCCGATCCGGGATGAGTTATTTCTTGGACGCCCGGTATTCTTCTCGAAGTTTCATGATCTCCTCACAGGGGCGCATGGTGGGCCTTCCTGGAATATAGGTCTGATCCTTGGCCACCAGCCAAGGCCACTCAGGATCCTTGGCGGTGAGCCCAATGGACTGTCCTATGTCCGCCTGATGGTCACATTTCCTGATATTAACAATCCCGGAAGGTCCTATGGTCTGGATGCTCGTCTCCTCCAGGGTGTCAATCAGGGCCTCTGTCTCCACGGTGCCCGCCTTCTCTATACCTGCAAGGACGAAGGTAGCCGCGTTCCAGCCCAGCATGGAGTAGTCAGAGGGGTATCGCCCCGTCCTTTTCTTGTATTCATCATAGAAGGCCTTGTTCTCCGGGCTGCCCGGATAGACGAAATGCGCTTCGCTCATGACATAAACGCCCTCTGGCATCTCCTGCCCCATGGGCCTGAGCAGCGGCATCCCCCCGTTCATGACGAGGTATTTGATATTATTGAAGAACCCATAACCCTTCGCCTGTTTGATAAAGGTCATCTGATCCGTTCCCCAGCAGGAGGAATGGACAATTTCCGGCTTGGCTGACATCAGGGCGGTGATGAAAGGCGTGAAGTCCGTGGTTCCGATCTTCGGCCACTGCTTGCTCACCGCTTCAAAGCCCGGCTTGAGTTTCTTCATGCCGTCCTCGAAGGCCTCCACATGACTGTGCCCGTAAGCATAATCAGGGTTGATAAAACCCCATTTGGTGTAAGGTTGGTCCTTGAAAAAGCGGGCCGCCGCCTGACCGCCCATCCAGGTGTTGCTGTCACTCCTGAAGAAATACCGGTGCCCCCTGGCCTGTGTGGCCAGATGGGTCCTGAAATCCCACCCCCAAAAGAGGACCTTGTGCTGTCTGGCCCATTCGGATACAGCAAGACCGCAACTGCTGCTGATACACCCCAGCAGGAAGTCACACTTCTCCTGGAGTATCAAGGCCTTGGCATTCTTTACGGCAATATCCGGCTTTAGTTTATTGTCTCGGATAATGATTTCGATTTTTCTCATGCCATCTTTGGTCTTGACACCGCCCTTTTTGTTTATTTCGTCTATCTTGACTTTAAATCCCTCCACATCATCTAATGCAAAGTCTGAAACCATGCCTGAAATGGATTGGACAACACCTATCTTTATGGGCGGCAGGGCATGGGCAGGTGTCACAAGCCCGGTGATTACCACCGCCCCCCCAAAGAAAAAGGCAACGGATATGAGAAATAATCTAAATTTCATTGAGTGCATGATAGCCCTCCTATATCAAATAGGTTGGATGCCAGCTGAATTTTTTCCCAATGCGATTGTCATGTTTTGCTTTTTACCACCCCCTTTCCTTATTCCCCCCAAGGACCCTTCCTGAAAGGGCCTTTCCGCGTCCCTCATCCCCCTCCTGGAAATGCGCCATTCCCAGTAGGTCATTCTTGCCACTCCCTAGCCGGTCTCTGGGCTCAAGGGGGTTGGTTCGGTTTGGAGATCCTTTGACTGATCCAACACCTCTTTGATTCCAGCCAGGTACCTTGCAATGTCCTTCTTGGCCTCGTAATCGGTTTCAATGTTCAAGGCGATGGTCTCCATGATCGGTGAGCCGCCGCCATGAACACCGGCGATCTGATACCAGGCGGACATGGGAGAGGCAGCCACATTTTCGACATGCCGCCAGACCCGGCACGCGTCTTCGTAAGACATCTTGGGATTTCTTTTCATGAGTTTTTCAAGATCCTTCTGGGTCTTTTCAGCCAGGAAGTCCGCCTCAAAGGGGAGAGTGACGGACAGGCCCCCGGCTATCTCCGTGAGGATATTGAACTCATGATAGATGAATTCCCCCATAAGCCTCCGGCCCACATTGCTGAATACGATATTGGGCATGTAGGTCCCCGACGCGGTCTTTTCCCCGTACATGGCCGCTGCAATCCCCGCCGCAAAGGCCAGTTCCCCGGTCCCTGCAATCTCTGATAGTTTCTCTTTTACATGGGAGACCCGCTCGATGTTATTGGCCTCCGCCACCAGGGCGGATGTACCGCAAAGGATATCCGATACGGCCGGCTTGCACCCCGTGTAACTGAACCTGTGGGAGTCGGCGAAAAGCAAGGCAAGCCGCCTGCCGAATTCCCACTCACCACACATGAAGACCCGTTCTTTAGGAATAAAGGTGTTTTCAAAGACAATGACCGATTCCGAATTCCCCATTTCGGCATAGTGAGACTTGAATTTCATCCTTTCCCTGAGCCAGACCGGGCGGGTAATGAGACGGACATTCTCCCAGTCCGCGGGTATGGCGAATGCCACGGCATAGTCCCGGTCCTTTTCCGTGAGGGCCCGGGTGGGCACAACGATGAGCTCATCGGCCACAGCCGCCATGGTGATTGAGATCTTAAGACCGCTGACTACAATACCGTCGCTTCTTTCCTCCACAATGTGGACGTAGGCATCCGGCTCCTGCTGTTCAAAGGGCCTTTTTACCCGATCCCCCTTACTGTCGGTCTGGCAGCAGGCACCGGCCCAATCCTTTTCCTGGTATTCTTTCAAATAGGCCAGGAACCTCTCATGATAGTCCGTGCCCAGCTTGTCGTCCATTTCTTTGGTCGCAATAGAGAGGGCCACAATGGCATCCTGCCCCATGCATCTCTGGATACAACCCCCCACCCTGGTGGCGGTTAATCGGATCATTTTCTGCTTTTGCAGAAGATCCCTGGGATTTTGGGGAAGGTGGGTAAAACGATTGACCTCTTTGCCTGTAAGGGAGGATTGGGCCGTCATGACCCCTTTCCAATCCGGGTTTTGAGCCAATTCAAAGGTGGTCTGCATGACCTTGAGGTTCCCTCTAAGCCTTTCATCGTCCCTGCCCACCTCTTCGCCACCGATGTAGAGATTTTTTCCCATCTTCTTTAAGTCCGAAGCGTATTCTTCTGGTGTTCTCATACCCGCCCCTTTTCTCATAGATCCAAGCCGCCATTCATGTTGAGAATATGGCCGGTCAGATATTTTGATGCATCTGAGAGCAGAAAATAGACCGATTCGGTCACATCACTGATCTCTCCCACATGGCCTAACGCGATCTTCTTAACAGCCTCAAGACCCATATTCTTTTGAATATCCATGGGTCTGTGCCCGCTGATGAATCCCGGAACAATGCAATTGACATTCACCCTGGCCGGTGCCAGCTGCTTGGCCATGGCCCGGGTAAGCGAAATGGTTGCGTCTTTCACCGTCTGGTACCTGAGGGGCTCCGCATATTGATCCCAGGCCCAGGGGGCGATAAAGATTATCCGGCCCCAACGGCGGGCGCCCATCACCTCTTCCAAGGGCAAGGCCATGTCCTGGGCCGCACTGAAGTTGTCCTCCAGTCTCTTTGCGGCCCCTAGCCTGTGGCGATCAGTCCTCTTCATCTCTGTATGACCGATCCCCGTATCATGGATGACATAATCCACGGGGCCGAACTCCTGGATAATCCGTCTCAATAATTGACCGCTCATTTCACCATATTGCTCGGCCGGAAAAAGCCTTATGTTTTCGTCGGACCCGGGAGCGAAAAAAGATTTGATACCTTTGATGGTTGTGCCGCCCCCCTGAACCGCCAATCGCACCCCCCTTGAAACAAGAAAAGAGGCTATTGCCTTTCCCAGAAAGGTACCTCCATTGATCACCAGGGCCGATTTACCCTCCAGTAGCTGGTTGTCCCGAACAGGGAGTTCCGTACGATCACCCGTTTCCATTCCCTTCAGTATCACATCGAGGATACACCGTTCCATCTCCAAGGGCGTCACATACTCCCTCAGATCCCACCGCTTGAGCACCCAGCAATCGGTCATGATCTTGATGAGGTTGGCCAAGATCCTGTTATTGACCTGGCGAAGAAGACCCTTTTGTACACACTCCTGGAGAACCAACTCGAATTTTGCGACGTGTTCCCTCTCCCTTTTCAGCAACCTCTTTAAGACAGGTTCGCTGAGGATATATGATTCCCGGTAAATAATCAGGATGGCATCGGCCCAGTGGTGCATCAGGTTAAACTCAGTGCGAAGCATGCGACGCAGTTTTTCTAATGGATCCCGAACGTCACGGGTGCACTGGGACAGGGAGGCGTCTGCAAGATCAGCCATGAAGTTATGGAGCAAAAAGAAGATATCCTCCTTGTTGCGCACGTATTCGTACATGTTCCCGTGACTGATCCCGGCCTCGTCTGCCAGCTCTCGCATAGTGGTTTTGTGAAAGCCCTTCTGGGCAAACAGCTTGATTGCGGCACGAATAATTTGATCCCGGCGCTTTTCGACCAGGTCCCTATTTTTTATGGTGGTAGGTATGATTGGCATCGGCTGGGAACCCTTGCGATGGGGACGTGTTTCCAACTTGACAGGAAAAGGCTTTACGTGTATTTTTCGACCGAACGTTCGGTCTTCGTTTGATTGTTCATATTAAACTCCAATGTGTCAAGCAAAAAAGGGCAGCGTCCAAGGAGGGTAAAATGAAAGCGGCACGTTTCTACGAGGTGGGGAAGCCCCTGGTCATGGAAGAGCTCCCTATGCCTCAACCAGGACCGCAAGAGGTCCTTGTCCGGAACAAGGCCTGCGGGATATGCGGTTCGGACATTCACATCGTCTACGAGGGTGTTACCCCTACTGCCTTCCAACCGATCACCCTGGGCCACGAGTTCAGTGGAGAAATTGCGGAATATGGCCAAGGAGTGGAAGGCTGGAGCCAGGGGGACCGGGTGGCCGTTTGCTGTATTGTCTCGTGCGGGCAATGCTTGAATTGTGTCTCAGGCAACCAGGAAATCTGCCTTAACAGGCGACTTTTGGGAATTCACCTGGATGGCGGCCTGGCCGAATATGCAACGGTCCCGGCAACAAACCTGGCGCGACTAACCGAAAAGATTTCCTATGAACAAGGGGCCATACTGACCGATGCGGTCGCCACTCCTTATCATGCCATTACGCGCAGGGGCAGGCTGGTTCCTGGTGAGACGGTCACCGTGATAGGATGCGGGGGCCTGGGCATCCACGCCGTACAACTGGCCAAGATCTGCGGGGCCGGCCTGGTCATTGCCGTGGACATCTCCGAGGTTGCCCTGGAAAGGGCCAAACAGAGGGGAGCCGATCTGATCTGTAGAACGGACCAGGACAATCCTGTAGAATTTGTGAAAGAGGCCACAGGAGGCTTGGGTTCTGATATGACCTTGGAATGCGTGGGACACCAGAAAACCATCGCTCTGGCGGTGGATTGCCTGCGAGTGGGGGGACGGGCCGTGGTGGTCGGTTTGGGCCCGGATAATATCACCGTTATGCCTCCCACGACCTATGTGCGTAACGAACTGGAACTCAGGGGGTCCTATGGCTTTACCGTCAGAGAAATCAACGAACTGATTCGATTGGTCGACAATGGGACGCTGGATATCTCAGCCTCCGTTTCAAAAATGATGGGCCTCCATGAAGTCAACGAGGGGCTGGAGGCCTTGCACCATAAAGTGGATGATCCCATACGGATCGTCTTCACCATGTGATACCCGCAGACGGAAGGTGCAAAGAGTCTGAAACGACCGTTTTTCCAGACGGATAGGAAATCAACTCCAAAAACAGGAGAAATTCAAAAGGAAAAAATTTTGAATGAAGCGGAAAGCAAAGGATACGAATTTGAAAAGAACTACCACGGCTGTGCCCAGTGCGTGCTGGGCCCCCTGATGGAAATCTTCGATATGAAGGACGATACTGCATTTCGGGCCGCCACCGGTCTGGCGGGAGGGGTCGGTCTTTCCATTGAGGGTTCATGCGGGGCCTTGACAGGCGGGGTCCTGGCCATGGGTTTGTGGTACGGCCGGGAACTCAGTCGCATCGATGATCCAGAGGGCCTCCGCTTTATCTCTTATCGCCTGGCAAACCAGTTGCATGAAAGATTTGTCCAGGAATACGGCAGTTCCATTTGTAAGAAAATCCACAAGAAGGTCCTGGGAAAAAGCTACTACCTGAATGAGCCGGATCAATGGGACGCCTTTCTGGCCGCGGGAGGACACGCGAGCAAGTGTCCGGGCGTGGTAGGCAAAGGCGCCAGGTGGGCCGCAGAAATCATCATGGAAGAGGAAGAAAAGAGGAAAAAGGGGGCGAAATAGATTCAAGTACGGCCTCCTGAATAAGGCAGGGCCCCCCTGGCCCCATGGTGGAGGAAAGACCGTGGCCTCGGGCGGCCTGGACCTGGTGGGAAAGGCGGCCGTAATTACCCCGAGGCCCCTTTATCCTGTGGACAAGAAGAGATCAGGTCGATCAGTTCCTCCCGTGAAAATGTCTTCAGGATTCGCGGGTCATCTTCTTTGATCACATTGTCCATGAGGTCCCTTTTGCTTTCAATAACGGCCGATATTTTTTCTTCCAAAGTCCCTTCTGTGATCAGTTTGAACACTTGGACACCCCGCTTCTGGCCGATGCGGTGGACCCTGTCCGTGGCCTGGTCCTCCTTTGCCGCATTCCACCAGCGATCATAATGGATCACAACAGATGCCGCCGTTAGATCGATACCCGTCCCCCCGGCCTTGAGGCTCCCCACATAGACCATACAGTCGGGATCATTGTTGAAGCGTTCTATGATCTTTCCGCGGTTCCGGCTCGCTCCGGTCAGGGTGACAAACCCTGTTCCCAGTGACTGAAGGTGCTTTTTGATCATAGCAATCATGCCCAGGTATTGACTGAAGACCACCGCTTTCTGACCACTGCCCAGGGTTTCCGAGATAAGTTCCTTAAAGAGCCCCCATTTTCCGGATTCGTATCGGTCAAAGGCCTCTGGGTTGTCCATCACGAGCGCGGGATGGTTGCAGATCTGCTTCAGCAGGTTGAGGAGAGCGAAGATGTGCATATAGGGGAGAGGTTTTTCAGCCTGCCTGAGCACATCCAGTAAAGCCTTTCCCTTGGTGGAGACAGCCTCCCTGTAAAGCCTGACCTGATCGTCACTGAGCCTGCATGACCGAAAATCATCAATCTTTTCGGGGAGTTCCTTTAAGACTGATTTCTTGAGTCGTCTCAGAATAAAGGGAGAGACAAGCCTGCTAAGCTCTTCCCGATGGGGGCTATCGAGATCAAGTTGGTCATCCCGAACATACCGAGTGGTGAATTCATCATCCCTTCCCAGATAACCCGGCACCACGAGATCCATGAGGGCCTTGAGATCCATGAGGCTGTTCTCGACAGGGGTCCCCGTCATGCCAAGCTTCATCTCCGCCCTGATCTGAGCTGCCGCCTGATAGGTCTGGGTCTGGGGATTCTTGACATGCTGAACTTCATCAAATACGGCGAGGGAAAAGGCCTGTTTTCTTAATTTTCGCGCGTCTCTCAAGAGGATTCCGTAGGAAGTCAGGATGACCTCTGCGTCATCAAGCGCCTCACTCAGATCTCTCTGTCCACCATGGTATTCCGCCACAGAGAGTCCAGGGGCATGCACCGAGATCTTGTTTTTCCAGTGGCTTAGCACGGTGGTGGGACAAACGATCAGACAGGGTTGGGCCAATCTGCCCAGCCTCTTCAGGGCCACCATGAAGGCCATGGCCTGGTGTGTCTTGCCCAATCCCATATCATCGCAGAGAAGTCCGCCCAGGCCGTTTTCGAACAAAAACAGGATCCACTCCACACCCAGTCTTTGATAGGGCCTCAACGTGCAATGCATGCCTTCCAGGGGAGGGAGATCGCTTGAGGCCTTCATGGTCAGGATCTGATCGAGACGCTCTCTGAGCTCACCTTCACCCCCTATGGAAAAGGGATGCACGTTGGTCGCCTGCAGGCGAAAAAGATCCATCCGGGAAAACCTCATACGGTCGGAATCAGGCTCAAGACCTCCCTTCGAAAGAACACCCAAAAGGTTACCTATTTCCTCTGAGCAGGTGTCCACCCAACCCCCGGGGATCCCGATATACCGGTGACCCTCGGCCCTGGCTGACAGGATCTCCTTGAGGGAAACCCCCGTATTTCCGAAGCCGTATTTCACATCCAGCCAGCACCAGTCTCGGTCAATCGCTTTGGGGTTGAACTCCATCCGCTCGAAATCCTTGAAAATCCTTAAGCTCTTTACCTTTTCATCCAGGATGTGATGACCTTCCCACAGTTCCTCCCCGAAGGCCTCCAGAAAAGTTGGAACCTGGGACTTTTTCAGGGTCATTCTGACCGGTGCCTGGAATCGTCTCCCCTTACCCGGCTTTTCCAGTTCCGCCATAAGACCCAGTTCCCTGATATATACGAGATCACCGTATTGGTATCGCTCCAGCTCGTCTTGATTTAGATAGGTCTCTTCCCCGTTCTCCTGGATAAGTTTGATCATGGGGAATAAATCCAGGTCCATCTCCGTATTCATGTTCACCTTGAAGATAGATTTGAGAGGAATAGGATGAATGGGCATGTTATGCTGGTTGGGAAGCCATTCTTTAAGTGTGCAGAGCAGGGTCCGAACCGTATGCCTGGGAATGACCACCCGAAACACGGGGGTGCCCTCCCCTCCTTTGCAGGCGACCGTAAAGGCCCCTGTCTTCTCCTCAATGGCTGGGTGGAATGTACGCCCCTTTGCACCGAATTCCCGATAACCGTGGTAGCAGAAACGGTACCAGAAGCTCTGCTCCAAGACCTGTCCCCTGGTCATAAAGCCCCTGTCGAGCATCATTCGCTCGTTTTCACTCAGGGTGAGGAGAGAGAGTTTCTCCAATACGGCCGCCCTGTTGGGTACGGCCTCGTCCCCGGCGGCTTTCAACAGCCTATCCACAAGGCGATCGGCATCGGGTCCCGGGGAATGATAGGTGAGTATCTCGTTGCCTTCTCCATCTGATACCTTGATATGCCTTGAATTTTCCCCATCCCCATAGGTCCCTATGCGGATGGATTGAACGGGGACGGTGCCTTCTTCTCCCAAAATCCTTGCCAGCCGATACCAAATGCTGATTTTGAAATCTTCGTAAAGGAGATTGCCTTTGAGCTTCCGGTGGAGGTTCTTATATATCTTGGTCAGCTGTTGTATGTGTGGGCAGGACCGGGTTTCGGCCTGACTGCAGGTACAGAAGCGCCAATGGGGCCAGTCTTTGTCACCCTCCACAAAAAAGGCCACGCCCGGTCGCCTGTCTTCATCCCCCGGTATCAATGCATAGGCGTGACGGTGGAACTCAACCCTTTCAAGATCTCTCGGTGTCGGGATCTCTTCCAGCCCCTTTCCACTGAGACCGGGGGAGTTCCTTTTTTTGGTCTTTTTCGGGCCTTTCATTTAAACGTGATCACCTTCAATTCTGAAAATGGAGATCATAGGAAAGGCCCATGGGCCTGTCAATGGTATAAAAAGATGCCCGATGCCAAACCGGTGTGGGAGTATGCTACGGCATACGCTACTTGCGGACGCCGCATCATCCACGGCGCCCGCCGTTACAGGTTTCTGTTTTAAAGGTCCTTCGGATGACCGCAACCACGTGCAAACTTGGCCGCGAAAACCATGAAAACCTGATGGCAGGCAGGGTTTGAGAACACAAAAAGCGCGGACTGCTCGTGCTTTTCTGTTTCTCTCCCAGGAAGGCTGGACTTATGGATTTGAATAGTATTATTGAATTATTCAGGGTTGTGAAAAGATACTGATCGGATAATTACCCTTGAAACCCGTCGGATTGGCAATTTGATGAAAAGAGCTGTTGTGAATAATTTGGCCATGTGTCAGGCATATCGCAGGTTTTTCCGGCCTGCTGATATCCTGGGGGTCTGGGGAGGAATCCAGAAAGCAACGGAGCCAAGAGACCGGGAAAATGAGAGAGGCTATATAATCCCAAGGTTACAGCTTGCCTCTTTTAGCTTTGCGTCCCCTGAGTGCTGATGGCCCTGCTTCAAAAGCACGGCCTATCCCTTCTATTTTATATAAAAATGAAGTTTTTTCCGTTATATGCCGACAGTAAGACCGGGGCTGCTACCAATATGTGTGTGGAAACCACAGCTGAGAAGCTTTTTGCAGGGACTGCAGATTGAAGGGTGATTGTAAGGCTAATTTTTACCCTTATTGAGTGTTATCTTAAAAAGCAGGATAAAAAAAGTTTTTGCCAGATAAGGAAAGGATATCACACGTGCGGTGATCATCTTCTTCGCTATTCTTACTATAGTAGGAAGATTATAGTAGCTTGTTCCTATGCGATGTCGAATATTCCTTAGCCTTTCTTCGGGGTACTCTTCAGAGACGACAATATTATTCTCATTCGCCTTATAGCCTTGAGACTTGGCAATAATTTCATTGAGGGGTGAATATTTCTCGGTCCTTAACAGGCTTAAATCGATAGTATCCAGCTTAAGCCTTTTTGCAAAAGGGGCTATCTCCAACATTTCTGTTTCATTCTCCCCTATACAGCCCACAATAAAATATCCATGAATATAAAGATTTGTCTTTCTGATTTCTGCGAATGCCTTTTCAGCTAAAGCCGTATCAAAACCTTTTTGCATGGATTTTAATGTTTTGTCTTGGGCTGATTCAATCCCTATGGTCAGCATTTTAAAACCGGCCCTAAACATCTTCTCTAATATCTGCGGATACTTACTAATCTCAAGCCTCAGGGCGACCGCGAATGTTTTCTTAATGCCTTCGGCAATGATTAGATCACAAATTTCCTCAACCCTTTTGATATCAGCGGCAAAATTGTCATCCACAACGAATATAAACCCGGCATCAATTTCCTTCAATTCTTCAACAACAGAGGACGCAGATCTCCCACTCCACTGTCTTTTCTGACCCAAGGGATTATTAGTAAATGTACAGAATTTACAATGAAAGGGACAGCCTCTGGAGGTTGAAATAAAATCGATGCCTTGACCTAAATCGATGCCTTTATAGGAAAGTCTGTAATTGACTCGCCTTAACGCCCTATTAGGATAGCTTGTATCATCCAGCCAATGCAGATCACGTACCTTATTATGAATAATTCTTCCATTTTCACGGAAAGAAATCCCCGCAATGTCCTTAAGGGGAAAGCCGGAAGCTATATCTCTAATAACGTCCTCCCCATCTCCTCTGACGATGATATCTAAATGAGGAGTCGCCGCAAATAGTTCTTCACTACAGGTCGTAGCATATCTTCCTCCAACAACGACCTTAATATGGGACGGAATTCGAGCGATAATGTCTATGGAGGCATCTCTTTGGTAATCCCAGTTAACGGACAAACAAACCAAGGAGGAATATCCGTGTCACCCGGAGGAGTTGTC
>CAZNLL010000076.1:0-18430 GCA_964573885.1 uncultured Desulfobacteraceae bacterium | reverse complement strand
TCTTATTGATCGGTCCCTGGAAATAGGCTTTTCCGAAGACCAAAAGAATAGACTCAGCGACCTTTATGAATTGAGAAAGGACAGCCTCAAGAGGGAAAAACTCTCCGAAATCACCGGTATCCTTCAAACCATTCACGACCGGCGCGAGTTGAATGATTACTGGCAGAGTATAAAGTGGTACCTACACAAAAACCGCGTCTTTTTCGGCAAGGAATTTGAAAACCTCATCGCCAGGAAATTTGACGAGCTGAGGCGAGCCTTATGACATCTTCCCGGTTCCCGTCGATTGTTGACACGCTCATCCGGCCTTTCTCTCATGACCCTTCATCCGGTTGCTCGTAAACGGCCACTCACCTTGAGAGACGCCCAGACAGCATGCTGCAGCAGCCTACGCGGCCTTGAAAGTCCTGGGGTTCCCGCCCCTCCCTTCGCCTTGTCGGAAAAGGTGGAAAAAACGGAAAACCTCTTTCCTGGTAAACTGACTTCTGAAACCCCACCGCCCCCTCCAAAGGAACCCGCTCCTCCCGCGAGAGAGTTCAAAATGGACGAAGACGAGGGTTGCTAATCCCCTTGAGACCCGCTGGGTTCTATGCCCTCCTCTTCAGAGGAAAGAGAGGAAGGTTTCTTGTTGGGATCTTTCACCGCACGGTCAAGGGTATATTGGTAGGTATAATCATCCTTTTGGTCGTATTTGGTCAGTTGCATAACATCTGTATCAATATTAAATGGCTCCTCAAGAGACTCGAGCCATTCAGAGATTTCCCTGCTCACCCCTGATATCCTGTCACTGAGTGACATGGTCTTTGGTAAGGTTATGGTTTTATGCTCGGACATCGCAGTCCCTCTCCTTATGGTAATAACATTGTAAAAAATATAATACATTTTAGCACATTTTCCACAGGTGACAAGGGCCATTCGGATAAAAAGAGAAAAGTTCTTTATATATCAAAGGCTTACACAAAACAAAAATGATCAAAAAGGAGAGATCCGGCAGGCGAATGAGGTGAATTTCCCCTCAGGCCTCGTCAAAAAAGGGGGCCAATAGGGCCTTTGTTTTGACCACATTCATGTTCAGGCCCAAGGCCTTTCGGTCAAATCCCATGGCCAGCCCTAGGAGTTGGGTCAGATACAGGACCGGTAGGTTATAGTTGCACTCGAATTCGGATTCTATGCTCTTTTGGTTTCCGTCATACATGACCGAACAGAAAGGGCACACCAGACACAGGGCATCGGCATCGGTCCGGGCCAGGGCGTCCAGCTTATCCTTGGTCACCGCCAGGGCCACCTTTTCATCTACGGGGAGCACCGGCCCACCACAACACCTCTTCTTGCCGGGGTAATCCACGATTTCAGCCCCGGTAAGCGCCACCAGCGCATCCAGCGAATTAGGGGCCTCAACATTCTCAAAACCTTCATAGATCTCGGAAGGCTTTAGATAGTGACATCCATAATGGATGGCCACCCGCAGGCCCCTGAGGTCCTTTTTCAAATGCCCCTTGATTCTTTCCGGGCCTATGGCTTCAAAGAGGAACCGGGCAAAATGCCTTACCCGTACCCTCCCTTCATATGTGAGCCCCACCCGGGCCAGGTTCTCGTTTACCTCATCCCTCAAAGGGCCGGGCTCTGAAAGGTGATAAGCCGCCTCGGTCAGGGCGGAACCACATGAACTGCACAGGGTCAATATATCCAGACCTTTCTTCTGGGCCAGGCACAGGTTATAGGCCGCCATCACCTGGGCGGATACCCTGTCGCTTCCTTTGATAGGGAATCCACAACAGATAAACCCGGGGATATCCACGAGGTCAATATCCAATTTTTCCGCCACCTTTCGGGCGGAAAGCTCGTAGTGTCTTGATCTGGCTGGGATCGTACAGCCCAAAAACAACGCATATTTCATGAGGTCAATCCAAAATGTGTTAAGGGGTAACTTTGTGGCGACCTTTGGTCATCACCCCGGGAACAAGGTCTTGATAATTTCAAAAGAAGTGGGCAAGAGAGGAAGATTGACCTTGGCCCGCTTTTTGTTGTCAAAATCATCAATGGGGTAGATCCGCCCTTCCCCCTTTACAAGATCTCTCTGGGCCTTTATCCCCTTCGGAATATGGCCTTCCTTGACTGCCAAGTTCTTTAAAACATTCATAAAATCGGTAATGCTCACGCCTTGAGGACACCGCTCCTGGCAGGCATAGCATCCTGAGCAAAGCCATATGAAATCGCTTGAAAGGACTTCTTCCTTGAGTCCGTAAAGGGCCATCCGGATAATCCTGAGGGGATGGAATCTTTCGTTTACCGCGGTAATGGGGCAACTCGCCACACAGGTCCGGCACATAAAACAGGCGGCAATCTTTTCCCCTCCCGGCTCCTTGGCCAGGGTCTCCCGGAAATGGGAATCCGTCCTCTCCAGTTCGATCTCGTCCATATAAATCCCTCCGAACGTTTTGATCCTTGTGTCCGGGCCTCGTAGATTAGATCTCATGGATCATGGCCATAATCTGCCCCTCCCCGAATCCCTTCAGATTCAGGGCCCCGGAACGGCAGGAGGCGACACAGAGGCCACAGCCCTTGCACAGTACGGGGTTTATTTCAGCCCTCCCCGCCAGCTTTCCCTGGTCTAAGATGGCCGGGGCCGAGTAAGGACAAATCTCTACACATACCCCGCAGCCTGTGCACAGACGGGGATCCACCTCGGCCACAGTACCACTGACCCGGATGGACTCCCGGGCCAGGAGGGTCACTGCACGCGAGACCGCGGCCTGGGCCTGGGCCACGGATTCATCAATGGGCTTGGGATAGTGGGCCATGCCACAAAGAAAGACGCCGTCGGTGGCGAATTCAGAAGGGCCAAGCTTTGCATGGGCCTCCACGAAAAACCCGTCCTCATTCAGGGGGACCTTGAAGAACCTGGCAAGGGGCTCATTTCGGGGAGGGACGATGGCCGAGGCCAGGGCCAACAGATCTGCCCTGATGACCATCTTTGCCTTCAAAACCGGGTCCCTGACGACGATCTTTAGCCGCCCCTGGTCCAAGGACACCTCCGGCTTGCTGTCCACGGTAAACGGAATAAACAGGATCCCCGCGAGCCGCGCCTTTCTGTAAAGGAATTCCCGTTCTCCGTAAGTCCGGATGTCACGGTAGAGGACATAGATGTTCATATCCGGATTCAGCTCTTTTAAATGAAGGGCGCTTTCAATGGCATGGCTGCAGCAAACCCTGCTACAGTAAGGCCTTTCAGGTTCCCGCGAGCCCACACACTGAATAAAGACCGCCGTGTCCATCTGCGCCAGGGAAGGGTCACCCTGTCTGAACTTCTCATCCAGCTCCAGGTGGGTCAACACCCGGGGGTCCTCACCGTAAAGGTACTCCCGTGGTTCCAATTCCTCTGCACCCGTGGCGATGAGGGCAACCCCGTGCTCAACCACCTCATCCTCTTTTCCAGGAGCGCTAATGGTGGTCTTGAAATTCCCCACAAACCCTTCCACCGCGCTCAATTCCGTGTTCAAGTGAACATTGATTTTAGGATCCTCCTCGACGGAGGCAATCAAATCACTCAAATTCTCGCCAATATCCTCCCCCTTCCAGGTCCTGAAAAGGTGCCGGGCCTGCCCCCCGAGGGAAGAGGAACGCTCCACAAGGCATACCTCGTACCCTTGGTCAGAAAGGTTCCTGGCCGCCGCCATGCCCGACACACCCCCACCCACCACAAGGGCGTTCTGATTGATCGTCAGTTGCCTCTCCTCCAGGGGCTCCATAAGGGCCACCTTGGCCACCGCCATTCGCACCAGATCCTTGGCCTTCTCCGTGGCCGCTTGTGGGTTGTCCCGGTGCACCCAGGAGTCCTGATTCCGGATATTGGTCATTTCAAAGAGGTACTTGTTGAGACCTGCACGGACCAGGGTCTCCTGAAAAAGAGGCTCATGGGTCTTGGGGGTGCATGCGGCCACCACCACCCGGTTCAATCCCTGTTCCCGGATGGCCTCTACCAGGGCCTCCTGGGTGTCTTGAGAACAGGAGTAGAGATTGTCGGCTGCAAAGGCCACATAGGGGAGGGAAAGGGCGTAATCCCTTACCGAAGCCACATCCACCACCCCACCGATGTTGATGCCGCATTGGCAGACAAAAACGCCTATCCGGGGTCTCTGCCCCGAAATATCCCTCTCCTCGGGGACCTCCTCCTCACGTATCAGGCTTCCCCTGGCCTCCTTCAAGAGGGCCCCTGCTTGAGCCGCCGCAGAACTGGCTTCAATCACGGACTGGGGGATGTCCTTGGGCCCTGCGAAAGCCCCGCACATATAGATGCCGGGTTTGGAGGTGGCCACGGGGTGAAAGGAACTGGCCTGACCGAACCCCCCTTCCGTAAGGGCTATGCCCATGTTATCGGCAAGGGCCCGCACCTTCTCCGGTATCTCAAGCCCCACGGAAAGGACCGCCAGGTCAAAGGGCTCTTCCATGGGAGATTCGTCTTCACCGATATACGGGATGATCACATCGTCTCTGCCCTCCACCGTCTCAATGGTGGGCACCCTGGAACGGATAAAACGGATTCCATGTTTCTCCCGGGCCTCGTTATAGTACCGCTCAAAGTCCTTGCCATGGGTCCTCATGTCCATGAAAAACACCGCACAGTCCAATTCCCCACCGGCATGCTCCTTGGCCACTATGGCCTCCTTGATGGCGTACATGCAGCACACGGAGGAGCAGTAGCCGTGGTCACAACCATGGACGTCCCTTGAGCCTACGCATTGGAGCCAGGCGATCTTTTTGGGCTCTTTGTGGTCGGAAGGCCGCACCAGGTGCCCCAGAGTGGGGCCCGAAGCGGACAGCATGCGCTCAAATTCCATGGAAGTGACGATGTTGGGGTGTCTTGAATAGGCATAGGTCTCAAAGGCGGAAGGATCAAATGACTTAAAGCCAGGAGCCAAGACCACGGAACCCACGTCCAGTTCCACGATCTCGTCCTCCTGTGAATAATCGATGGCGTGAGCCGCGCAGAATTCGGCGCAGATTCCGCATCCCCCTGTCTTGAAGTGGATACACTTGCTCCGATCTATGGCCGGTGCATTAGGCACGGCCTGGGCATAGGGCACATAGATAGGCTTTCGCCCCGTCAATCCCATGTCATATTCAGAGGGAATTTTCTCCACGGTCAGGGTGGTGATATCTTCCAGTTTGATATGCCCGGTGGGACATACAGAGGCACAGGCACCGCATCCCAGGCACACATCCGTTTGAATGTGGAACGGGGTGTCGACCCTGATATCCACACCCCGGCCGGCCAGGCTGATGGCGCTGTTTCCCATGCGCTCGCAAATGCGCACGCACAGCCCACAAAGGATACAATCATCCCCCTCGGTCTTAAACCGGAGCTCCTGGACGCCGTAGGTGGCGGCCAGTTCCTGAATAACGGGGACGTCGGGACACCGGGCCAGCAACAATTCCACAATCAGCCTCCGGCCCTTATGAACCTCCTCTGTATCCGTGAAAACCTCCATGCCTTCCCAGATAGGGTAGTTACAGGCGGTGACAAAACGGGTCCTGCGTCCGTCAAATACTTCAACGGTACAAAGGCGGCACATGCCTACGGGCTCCAAGGCTTCGTGGTGGCAAAGGGTGGGGATATGGATGCCGTATTCCCGGGCAACATCCAGGATATATTGCCCCTCCTCACCCGTTACTTCTCGCCCGTCTATCTTGAAGGTGACCATAAGCCCCGTCCTTTTCCTTTTCAGCCTTTATCCTTTTTTACACTTTTTACACTACCTGATCACGACGGCGTTGAACTTACATGCCTCGTAACAGATCCCGCACTTGATACACTTGTCCTGATCCAGCCGGTGCGCTTGTCTCTTCTCCCCGGCGATGGCCCCCTGGGGACATTTCAGGGCACAGAGGCGGCACCCTGTGCAGGCCTCTTCATCTATTTCATAATGGAAAAGGGCCTTACACACGCCGGCCGTGCACTTCTTGTCCCTGATATGGGCTTCGTACTCATCCCGAAAATAACGTATAGTTGTCAGCACCGGGTTGGGGGCCGAGGTGCCCAGCCCGCAGAGCGAAAATTTCCGGATCATATCCCCCAGTTCCTCAAGGAGCTGGATATCTCCTTCCCTCCCGCGGCCCTCACAGATATCAGCAAGAATTTCCAGCATTTGCTTGATCCCCTCCCGGCAGGGGGTGCACTGGCCACAGGACTCATTCTTGAGAAAATCGAGGAAGTAGCGGGCCACATCCACCATGCAGGTGTCCTCATCCATCACGATCATGCCCCCTGACCCCATGATGGAACCCACCTTGACCAGGGCGTCAAAATCAACGGGCAGATCCAGGAACTGCTCAGGGATACATCCTCCGGAAGGTCCACCCGTTTGAACCGCCTTGAACGCCTTTTTTCCGGGAATCCCGCCACCCATGGTAAAAACGATCTCCTCCAGGGACATCCCCATGGGCACCTCGACCAGGCCGGTGTTCTTGACCTTGCCCACCAGACTGAAGACCTTGGTCCCTTTGCTGCCTTCGGTGCCCATACCCGCGTACCAGGCCGCGCCTTTTGAAAGGATGACCGGCACATTGGCATAGGTCTCCACGTTATTGAGATTGGAAGGCCCGCCCTTGAAACCCCTTTCAACAGTGTGAATATATTTGGCCCTCGGCCGGCCCACCTTTCCCTCCAGGGAAGCCATAAGAGCAGTGGACTCCCCGCAAACAAAGGCACCCGCCCCCGTGGAAATCTTAATATGAAAGGAGTAAGAAGATCCTGCGATATTTTCGCCCACCAGGCCGTATTTCTCGGCTGCCCTAATGGCTGTTACCAGACGGCGCACGGCCAATGGGTATTCATGGCGCACGTAGATGAGCCCCTGCCGCGAGCCCACGGCCAATCCTGCAATCAACATGCCTTCAAGGATGCTGTGGGGATCGCCTTCCAGGATGCTCCTGTCCATATAGGCCCCTGGATCGCCTTCATCGGCATTGCAGATCACATACCGCTCCCCCTCATGCCTCCTACAGGTCTCCCATTTGACCCCTGTGGGAAAACCGCCTCCCCCTCTGCCCCTGAGTCCGGACGCCTTGACGGCGGCAATGATCTCCTGGGGCTCCATGTGGTGAAGGGCCTTTAAAAAGGCAGCATACCCCCCCCGGGCCACATACTCCTCAATCCGGTCCGGGTCAATAAACCCACAGTTTCGTAAGGCAATCTTTTTTTGGCCCCTGTAAAAGGGCAGATCCTCTAAATAGGGGACCCCCTCCAGGATATTTTCAGAACCGATGGGATTCTCTTTATCCTCTTCCAGTAAAGAGCGTGGATCTCGGAGCTGACCCAGGATCCACGGCCCGGTGAAATCCCCTGTTCTATAGCTTTCCACGGCCTCCAGGACCTTGTCCTCGGTAATATGCCTGTAAATGACCCTGGGCCGGTCCTTCGCAAACATCTCAACCAAGGGTTCCTCCTCACACAGCCCCAGGCATCCGGTCTGGCAGATCCGCACGCCGTCGTTTCCGGGAAAGGCTCTGGAGGCCTCTTCAAAGGCGGCCTTTGCCCCGGCTGCAATGCCGCACGAGGCCATGCCCACATTCACCTTGATAAAGTCGGGGGAGTAGAGGTCCTTGCCGCTCTCGCGGCCTATTTCTTCCAAATCATTCAGAGACTGGATCTTCATGAGCCCAAGTCTTCCTATTTATATCGGTCCAAGATCTTCTTTACCCGATCCGAACGAATGCGGGCATGCGTGTCCTCGTCTATCTTCACCACCGGCCCCAAACTGCAACACCCGATGCAGCGCACTGATTCGAGGGTAAAGCGCCTATCCTCGGTGGTTTCTCCGTCCTCGATATTCAACGTCTCTTCGATCATCTCCCGAACCCTTTCTCCGCCCTTCACGTGGCAGGCCGTACCCAGGCACACTGAGATAATATGGCGGCCCCGAGGCTCCAGGCTGAAGGTACTGTAAAAGGTGGCCACGCCATAGACATGGCTCAAAGGGACTCCCAGTTTTTCAGAAAGGTAGGTGAGTGCAGGCCGGGGGAGATAATTATACCGCCTTTGAACGGCCTGGAGAATCATGATCAAGTTCTCTCTAACCCCGCCGAACTCTTCCTCGATTATCCCATCAAGCTCCAGGTAGTCGATGGTCTCGTCGTGAGCGGGGGGAACCGCATCTGTTCCGATCATGGTCATGCTCCTGATTCACGATAGTGGCACCGTGCTTTGGGGGAAATTGCAGGCCTTGTCATCAGGCCTGTGGGAGGGATAGGGGCTGATTGGTGACGGGGCAATGTTCTATGCAATTCCCGCAACCGGTACAAAGATTCATGTCAACACTGCGGGCACGCTTTCTTACCCGCACCCTGAAGTTTCCTGCTTCCCCCTCTACAGACTCAAGCTCTCCATAGGTGATGATCTCGATGTTCAAGTGCCGGCCGACCTCGACCAGTTTAGGGGAGATGATTCACATGGCGCAGTCATTGGTGGGGAAAGTCTTGTCCAGCTGGGCCATGGCGCCGCCGATAGAAGGACTATTTTCCAGGAGATAGACGTAATACCCGGAATTGGCCAGATCCAGGGCGCATTGCATACCGGCGACCCCGCCACCCACCACCAGGACAGATCCCTTCACCTGGGTAGACATGGCTTTTCTCTCCTTTTCTTCTCTGGTTGGGGCGGACACTCTGTCTATTGTGGCAAAACACCACCATCCGCCTTGACAATAATAATTATATTGTAATTATATTATAGCCATATTGCAATACCAAAAACCAGGTCTTGAAGGCCTTGTGAATCCTGTTGACTCCCCAACTCGCTTTGTATAAACAAGGGCAGGACGTCATCCGGATACGGAACCCCTCAGGGCAACGCCGGAAACAAAAGGGGCTTTTTCCTGTACAAGGATTTTAAATATCGATAGAAATTTATTCTCATGAGAGGCTTGTTCCATTGAAAAGACATGACACCCTTCTGGTCGATCCCTACCACCGCCGGCTCAGTTACCTCCGTGTCTCTATTACGGATCGATGCAATCTCCGGTGCCTCTACTGCATGCCCCGCAAGGGGGTGCCGAAATTGCGGCATGAAGACATTCTCACCTACGAAGAAATCATTCGTGTATGCAGGATCGCCCTAAGCCTGGGCATGGATAAGATACGTCTCACCGGGGGGGAGCCCCTCCTTCGCAAGGGCATATTCAATTTTTTGCCCCAGTTGACCGCCCTCCCTGGGCTCAGGGACGTATCACTGACCACCAACGGCGTGTTCCTGGCGGAAAACCTGGATAAAATCCGCGCTTCGGGCCTAAAAAGGCTCAACATCAGCTTGGACACCCTGAAGGGGGAAAGGTATGTGAAGATAACGGACCGGGATTGTTTTGAAAAGGTCTGGGAAGGGCTTACCCTGGCTCGAAAAAAAGGCTTCAACCCCCTTAAGATCAACGTGGTGGTCATACGCCATGTCAACGATGATGAAATCCTGGATTTCGCCCGCCTCACCCTGGACCATCCCTACCACGTCAGATTCATCGAATACATGCCCATGGGCCCCGTTCAAAAGGCCCGGCACCTTGAACATGTACCCAACGCAAAGGTCAAGGAGAGAATCGCCGCCCTGGGCGCCCTGGTTCCTATCCCCAAGGAGATCTATGACGGTCCGGCCGAGCGTTTCAGAGTGAAAGGCGCCTTAGGCGAGGTCGGCTTTATCAGTGCCTTGACCCACCATTTCTGCCCCGCCTGCAACCGGCTCCGACTCACGGCCAGGGGCGCTCTCAGACCCTGCCTGCTCTCCGGGTATGAGCAAGATCTAAAAGGGCCCATGAGGCAGGGTGCCACAGACGAGGAAGTGGCCCGTATCTTCTTAAACACCGCCCGTCACAAACCTTACGCTCACCATGTGAGTCTCAAAAACGATCACGACCTCCAGGCCTATATGTCTTCTATTGGCGGGTAATCCCCGCAATTGAAACCCAATTCCTGACCAGCCATTCCTCTGCCGCCCTCAGGACCGGGGGTTATATCATTTTTGATATATATAACTGCTTGATTTTTCTAAATAAAATAGTTGACAAACCCCTTGAACCCGTGTTTAATTCAAAAGGAAATTTTTTTCCTTCCTTTTTTTGCTGTCCTCCTCAACGTCAACCTCTAGCTTGGTAGAAAGGAGGCCCTATGAACGTCAGCCGTCGTGACTTTTTCAAGATCACAGGGGCTTCAGCTGCCGGTGCCGCGATCTTGGGTCTGGGCCTGGATCTGAGAGCCATCAAATCCCAGGCCCAAACCTTGAAGATCCGCTTTGCCAGGGAATCGACGAGCATATGCTGTTACTGTGCCGTCGGTTGCGGGGTGATTGTCCACACCGGCCAGACAGGAGCGGGAAAGATTATTAACATTGAGGGTGATCCTGACCACCCTATCAATGAAGGGGCCCTGTGCGCAAAGGGGGCCGCCTTGAGCCAATTGGCCAATAATGAAAACCGGATCATTACGCCCCTTTACCGAAAACCCTTCAGTGATCAGTGGATGGAGGTATCCTGGGAACAGGTTCTCCTGATGATCGCCAAGCGCATCAAAGCGAGCCGGGACGCCAGTTTTGTGCACAAGAACGAAAAAGGACAGGTGGTCAACCGCACTGAAGGGATTGCCAGCGTGGGAAGTGCGGCCCTTGACAATGAGGAGTGCTGGATCATCCAGGCCATGATGAGGGCTCTGGGTCTGGTCTATATCGAGCACCAGGCCCGTATCTGACACAGCGCCACGGTTGCGGCTCTGGCAGAGTCGTTCGGACGCGGTGCGATGACCAATCACTGGATCGACATCAAAAACAGTGATTGTATTCTCATCATGGGCTCCAATGCAGCCGAGAATCATCCCATATCCTTTAAATGGGTGACCGAGGCCATGAAAAGAGGGGCCAATCTCATCAGTGTGGATCCCCGGTTTACACGCACCTCTGCAAAGGCCGACTTCTATACCGCCCTGAGGTCAGGAACGGATATCGCCTTTTTGGGGGGCATGATCAAGTACATCCTGGATAATGACACCTATTTCAAAGAGTATGTGGCCGAGTATACCAACGCACCTTTTATCGTAGCAGACTCCTATGATTTTAAAGACGGCCTCTTTGCCGGCTATGATGCCAAGGCCCGGAAATATGATAGGTCCATGTGGGCCTTTGTTAAAGATTCCAAAGGCATCCCCGAGAAGGATCGCACCTTGCAGAACCCCCGGTGTGTCTTCCAGTTACTCAAAAAACATTACAGCCGCTATGACTTGGACACGGTCAGCGCCATTACGGGGACGCCCAAGAAAGACCTTGTCAAGGTCTACGAGATGTACTCTGAAACAGGAAAGAAGGGAAAGGCCGGGACCATCATGTATGCCATGGGCTGGACGCAACACACGGTGGGTGTACAGAACATCCGTACCATGGCCATGATCCAGTTGTTATTGGGCAACATGGGTGTGGCCGGGGGCGGTGTGAATGCCCTGCGCGGTGAATCCAACGTCCAGGGTTCTACAGACCACTGTATCCTGTTTCATATCTGGCCCGGTTACCTCAAGACCCCGCGGGCATCCTTGCCCACATTGGACGCTTACAATGCCAAGTACACACCCAAAACCAATGATCCCCTGAGCGCCAACTGGTGGGGAAATTATGAAAAGTATTCCGTGAGTCTCCTCAAGTCCTTTTTCGGGGACCATGCCACAGTATCCAACGGCTTTGGATACCATTGGCTGCCTAAATTGGACGACGGCAAGACCTACACCTGGCTGGATCTCTTTGATGAAATGTACAAGGGTAAGTTCAGCGGCTTTTTTGCCTGGGGCCAAAACCCGGCCGCCTCAGGGGCCAATGCCAACAAGACCCGTGAGGCCCTCTCAAAATTGGACTGGATGGTGAACGTCAACATCTTTGACAATGAGACCGGCTCCTTCTGGAAAGGACCGGGTATGGATCCCAAAAAGATCAAGACAGAGGTCTTTTTCCTCCCCTGCGCGGTTTCCGTGGAAAAGGAGGGCTCCATCACCAACAGCGGCCGCTGGATGCAATGGCGTTATAAGGCGGCCGAGCCCCCAGGGGATGCCCTGCCCGACGGCGACATCATTATGGACCTCATGAACCTGGTCAAGTACCTCTATAAAAAAGATGACAATGCGGTCTTTCCTGAACCCATCGTCAACCTGAAGTGGGATTACACCACCGGGGGCAGGTTCGATCCCCACAAGATGGCCAAGGAGATCAACGGGTATTTCCTCAAAGATGTGACCGTAAAGGGCAAACACTTCAAGAAGGGTGACCTGGTCCCGAGCTTCGCCTATCTCCAATCCGACGGAACCACCAGCAGCGCAAACTGGCTCTACTGCAACTCCTATACTAACAAGGGGAACATGGCCGCGAGGCGAAAGGGGGAAAAATCCGGTATCGGGCTCAACCTCGAATGGGCCTGGTGCTGGCCGGTAAACCGACGCATTATCTATAACCGTGCTTCTGTGGATAAATACGGCACACCCTGGGACAAAGAACATCCCGTCATTAGCTGGGATCCCGATGCCAAGGGCGGCAAAGGCGGTTGGATGGGGGACGTCCCGGACGGCGGCTGGCCTCCCATGCTCAACCCGGACGGAACGCCCAATCCCAAGACCAAGTATCCTTTTATCATGAAACCCGAGGGTCACGCCCGCATCTTCGGACCGGGCAGGGTGGACGGCCCCTTTCCTGAGCACTACGAGCCGATCGAGTGCCCGGTGGAAAAGAACCTCCTGTCCAGCCAACTCACCAGTCCCGTGGCCCCCACCTACTCAACGGATATGGATATTTACCGCACCTGTGATCCACGGTATCCCTTTGTAGGCACCACCTATCGGGTTTGTGAACACTGGCAGACCGGAGTGATGACCCGCTGGCAGCCCTGGCTGCTGGAGGCCCAGCCCCAGGTCTTTGTGGAAATGAGCCCCGAGCTGGGCAAGTTGAAAGAGATCAAAAATGGAGACAAGGTGATTGTCGAGTCTGCCCGCGGTCGCCTGGAAGCGGTGGCCATCGTCACACCCCGCTTCCGACCCTTTAAAATCCAGGGGCAGACCGTTCATCAGGTGGGACTCCCGTGGCACTTTGGATGGGTTTATCCAAAAGACGGCGGTGATTCGGCCAACCTGTTGACCCCGTCAACCGGTGATCCGAACACCAGAATTCCAGAGACCAAGGCCTTCATGGTCAACGTGAGAAAGGCCTAGAAAGGGGGTGTGCTGATGAGTGGAAAGGCGTTCTTCATAGATACAACATTGTGTACCGCGTGCCGGGGCTGTCAAGTCGCTTGCAAGCAGTGGAACCAGTTGCCCGCCACCAAGACAGAAAACTGGGGCAGCTATCAAAACCCCAAAGACCTGTCTTTTTATACCTATAAGGTGGTTCGATTCCAGGAATACGTGGGCCCTGACAGCAAACCGGTCTGGTATTTTTTTCCGGATCAGTGCCGTCACTGTGTTGAGCCCCCCTGTAGAGAGGCCGCCGAGGGTGTGGCACCCGGAGGCATTATCATTGACGGCCCCACGGGAGCCGTCCTCTATACGGACAAGTTAAAGAAGGCTGAGGCCGAAGAGGTTATCGAGGCATGCCCCTTCAATATCCCCCGGTCCCAAAAAGGCACTGGGTATTTGTCCAAATGCACCATGTGTGTTGACAGGGTCCATAACGGGCTGCTTCCGGCCTGCGTCAAGACCTGTCCCACCGGAGCCATGAACTTCGGCGACAGGGACAAAATGGCCGATATGGCCAAGAAGCGTCTCACCGAGGTCAAGCCCAAGTACCCCGATGCGGTGGTCACCGGTTTGGATGATCTCCGGGTGTTTTATCTCCTGGCAGACAAGCCTGAAAAGTACTATCTCTTTGCCGGCGCCCGAGGGTTGCCCGTAGGGATGGATCGGAAGGTGGCCCTCAAAAAGATCGGCAGGTCCCTAAGAGATCTCTCAAGGGAGTGGGGGATCTTAAACAGGCTGGCCGGTTAGAAAGCCCGAAACTTCATGAAAACCGGAGGGGATACCCTTCCTGTGGGGGTATCCCCTCTGTCTTGACTATCTCATTCAAAGGTTCATACCCTGGAGAGGGAAGGCACATGAAAAGGATCATGCCGGTCTTCTTGGCCATTGCCTGCTGCCTCTGGATCGGTCAGGCCCCGGCCCGTGCAGAGATTACTCCCCCTGCGGTGGGGGAACCTCTTCCTGTCATAACCCTCCCGGTTCCTGAAAGGACGGCATTGCGGGATTACCTGGGCCTTTCAGGGGGAGGACATTTTGAAGTGGCCCAGGTTAAAGCCCCGGTTATTCTCGTTGAGATCTTCAGCATGTATTGTCCCTATTGCCAAAGAGATGCCCCGGAGGTGGACAGGCTCTACCATATTATCGAAAAAAGCCCGGGGCTGAAGGGGAAAATCAAGATATTGGGCATCGGGGCGGGGAATTCCCCCTTTGAAGTGGGCGTATTCCGAAAAAAATATGAGGTACCCTTTCCCCTGTTTTCGGACGGGGATTTTTCCATTCACAAGTCCCTAGGAGAAGTCAGGACCCCCTATTTTATAGGGGCCAAGACTGTTCATCAAGGCCGGCCTCTGGTCTTTTTCTCCAGGCTGGGTGGGGTGGACAAAGCGGATGAATTTCTTAAACTCATCCTTAATCTTTCCGGAATCGAAAGGGGTAAATGATGAAAAGACCCGCCCTTTTGGCGGCTGCCCTGTGCTTATTGCTGTGGACTCATGGGCCTGTATACGGCCGTTCAGACGTGTTCAAAGATAACATCTATAACCCGGGGGCCCTCAAGCCTATTGACAGCACACTCACGGTGAAAGAGGGGGATAAGGCCCCGGATTTTCGTCTGCCTTCCATCTCCGGGGAGACGGTTTCCCTTCACCAGTACAGGGGCGTAAAGAATGTGGTCCTCTCCTTCGTCCCCGCCGCATGGACGCCGGTGTGTTCTGATCAATGGCCCGGCTATAACATCATTAAGCCTATCTTCGACACCCATGACGCGGTGATGCTTGGCATCACCGTAGATAATATCCCAACCCTCTTTGCATGGACCAATCAGATGGGGGACCTTTGGTTCCCGGTCCTCTCCGATTTCTGGCCCCATGGCCAAGTGGCTGATCACTACGGGGTCCTTCGCTCCGACGGCACATCCGAAAGGGCCCTTTTCGTCATCGACAAAAAGGGAATTCTCCGTTATATCCATGTCCACGACATCAATAAGAGACCGCCTCTTGAAGATCTCGTCAAGGCCTTGAAGGGGCTGGAGGAATAGTGGCGGGAGACCTGGAAAGACATATCGACCGGCTCATAAGACAAAGGCCGGCTTCCAGAGAGGCCCTTGAATCCTTTAAGGGGCTCCTGGGGCTCACCAGGGGTATAGAGCCCAAAGCCCATCCAATTGAAATGCAGGAGGGCCTCGTCTCTCTTAAGAGAAAGCAGGGTTTTCCCCTTTTCGCCAGGGAAGCTCTCCCCCTGGATCTGGGCGCTTCAGGGGATCTTCTTGCCAAATTCTTGGAATATCTCTCCGCCCTCGAGCGCGAGGACAAGAAGGGTCTTGAAGAGGCCTACCAAAGGTCGGCCGCCCGCCCGGGATGGGCCATTGAACTCCTCAGGGTGGTGCTCAAAAAGGACGAGGAAGTTCTCTCAAAAATGGCGGGAGAAGTAGACCTTGAATCGAATACCCTTTACTTCCTGGGGCTCATGAGCTTGAGACCTGCCCTGGCCGCCCTCCGGCAGGGCCTTTCTTACAAGATGGACAAAAAAGACTGGCCTTACGGCTATTGTCCTTTATGTGGTTCTCAACCGGACATTTCCTTTTTTGACCGCTCAGGGAAAAGGCATTTACACTGTGAACTCTGTGGTGAGGAATGGCCCCATCCCCGGCTCACCTGTCCCTTTTGCCAAAACCAGGATCATGAGGCCCTCGGCTACTTCGAGGCCGAGAGTGAAGAGGGGCTCCGGGTGGACTTCTGCCGGAAGTGCCTGAGGTACCTCAAAGTGGTGGACAAAAGAGCCTTTGAAGAAACAGCCCCCATGGAACTGGAAGCCCTGGCCACCCTCCATCTGGACGTGCTGGCCCTGGAACAGGGGTTTAAATAAGAGACGACCTCTTCTAATCCAGGTGCCTCAGGTAGAAGCGAACGAGATCTATCTGCTCCCTGTAACGGGAGCTCTCCCCTGGCTCGTGAATCGCCCCTTTCTGCGCAGGCAGGCGGCGATCACATCCAGCCCAAAGGGATAGAGCTGCTTGGCAAGATAGGTTTTGTCCGCATAGAGAAGTAAGCTTCCCGCCTCTTCCATGCTTTCCTTGTCCTTTGAAGCCAGGGTTTTCGAGGGAAAAAACCTTTGGGCAGAGCCTGGCAACCCTATATCCGAAAAACGCCCAAAAGTCACTCTGTAGCAAAAAACTTCATTGACAAAATCATCCGTTTACGTTTTTATGCTATAAATAGATGTCTGTTTCTAAAAGCCGAGGAGGTGCCGAATGAATGAGGAAAAGGGATTTTATGAGAGGCTAAGGCAGAAAGGAGTATCAAGAAGGGATTTCATGAAATATTGCGGGATGCTCACTGCAACCATGGGACTCTCTTCCTCCTTTGTTCCCAAGGTAGCGGAGGTCTTCGCCGCCCCGAAGCAGCGGCCGCCGGTTGTCTGGCTTCACTTCGCCGAATGCACCGGTTGCTCTGAAGGTGTGCTCAGGTCCATGTACCCGTGGATCGACGAACTGGTCATGGAGGTACTCTCCATAGAATACCATGAAACCATCATGGCCGCGGCAGGGCACCAGGCGGAAGACAATCTTCATGCTGCCGTCAAGAAATACAACGGGAAGTTCGTTTGTGTGGTGGAAGGTGCCATCGCAACAAAATACGATGGTGCTTACGGCAAGATTGCAGGTCGGACCTTCCTGGAAATCGCCAAAGATGTATGCCCCAAGTCGGCAGCAGTCATTGCCCTGGGGAGTTGCGCCTCTTTTGGTGGTGTCCAGGCGGCTGCACCCAATCCCGGGGGCTATAAAGGCGTGGGGGATGCCCTTGGCATCAAACCCCTCAATATACCCGGCTGCCCGCCCAATCCCATCAATCTCGTAGGAACGGTGGTTAACTACCTGCTCCTTGGAAAGTTGCCCGAGTGTGACGAACTTGGAAGGCCCTTGTTTGCCTATGGTAAAACCATTCACGATCAATGCCCCAGGCGGGGCCATTACGAAAACGGCGAATTTGTCGAGGAATTCGGCTCCGAAGAAGCCAGGATGGGGTACTGTCTCTATCAAATGGGCTGTAAAGGTCCTGTGACCTATAACAACTGCCCCGTGGCCAAGTTCAATGACGGGACCAGTTGGCCGGTGGAGGCGGGGCACCCCTGCATCGGTTGCAGCGAGCCGGGTTTCTGGGACAAGATGACGCCTTTTTTCGAGGAAAGCTGACCATCCGTCAGGCCCTTAGGTCGTGAAACGAATTAAACCCTTACGAAGAGGGAGGAGATAACATGGGCAAAAGAATCACTGTAGATCCAATTACAAGGATAGAGGGCCACCTGCGCATCGAGGTAGAGGTTGCCGGAGGCAAAGTCGTGAACGCCTGGAGCTCTGCCCAGATGTTCCGGGGGATTGAAATCATTTTAAGGGGCCGCGACCCTCGAGACGCCCCGCTTTTTGTACAACGTTCCTGCGGGGTCTGAACCTATACCCACTACCTGTCCTCGGTGAGGGCAGTCGAAGATGCCGTAGGCGTTAAGATTCCTGCCAACGCCCGAATCATTAGAAACCTGCTTCATGGAGCCCAGTTTCAACATGACCACATTGTCCACTTCTATCACCTCCACGCCCTGGATTGGGTGGACGTGGTCAACGCCTTAAAGGCGGATCCCAAAAAGACCGCCGCCCTTCAGGACAATGTGAGCGAGGCACCGTGGGGAGGGGCCGCCTATTTCAAGAATGTCCAGCAAAGGATTAAGACCTTTGTGGACTCCGGACAGCTTGGACCTTTCGCCAACGCCTACTGGGGACATCCTGCTTATAAACTGCCGCCCGAAGCCAATCTCATGGCCACGGCCCACTATCTGGAAGCCCTCAGGCTTCAGGCGAAGGCGGCCAGGATGCACGCCGTATTTGGTGCCAAGAACCCCCACCTCCAGTCTTTGGCGGTAGGCGGAGTCACCTGCGTCAAGGACCTTACACCGGATCGTATTGCGGAGTTCCTCTATATCTGGAAGGAAACCCAGGACTTTGTCAAAAAGGTTTATATCCCTGACATCCTGGCGGTGGGGTCTTTTTACAAGGACTGGGGTGCCATTGGCGGTACCACCAATTTCCTGGCCTGGGGCGACCTGCCCGAAACAGACAAAGAGCCTGAAAGCCTCTTTATGCCCAGGGGCATCATCATGAACAGGAACCTCAAGGGGGTCAAAATGGCCTTACCCGAAAAGGTCA
>CAZNLL010000075.1:0-18487 GCA_964573885.1 uncultured Desulfobacteraceae bacterium | reverse complement strand
ACGCCGGATGTCTTCTCAATCAGGGAGAAGTCCATTCTTTCACTTCCTTAATGAGTGTTTCCGCCAGTTGATTTTCGGGGATCTTCCTGACCACTTTGCCCTTCTTAAAAAGGATGCCCTGTCCCCTTCCCCCTGCCACTCCGATATCGGCTTCTTTGGCTTCGCCTGGCCCGTTTACCACGCAGCCCATAATGGCCACTTTCGGAGAGGCCTTCATTCCGGCCAGGGCCTTTTCCACCCGTTCAACGAGGCCGAAGAGGTCTATCTCACAACGCCCGCAAGTTGGGCACGATATGATCTCGGGCCCCCGGTGCCTGAGATCCAGGGCCCTCAGGATCTCATAAGCGACCCGGACCTCCTCCACCGGATCCCGGGTAAGGGAGACGCGAAAAGTATCGCCGATCCCCTTTAAAAGCAGGGCACCGATGCCTAGGGCACTCTTTACCGTCCCTGAGATCAGAGTGCCGGCCTCCGTGACACCCAGGTGGAGGGGATAATCCACCTGCGCGCTCAAAAGCTCATATGCTTTAATGGTATTCACCACATGGGATGATTTCAAGGATATCTTGATTTGATGGAACCCCAGGTTTTCAAGAAAACCCACATACATGAGAGCGCTTTCCACCATGGCCTTGGGACAAGGCCGGCCGTATTTTTGCAGCACCTCCCTCTGCAGGGAGCCCGCATTCACCCCGATACGAAGGGGTACCCCCTTTTCCAACGCCTTTTGAGAGATCCTGGCAACCGCCTTTTGGCCGCCGATGTTGCCTGGGTTGATCCTGAGTCCATGAGCACCGGCATCCAGCGCGGCGAGGGCAAGGCGGGGATCGAAGTGGATGTCTGCAATAAGAGGCACCGCGACCTGTGAGATCACCTCCTTGAGGGCGACCACGGCCCGGGTGTCTGGTACGGCCACACGGACAATCTCACAGCCCGCCTCAACCAGGCGCTCGATCTGGGCCACGGTGGAGGCCACATCGCGGGTGTCCGTATTGGTCATGGACTGGACACAAATGGGCGCCCCTCCCCCGATGGGAACAGCGCCGACCCATATCTTTCGCGTCTGTCTTCTTCGGGCAACCGGAGGCATAGCATTCAATCCGGATCCGCCTGCAGGGGCAGGCTATAGGCCACGTTCATCATCACCCAACTTCTCCTTGAGCATCCGGAAGGCATCGAGACGGAAGGGCCTCCGCCTTGGGGCGGAAGGTTCACCCCGTTGTTGTAAACGCATTGAGCTGCTAGACATATAACTGAAGAACAGCACTATTGGTGAATTCCAAAGTTAAAGCTTTGAAAGTGGCATTTGAAGCCTTAGAAGGCAAAATGCAGAACCCTTAAGCGCCTTTTATGCAACAACGGGGTTTAGCTGGAAAAAGACCGCAACTTACAGAGAAGGGTAAGGCATCTAACGCTTCTCATATCCAGGCTAGTAAAGAAACATGGGCTTCCCGCTCACATGCCTCACCTTGGGCAGGTATTCTTCAGCATCGTAGAGTTCACGCACATCCACCCTTTTCTGGCCTGTGGTGATCGTGCTCAGGGGGATATCCGTGTAAATGCCTCGGCTCATGGCCACGAGACGGCCAAAGGTGTTTTTCAAAAAGAGGTCGATGGCCATATTGGCGAAATTTACCGCCACCATAAGATCCAGGGAATCGGGCGCGCCGCTCCTCATTAAGTAAGCCAGCCTCTGGTTGATGACGCTTTCCCCCGTGATCTCCTTTAAGACGGCCCCTGTCTCCTCCCCTATGCCTCCAAGCCTTCTGTGGCCGTAAGCGTCGGTTTCACCGGAGAGCAACATCTCTCCACCGATCATCTTGGCCCCTTCGGAGATGGTGATCATGGCGTAATTCTTGGGATTGGCCCGCTTATCTTTCATGATGAGTTCCGCGAGCCGGTGAGGATCAAAGGGGACTTCAGAAATGATGGCCCTGTCTACCCCGGCCAGATAGGCGGAGACAAGGGAAGTCTCACCGCAATACCGGCCAAAGAGCTCGATAACGGCAATCCTCTCATGGGAGCCCGTGCAGGTCCTGAGGGCATGAATAAAGCTTACCCCTCGAGTGACGGCCGTGGAAAAGCCGATGCAGAAATCCGTGCCAAAGACGTCATTGTCCATGGTTTTGGGAATGGCGATGACGGGAAAGCCTTTCTTGTGAAGGTGTTCTGCAAAGCTGAGGGTATCGTCGCCTCCTATAGGGATAATGGCATCGATTTGAAGGGCTTGGAGGTTCTGCAGGACCCGGGACGTGAAATCCTTGACCTCATCCTTGCTCTCAAACTCCTTTTTCAGCGCCTCCGGGGCTTCCTCAAACTTGACGGCACTGGGATTGGTACGCGAGGTATGGAGATAAGTCCCCCCGGAACGGTCGATGGTCCGGACCTCCGGCGGCTCCAGAACCTGAATGGTTTTTTCCGAAGAACGGGGGTCGTCATGATCGTATTCTAGTATCCCTGCCCAGCCTTTCCGGATGCCCATGACCTTGATCCCCTCACTGGTGGCCCTGTAAACCAGGGTCTTGATACAAGGATTCAACCCGGGTACATCCCCACCCCCTGTCAAGATGGCAATGGTGGGCGTCTTTGATTGGTTTTGCATTGTTTCCCCTCCTCGGAATACAACCTGCCTCTTGGGATCCGGTCAAATTGCCCTTTTCGGTCGAGCAGGTATTCAGTCGGTTTTCCCAGAAGCCTAAACTAGATAAAGAGGCTGACCCTGTCAAGCTGATTTGATGTTTCCTTTCCTAGATGGGGCTGACCGTTGATTTTCGGTTGACAAGACTTTCCAAAAGGATATGGTTATAATTTTACACAAGTCAAGGAGGACCACAGGTCATGACCGTCTCAAAAAAGATTGGAGAAGCCATAGAAAGCTCGTCCTGGATCAGGAAGATGTTTGAGGAGGGGAACCTGAGGAGACAGAAGTACGGAGCAGAGAACGTCTTTGACTTCAGTCTGGGAAACCCCAACCTGGAACCGCCTGCAAGGTTTAACGAAATCCTTGCCGAGCTGGCCAAAGACCCCACGCCGGGCCGACACGCCTACATGCCCAATGCAGGGCTCCCGGAGACCAGGGAGGCGGTGGCCCAATACCTCAAAACCTTTAACCGGGCCCGGTTTACAGGGGAGGATGTGGTCATGACTGTAGGGGCGGGGGGCGCACTCAATGTGGTCCTCAAGACTGTTCTCAACCCTGGAGAGGAAATCATCATCCCCAAGCCCTATTTTGTAGAATACAATAACTACCTGGATAACCACCAGGGTGTGCCCAGGCTGGTGGCCACGAGGCCTGATTTTTCTCTGGACTGTGAGGCCCTTTCAGAAGCCATCACAGAAAAGACGAGGGGGGTCCTGATTAATTCCCCGAATAACCCGACGGGCAGGGTTTATGGAAAGCAGGAACTGGATGAATTGGCCGACCTCCTGGCCTTTCACAGTCAAAAAAGGGGGGAGCCCCTGTATCTAATCTCGGACGAGCCTTACCGTGCAATTACTTTTGACGGCGTCACGGTTCCCAGTGTATTTGACGCCTATAAAGAGAGCTTTGTGGTCACTTCTTTTTCAAAGGACCTTTCCCTGCCCGGAGAAAGAATCGGCTATGCCTCCGCCCATCCGGAGATGACCGATAAAGGGATCATTATGGCCGGTATGGTTTACTGCAACCGGGTGCTCGGCTACGTCAACGCCCCGGCCCTTATGCAGAGGGCTGTGGCTGGACTTTTGGGAGAAAGTGTGGATACATCCCTGTATAAGAGAAAGAGGGACAGGCTTTGTGATGGGCTGGCCTCTTTCGGATACGAATTTATCAAGCCCGAGGGTGCCTTTTACCTGTTCCCGAGAACCCCTGTTGAGGATGATGTGGCCTTTGTGGGTGCCCTTCAGCAAGAAAACATCTTGACGGTGCCAGGCAGTGGATTTGGGGGCCCCGGCCACTTCAGAATCGCCTACTGCGTCTCTGATGAAGTGATTGAAAGAGCCCTTCCCGGGTTTGAGCGGGTGATAAGGCGGTATAGAGAGGAGACCCGGAAGGGGCTTTAATATTTGAAAGCCATTTTGTCATAGGGGGATCAAAATGTATAGGAAGATGCTCTCCCTCAGATTTCCGAAGAGAATCGTGAATGAGCCTGTGGTGGTGAACCTGGTCAAAGAGTTTGACCTCACCTTCAATATTCTCAAGGCCACTATTTACCCCAGGAAGGAAGGGCTAATGGTCCTGGAGCTTAGCGGCCATCGGAAGAATTTTCAAAGGGGTGTGAGTTACCTCAAAGAAATGGGAATCAAGGTGGAGAGCATCGGACAGGATATCAAAAGGGATGAAGAGCGGTGCTTTCAGTGCGGCGCCTGTACCGCGGTTTGTCCTACCGGGGCCCTCTATATTAAGAGACCGGAAATGGAGGTCATCTTTGATACGGACAAGTGTAGCGCCTGTGAATTGTGCGTTTCCGCCTGCCCGGCCCGGGCAATGGAGGTGAAATTCAACAGAAGCCTGGTCGACTGACCTGCCCGGCCTCAAATCCGTCCACCCCATCTGGGTGTTTAATCAAGACAAAGCTTATCCCTTAGAAACCGTCGTTCTTTTGGGAATCACCGGCATGCGGCAATCCAGAGTTCCCTGTAAAGAGGCTGTGTATGCGCGTTGACGCATCTGAGGTGGTGGTGGCCCTCAGCGGAGGAATCGACAGCCTTCTCGCCGTCCTGCTTTTAAGAGAGCAGGGGAGGACGGTCCACGGTCTTCATTTTCTCCTTCCCACCTCGGCTTGGGAGAGCAAAAGAAGGGTCGAGGCGGTCCGAGCCATGACCCGGAGTCTGGGGATACCCCTTGAGGTCCTTGACCTTAGAGAGTTTTTTGAAAAAACGATTATTACTCCTTTTGTGGATTCATACCTGCAAGGTCTGACGCCCAATCCCTGTGTTGCCTGCAACAGGGTGGTCAAGTTCGAGTACCTCTTGCATTACGCCCGGGAAAGGGGGATAGACAACGTGGCTACGGGCCACTATGCTCGGGTAAAGCGGGGGAGGGCCGGCTCCGATGTAGAACTCTGGCGGGGGAGGGACAGGGCCAAGGAGCAATCCTATTTTTTGCATCGCCTGGGCCGGCCCCATCTCTCCAGGAGCCTTTTCCCCCTGGGGGAGATGACCAAGGAGGAGACCCTTACCAGGGCCCGGGAATGGGATATCGCCTCTTTCATGGTCCCCGAGAGCCAGGAGATCTGTTTTGTCCCCGGGAAGGACTACCGCATGCTGGTGCAGGAAAAAGGAGGCGTGAAGGACTTGAAGGGGGGGAGGATCATCAACGGACATGGTAAGGTCCTGGGAACCCATGGGGGGTTCTACCGCTACACCGTCGGTCAGAGGCAAGGTCTGGGGATTGCCTCGAGCAGGCCCTACTATGTGAAAGAAATCCGGCCCGCCGCCAACGAGGTGGTGGTTGTGAGAAAGGAGTCCCTTTATTCCCGCGGGGTCACGGCAGGGGCATGGCACTGGACTGGAGCGGCCCCAAAAGAAAAGACGGTGAGGGCACGGGCCCAGATCCGGTACCGGCACAAGGCCGCTTCCGGCCGGTTGGAGGTGCTTTCCGCGGACCGGGTACGGTTTACCTTTGACCAACCCCAGTGGGCCGTCACACCGGGACAGGCCCTTGTTTGCTATGACGGGGATCGCGTTCTGGGCGGGGGGTGGATCAAAAAGGGGTTTGTCCTCTAATTAGGCTTGCTTCATTTGCACTTAACATTTATATTTTATCCCAAAAAAATATCTCTCTCTTTATCTCATCCAATCTCAATATTTCAACGTTACGCTCTTTTATCTTGGCCTGTTTTCAGTCAATGGATTCCACGGGCCCTGAAGCGCACACCGGGAGCCTCGTGGCGTCAAAGCCCGGGAGGTGGGATATGGACGGCCTATTTCACAGGAAAGAGCAAGGGGGGTTTACACTCATTGAATTGATGATCGTCATCGCTATCATTGGGATCCTGGCGGCCATCGCCATACCCCAGTTTTCAGCTTACAAGAACCGATCCTATAATACTGCGGTCCAGACAGATTTAAGAAATGCGGCCACCGCCCAAGAGGCCTATTACGTGGACAAGCAGTGCTATGAGAGCAGTCCCTCGATTTTGGTGGGCGCCACCTATGGGTTTTATGCCTCTGAGAATGTTTATATGTCCGGCACCAGCGGTACGGATCGCTATACCATGACGGCGTACCATTCCCTTGGGGATACCACCTACTTTCTGATCGGACCCGGCGGGACCGTAACCCATTGACCAAGAAACACCTTCCTATGTCCAAACGTTTTAGAATCATAACCCTGGGCTGCAAAGTGAATCAGTATGAATCCGCCTTTTTCCGGGAGGCCTTGAAACGGGAAGGCTGGCGGGAGGCCCGTAAAGGGGAGCAGGCCCATGCGGCGGTGGTCAACACCTGTATCGTCACCCAGCGGGCCGCCCACCAGTCAAGACAGGCGATCCGCAAGGTCATCCGCGAAAATCCGGGGGCACGGGTGGCGGCCGTGGGGTGTTACGGCCAGCTCTTCGCGGAAGAGCTGGCCCACATAGAGGGGCTCAGCGTGATCGGTGGCAACAGGATCAAGGGTCGCCTCCCGCAGCTTCTCCTCAACGGGGCGGGATCAAGGGGACAGGAGGTCTTTGTACAGGACTTTGAGCCGGAGATGACCTTCGAGCCCCTCAGGATAAGCCGCTTCCTCGACCGTGCCCGGGCCTGCCTGAAGATCCAGGACGGATGCGAATCCTATTGCACTTACTGTATCGTCCCCTTTACCCGGGGGCCCCAAAGGAGTCTCCCTCCCCGGGAGGTCCTTTCCATGCTCCATGCCCTTGCCCAAGAAGGGTACAGGGAGGTCGTCCTCACCGGGATTCATCTCGGGCAATACGGTGTGGATCTCCCGGAGAAAACGGATTTAAAGGGCCTCCTCAGGGCCATTGGAAAAGAAGGTTTCCCGGTTCGAATAAGGCTCAGTTCATTGGAACCGGACGAAATAGGCGCCGAGTTGATAGAGATGATCGGCTCTGAACCGTGGCTGTGCCGCCATGTACACATCTCGTTGCAGAGCGGCGATGACAGGGTCCTGAGGAGGATGAACCGACCCTATAAGGCCCGTGACTTTACCTCAGTAGTAGAAGGCGTCCACGGGCAGTTTCCCCTTGTGGCGATAGGGGCCGATATCATCTGCGGATTCCCTGGAGAGGACAGGGCCGCATACCGCAATACCCAGTCTCTGATCAGGGATCTTCCCGTATCCTATCTTCATGTTTTTCCCTTTTCACCGCGGCCGAAAACCGCGGCCGCCGCTTTTAAGGAGCAGGTGGAACCGGCCATGATTAAGGAGAGGTCTCTGGAGATGCGGGACCTGGGCCAGGAAAAAAGGGCCCGTTTTTACCGGACTTGTCTGGGCAACACCTTCTCAGTGCTGCCGGAAAAAAGGCATCCAGGGGAAAAAGAGATGATGAAGGGTACCTCAGACAACTACCTTCCTGTTCTGTTTCCCCTTTCCAGAGGCGTAGAGGGCCCTTTTGTTTCGGTGGTGACGGAGCAGGTGGCGGGAAACAACGTCCTGGGCAGGGTTCTGGAGGCCTGAAGAGACGAAGCCTTCCGACTCGGCCGAGCTCGTCGCGGGCCGCCGGAATCAGTGCAGAAAGAGGGTCATGATCGGGCTTTATATAGAACTGAAATGATACAAAAGAGGTTATCTTTTGCCCCTTCGTCTCAGTTTCCTGGCCTCTTCCTTCCATCCCTTCCGTTTCTTACCCTTGGCCCGGCGAGTCGGATCCGGATCCCTGGCCATGTCCAGGACAAAGGTGCCGGGTGTCTCCTCGCGGGGCCTCGGCCGGGCTTTTTCCTCTGTTCCGGCCTTAACCCGCCGCCACTCCAATGCCTCTTTGGAAACAGGGGGACCTGCAATGAATTCAGGCGAGATGTGAGGGCACAAAAAAAGGTTACCAAAAGGATAAAAGAAAGCGCCTTCCCTGGCCGCTGAGGCGGCCGAGATCTGGAGGAGGACCGGATGCTGATCCCTCCGCCTCCCAATCCGCCGGGCCATGTTTTCTTCGGGGGTGAGGACCAGAAAGCTTCCCTCCGGGGCCTTCACACCCTTTTCCATGACCACAGGGTGGGCCTTTGTACGGACAGGCAGAAACAAGAGTCTGGGCAGAGGGGGTCCTGGAGGGGTCAATTCCATGCGCCATCGCCTTTGAAGGACCCTGATGGCCTTTCCCCGGGTCTCAAAGAGGGAGCGGTCCTTTCCCAAAAGGACTTCATTGATGTGGGATCCCCTCACATAGCGCCAGTCCGCCTCCTCATGCAGGGCCTGGAGCAATTCCTTGAAGGGGACAAAACCGTTGCCATCCGGTACCAGGCCGAATTCATCGGGCCTGTGGCCCAGGATGTAAACCAGGAGGCGGCTTAGTTTGTCTACTTGCAGTTCATGGCTTCGTTTGCCCAAGAGCGCTTAATGGGTCCTCTCTTTTAAAAGAGTTGATTACTTGGAGGGCTCCAGTTCCACCGCTTCCAGCTGTTGGAGGACAAAGTCCCGGATCTCTCGGGGCGTAGACAGGTGACCCTCCATGTGTCCCTGGGAGAAGAGGGGAACAAGAAGCTCTTCCCGCTTGCCACCGCAGGGGCAGGTTTCAGTATGGCCAAAGGGCCTTACCACCGTGTCCAGACACCGGGAGCAGCGAAGAACACTCTTGGCCCCGGATCGCTTTCCCCGTTTTGCCAAGGGCTTTCCCTCGATTTCTACGATGTCCATGGAGAAATCAACAACCCGGGCGTTGCTGATGGCCGTACCAACCCCATAGGCGTCGGCAAAGGGGTTGTACTGCAGGATCTTGTCTTCATCCAATCCACCGCTCAGGAAGAGCTTGACATGATTATAGCCCCGTAGATCCAACTCCCACCTGACCTCTTCGGCTATCTTGGAAAAATCGCCCCTCCTGGAACCAGGCGTGTCCAGGCGCACTCCAAAAAGGTCTTTACCCAAGGCCTCTGCCACATTAAGGGTCTCGAATTTTTCATCATTAAAGGTGTCTATGAGACTGACCCTCTTCACGTGGGGTTCTATGACCTCATGAAAGGCCTTGGTTGCTGAAACGGTATCCCCCATGATCAGAATGAGCGCATGGGGCATGGTGCCGGTCGGTTCAATCCCGGCCAGTTGTGCGCCCATGCCCACAGCCACACCGTCACATCCTCCGATGTATGCGTTTCGTTCAACCAGAGGGGCGACGGCGGGGTGCATCCGTCTGGCCCCAAAACTGATGACCGGGCGATGACCGGCGGCCTTGCGGCACCGTGCGGCCATGGTGGCTACACCCGAGGCCTGACAGATGAACCCGAGAAGGGTGGTTTCATATCTGCCGAAATCCAGGTAGCGGCCCCGGATTTCCATGACCGGCTCGTGGGCCCCGAAGAGGGTGCCTTCTCGCATCATTCGAACATCGAGAGAAAGTCCTTGCAGGAGGGAGGCGCATTCCTCCGCCCCGGCAAACACGGCCCATTTCCAGTCCCGGGGAAGGCCCTTGGCAAGGAACTCGGCCCTTACCTCCTTATCAATTCCTTTGGCCCTGAGGACCTTCTCGGTGCGCTCGAAATAGACATCCGTTACCAATCCGTCACGGATCTGCTGTGCAGTGGCTGTGTGAAGCACAATCGACCTCCTGTTTAAATCTTTTCGGGCATCATGTTAAACTACATTCTGGGGGCCTGTCAAACGGGCAAAGACCTTTTGACAGGGTTCGTTGGTTTTCATTATAGTCGTGAGAATAGTACGCCATCCAGTGTCTTTTCGTGGAGGGCATACCAAAGGAGCATATGAATCCCTATCTTGTGATCATCCTCGGGGTTTTGATAGGCGCTTACTTCCTGGACGTCATCGTCGATTTCCTGAATGTGCGTCACCTGAAAACAGACCTGCCGAGGGAGTTTGAAGGCGAATATGACAGGGGAAGGTATGGGAAGGCCCAGCGATATCTCAAAGAGACCATCCGTTTTTCCATGCTTTCCGATTCGATTGTTACCCCTATCACCATAGCTTTTATTCTTTGGGGCGGCTTTAACATGGTGGATCAGTTTGCACGTGGATTTGGTTTGGGCCCTATACCAACGGGTCTTATTTTTATGGCTATCCTCTTGCTGGCCTCCCAGCTCATCCATCTCCCCTTTTCCATCTACGAGACCTTTGTCATTGAAGAAAAATACGGCTTTAACACCACAAGCCCCCAGACTTTTGTGCTGGATATTGTGAAGGGCTGGGCCTTGGCGGTTCTCTTGGGGGGAGGGATCCTGGCGGCGGTGCTCTGGCTTTTTCAAAAGGCGGGACCCTGGGCCTGGCTCTATTGTTGGGGTGCGCTGGTCCTGTTTCAGTTGATTATTGTTTTTATCGCCCCGATCCTCATTATGCCCCTTTTCAATAAATTCGTCCCCCTGGAGGAAGGCCCTCTCAGGGAGGCCATTGAGGACTATGCCGCGTCCCAGGACTTCAAAATCAGAGGAATTTTTACCATGAATGGGTCAAAGAGATCGACCCGGTCAAATGCCTTTTTTACGGGTCTCGGCAGAACCAAAAGGATTGTGCTCTACGACACCCTTATAGAAAAGCACACCGTGGATGAACTCGTGTCCGTTCTTGCCCATGAAATGGGTCATTATAAGAAAAGACACATCCTGAAGTCTCTCGGAATGTCCGTGCTGACCACGGGGCTGATGTTTTATTTCCTCTCTTTGTTCATCAATAACAGGGAGCTTTTCGACGCATTCAGAATGGAGGAGACATCCATTTATGCGAGTCTCCTGTTCTTCGCCTTCCTTTACATTCCTGTGGAGATGATGGTTTCCATTGCCGACAATATGCTCTCACGCAAGCATGAATATGAGGCTGACGTATTCTGTATAAAGACCCACAAGAAACCGGATTCTATGATCCGGGCCCTGAAAAAGCTCAGTGTCGACAACCTCTCGAACCTCACCCCCCATCCCCTCAAGGTGTTTTTGAGTTATAGCCACCCGCCGGTCATTGAAAGGATCCGCGTCATCCAAAGACGGTCTCGTAAAGGCCTCAGCCCGCAATGACGGCGTTCTGTAAGGGATACAAGCCCCTTGACAGGAAGAAGATGATGCTTAACTTTTTTGCGAACCTAAGGAAGGGGCCTTACCAAGAGAAAGGGCCTCACATGATGTGAAAGGAAAGGGGGGTGCAGTTTATGAACCTCGCATTGACAAGAAGGGCTCGAAGACCTTCCTGGATGACGCCCTTTGGGCATGAAGGATTTGGCGATGTATTCTTTGACAGGCTGTGGCCGGAGTGGAGAGGGGACATAGGTGAGACCTTGATTCCCAGTGTCGACCTGAGTGAAAAGGACGGGACCTATACCGTGACCGCTGAACTGCCGGGCCTGAAACGGGATGATATATCGGTCTCCATTGAAAAGGGACACCTGACGCTGAGCGGCAAAAAGGCGGCTGAAAAAGAGGAAAAAGGGAAAGACTGCTACCTCAAGGAGACGAGAGAGGGCTCTTTTAGCAGAAGCCTTGAGCTGCCTGGAGAAGTGGACGAAGACAAGGCGGAAGCCACTTACAAAGACGGTATCCTGACCGTGGTTATGCCCAAAAAGGGTGGGCCGGAGCACAAGAAGATCGAGGTCAACTAGGCGGGTCTTGAAACAGACGAGCGATTAAGGGCCGGGCCCCTGAAGGGTCCGGCCTTTTTTGGCCGAGCCAAGAAAGGTGGTGGAGTCTTTTGCGCTGGGCCATATCGATTGGGACCTCAGATAAAATGACTGGGATAACAGGCACAATTCAGGGGAATTTGTAAGTCTTGATTGGGCTCATAGATTTTGATGAGAAGACTGAGAGGGAAAGGGCTGTCAAGGGTTCAAAACCGGGGCGGTCCGTGGGTTTTGAGGTGTTCTCTCAGGCGGTCACAGACCAGCAGGTCCGTGGGAAAGGCCATGGCCTTGGGCAGGTTGTTGAGGGGGGAAAAGCGGGCCTCAGCAGCATCTGAGCCCGGATTGAGGGTTCCGCCTTTTCTTTTTCCCCAGAACCATATCCCCACGGTCTGTTTCTCCAGGTCATGAAAGTTGGAATGGACGTCAAATACGGGCCCGAGGGTCACGATTAACCCGGTTTCTTCTTCCACCTCCCGTTGCGCCGAAAGGCGCACGTCTTCATCCCATTCCACATGACCGCAGGGGATACACCACATCCCTTCATAGGACCCAACACGCTTTACCAGGAGCAGTTCGCCCTGCTCGACGACCAGAACGGCGACACCCACGGTAGGGTTCCTATAGAAGAAGCGCCCGCAGGGTTCGCAATAAGGCCGCACTCGGCCGTGATCATGCCGTTTCGTCAAGGTTTTTCCGCAATAGGGGCAGAAGACAAAGTCCATGTACGAATCACTCCCAAAATTTATAGGAATTTCCATGGCCCTTAGGGAAGGGGAAGGAGTTCCTTTTTCCGGTCCCTAATCCTGAAATAATAGGTATACCCTGCTTCTCGGGCCAGGGTGAGGGCGGCGTCAAAGGCGAAACCCACGTGGTCCGGTGAATGGGCGTCGGAGCCGAAGCAGATAGGGATCTCCCTTGCCCGGGCAAGGTCGAGGATCAAGGGAGAGGGGTAAATCTCCTTTACAGGTTTGGTCAGACCTGAGGTGTTGATCTCCATCCCCATGCCGGTCCGGGCAATATGGTCGAGGACGGGTCGCACCATCTCCCTGAGATCTTGATCCGGAAGGCGGTGTCCGAATTTCTTGGGCAAATCCAGGTGACCCACCGAGTCAAAGAGCCCGGTGAGGGCCAGCCCTTCCACCAGTTTGAAATACCGCCCCCACACCGCCTTCACATCTGCAGCGTCCCACAGATAACCGTAGGACGGGTTATCAAAACCCCAGCCGTCGATATAATGGACCGACCCAATGACCAGGTCAAAGCCCTGTGCCGGCAACCATTGCCTCAGGAAGGACTCGCACCCCTCATAGTAGTCCGCTTCAATGCCCATGAGAACGGTCGGTCCATCCTGATCCTGTATGCCCTCCACCCTCTCTCTGTAAAGGATAAACTGGTCCAGTTCCATCCGGTGGCCGGGGTCAAATCCGTCCGGGTTCGGGCTATGATCGGAAAAACAGATCTCAGGAATGCCCCGGCGTTCGGCGGCCTCCTTATACGCGGCCGGATCCCCACTTGCATGTTTACACAAGGGCGTATGCATGTGATAGTCTGGCAAGGCCATATTTTTTCCCGGTTCTTTCATGGTGTCATCTTCCTGGGGACCGCCTGGACAGTCTCACCCCTGGGGCGGTCCAGTGAAAAGACGTTTCAATCGCTTGCATTTGATTCTCCCTTCGGATATGAAAAGGTCTCATGCATGACATAAAAGCCATAGCCTTTGATTTTTTCAACACCCTTATCACGGTGGAACGCTCCGCCCTCAAAGACGCCCTGGGCAGGCTCACCCGTAGTCTGGGCCAGAGCGGTGTAGCTCTTGAGGAAGGAGCCTTTAAGAAGGCCCATCGAGAGGCGGCCCTGCGCTTTATCCAGACGGCCCACCGGGATGGCAGGGAGACCCACAACAGCCTGTGGATCAGTGCTGCATTGGAGGTCTTGGGGTATAATATCCCTCCCCGTGACCCGCGCATTTCCGCCGCGGTGGAGGCCTATTTTTCCGCCTTTTTTGATCACTGCCGCATCATCCCGGGAACCCGGGAGATGCTCGATGCCGTGAAAGGGAGTTACCGCCTCGGGCTGCTCTCCAATTTCACCCATGCCCCTGCTGCGAAAGGTCTCATCCGTTATATGGGCCTTGCTCCTTACTTTGAGGTGGCACTTATCTCGGGGGACCTGGGCTACCGGAAACCACACCCCTTTGTTTTCAGTCGCCTCATCGAGCAATTGGGGGTGGATAAAACCCAGACCGTGTATGTGGGTGACGATCCGGAGCCCGATATCACGGGTGCAAACCAGGCAGGGATCCACCCTGTTTGGTTTACCTATGTGCGTGACAGGGATGTCTCCTTTGTGCCCGGAGACCTCTCAGGTTCGGTTGAAGAGCCCTGGGGTGATGTGCCAAGGATCTCAGAATGGGAGGAATTCCCGTCCCTTTTGAAAGGCCTGTAATCCGGGCCTTACCCGGCCATTTTCAAGACCTTGGTCCTATTTCTTATCAGGATAGTCGTACCATCCCTTTCCCGTCTTTTCCCCGTAATGCCCCTGGACATAATGGGCCACCACATTGGGAGACGGACGATGGGCCGGGTCACCGGTTTCCCTGAACTTTTCCATATGGATGGTATAATTGAGGTCAATTCCTGTAAGGTCCATGAGCCGGAAAGGGCCCATGGGATGCCCTGCGCCGTAAACACACGCCTTGTCAATGTCTTCAGCAGAGGCCACGCCCATATCCAGCATCCAGAGGGCCTCATTGTTGATGGCGCGGAATATGCGATTAAGGAGAAAGCCTTCCACCTCTTTCTTGATCAGTACAGGGACCTTTTGCAGGCGTTCGCAGAGCTGAAAGGAGACTTGGGCCGATTCCTCAGAGACGTGGGGTCCCCTTACAACCTCCACCAGTTTCATGACCAGGGCGGGGTTGAAGAAATGGAGGTTTAGGACCTTGGAGGGCCGATTTGTGACATCGGCAATGCGGGAGCTTACAATGGTAGAGCTATTGGTGGCCAGAATGGCATACTCCGGCGCCATCTTGTCCATGTCGGCGAAGAGCTTTCTCTTGAGATCCAGGACCTCGATGACCGCCTCAATCACATAATCCGCATCGCGGACCGCTTCTTTAAGATCGGGGGTGAAAGAGAGGTTCTCCCGGGCCTGTTTCGCCTGTTCCGCGGTGAGCTTTTCTTTCTCCACCCGGCCGGGGAGGTAGGTATCGGCAAATTTTTCGGCCTTTTTTAGGATTTCTTCACTAACGTCGGTGCAAGTGGTCTTGTACCCGTGTATGGCACAGAGAAGAGATATCTGATGCCCCATGTTTCCGGCCCCAACCACACAGATGTTTTTGATATCCTCGATCTTCATGGTTCCCTCCCTACTCTCTAAGATAATGTTTATCCAAAAGTTTCCCGAAAAAGACTTAAGGGATCAATGGAATCCACCCTTTTGCCCCCAGAGAGGTCAATCATACACATACCCGCCCTGGTTGAGCAATGGCAAATTCAGGAAACGGACGGACCTCTTCCATAGCCCTCGCGGGCCGCCCGGACAATGGCCTTAAGATTCTCCAGGGGTGTGGGAAGAGGGATGGCGCATTCCGGCCCGATAATATTGACCCCCGCCTCTATGGCATATCGGGCCTGTTTATACACCTCTTCAGGGCTTCCCATCAAGAGGGTCCGGGGATTGTTCACATTACCGACCAGGGACATGCGGTGGCCGAGCCTCTTGACCGCTTCCCTGGCATCAATTTGCCACTCAAAGTGATAGGCGTCAAATCCTGCCTCGGCAAAAAGTTCCAGACGGTCGGAGCAGTTTCCGCACACATGGAGGATCAAAGGCCCCTCGATCTGGGAGGTGATTTCTTTGTGAATGGGCAGGAGATACTCCTTGTAGTGGTGGGGACCTACCAGGTCTCCAGTGGCGTGATCGGCCAGAACCACCACATCGGCGCCGGCCTGAAATTGGGCCCGTGCAAAGGTGACCGTTACGGGCATGAGCTCTGTCAACATCCTCTCCACCTTGTCCTTCTTCCCCCGTCCCACGTGACGCAGGAAATTCTCCACCCCGGCCATATGGTAGGAAAGGGTCCAAGGTCCCATGACCTTGCCTACAATGGCCACCCTGCCGCCCAGGTGTCGTCTGAGTATGGTCAGGGCATCCAGCACGACCCGCATAGAGGGCTTTTCCAGGAGGTTCTCCGGTACCCGCACAGGGGAGAAATCCGGGTGAGGGGCGGTTTTGGCGTCGGGCATCATGTCGCGGTCTCCCCAGTCCACCTCGGATCCCAGGGCCGCAGCCTCCTGGTGGACACTGTATTCGGGCATGACCGTGTCAAAACCAATGAGCTCGTGGGCCGCTGTGGCAAGCTCGGCCATGGCCTTTGCGTCTTTGTGGGCGTCGGGAAATGAAATGCCTGTGGCGTCCATGAGATCATGACAGATGATAGACGTGGGGTTGCCGACAGGCGGACGCGGGCCCTTTCTTCCGTTAAAGAGGGCGGACATGATCAGGTTATAAGATGTGGGCTTCATAAGAACAACCTCCCGGCCGGGTCTCAAAACAGCTCTGGCCCGGCAACATACTTATAGTGTTTGAGAAGGTCCACCCGATAGAGAAGGCCACAAATCCCAGGCCCAGGTCTGCAATAAAGGCAAGGTCCTTCATCCTGGAGAGATCAAAGAGGTTAAGAACAGAGGGTCCCAGGAGAACCCCCAGGACCATATATCCGATAAGGGAGGGAAGGTTTGCATAATGGGAGAAGCGGCCCATGTAAAAGCCAATGAGTGTAATCAAGCCCAAGAGGCTGAGCCCGGAGATATTCAAATAGGAAAGATCCATGACACGGCTTTCCTACCCGCCGCTTCTTGTAATGGCCAAGGCCCTGTTGTTTATGGCCTTAACCCTGCCGTCGCTCGTGACACGCCACCTGTATTCTAGACGATTGCCGGTATCTGATTCAAGAATCCTTTCTATTTCCACCCCACCGCCGCTAACACGACGGGCCTTCCATCCAAGATCCTTGATTTCGGGCCGCCCCGCGACCCTGTTCAGATACTCCCCGATGGTGCCTCCCTTGGTACAAAGGAGGGCCTTGACCAGGTTTTCCGAATGGCTGGAATCCATCCGTGTCGCCCGGTCGGCGTCTTCAAAATCCTCAAGGGGGGTGCAACCCGGGCCGGGGATATTGGTGAAACGAACATTTCCTTCCTCATCCACACATTTATAGACCTGCCCATGACATAAAGGAGGCAGGAGCAGAAAAATGAGGCTGAAGGCAAAGATAAGCCTTTTCATTACATTTCCTCGATTCCATCCTGTTGCCGGGACGAAACCAAAAGCCCGGCCCGGATCATGGGATAAAACCGCTGTAAATGATTTTGTTCCTCTTGTCCGGGACTCCACGGGTCTCTCAGTCCATTGTGACCTCGCTCAGGATAGAGAGGTTACCCAGGGCCTTTCCCGCGCCCATGACCACGGCTGAAAGAGGATCTTCTGCAATGGTAATGGGGAGCTTTGTTTCTTCCCTAAGCAGCACATCCAGGTTTTTAAGGAGAGAACCACCCCCGGTCAGCATGATACCCGAATCCACAATATCTGCCGCCAACTCCGGGGGCATCTGCTCGAGGGCAATACGAACGATACCTACAACGGCGTTCACCTGTTCTGAAATGGCCGCCCTGATTTCGTTGGAGTCTATGACCAGGATTTTTGGAATCCCGGAGACCAGGTCCCGTCCCTTGACTTCCACCTGTGAAACCTCTCCCCTTGCATAGGCGTTTCCGATGCTCATTTTGAGTACCTCCGCGGTACTGCTTCCGATCAGGAGGTGATAGACCCTTTTGATATGCTGCAATATGGCCTCATCGATTTCATCCCCGGCCACACGTATGGATTTGCTGTATACGATTCCCGCCAGGGAAATGACCGCCACTTCGGTGGTGCCCCCTCCGATATCTACCACCATACTGCCTTTGGGTTCCGTAACGGGCAGTCCTGCTCCAATGGCTGCCGCCATGGGCTCTTCTATGAAGAAGACCTCTCTAGCCCCTGCGGATTCCGCAGATTCTCTAACCGCCCTCCTTTCCACCTGGGTAATACCGCTGGGCACACACACGATTACCCGGGGTCTAACCAGGGCCCTTTGATCGTGAACCTTCCTGATAAAATACCGAAGCATGGCTTCGGTGATCTCAAAGTCCGCAATGACCCCGTCTTTCATGGGACGGATGGCAACGATATTCCCGGGGGTCCGGCCGAGCATCATCTTGGCTTCTTTACCCACAGCCAGTACTTTCCCGCTGCCCGTTTCGTCTCGCTTGACAGCCACAACAGAAGGTTCGTTAAGGACAATACCTCTGCCTTTCACGTAGACAAGGGTGTTTGCGGTACCCAGGTCGATGGCGAGATCGTGGGAGAAGATGCCCAAAATAGAATCGAGAAACATGTCCCCACCCCTTTATGGGGGAGATGCAGTGCCCCCCTCTTTTGCGGTCCACGGAAGGTCTTCTGGTCGTTCCAGGTATCCAGGGTTTCCAAGAAATCTTATGCAAGGATACCATTCCTCTCCCTATGAGTCCAACCCCATTAGGGGGGTTTCTTCCATTTTTTTTGAGAGACCAAAGATGGTTATGTGATCAGGTCCAAAAAAAGACGAGTTTTTAGGCACTAAAACCGCGGGCTTTCAAGGGGGCTTCAACGGGGGATTCAAGGCGCTAAAGGTGGATTTCCGTGGTCTGAGCCAGGGCAAAACACTCAGTGTCCCTTTTTTTTCTTTGGAGGATTTCCCGGCATTCTTCCACGATCATGTC
>CAZNLL010000074.1:0-18501 GCA_964573885.1 uncultured Desulfobacteraceae bacterium | reverse complement strand
ACACAGGGGGGCCGGCCTGGGCGGGGGACATGACGAACGAGAGCAAACCCTGAATCAACTCCTGGTGGAGATGGATGGCTTTGAATCCAATGAAGGGGTCATACTGATTTCGGCCACCAACAGACCCGACGTGCTGGACCCGGCCCTCTTGAGGCCGGGTCGATTCGATCGCCAGGTGGTGGTCCCGGTTCCGGATGTCAAAGGCCGGGAAGGCATTTTAAAGGTTCACCTCAAGAAGAAGCTCGTGGATGAAAAGGTGGATGTCCTGGTCCTTGCCAGGGGCACACCGGGTTTTACCGGGGCGGATATTGAAAACATGGTGAACGAGGCGGCCCTCATGGCGGCCAGGCGGGGTAAAGACCGGGTGGGGATGGTGGATTTTGAGGACGCCAAGGACAAGGTGCTCATGGGTGCGGAGCGCAAGAGCATGATTATAAGCGAAGAAGAAAAGAGGATCACCGCCTACCATGAGGCCGGGCATGCCCTGGTGGCCAAACTCATTCCCGACGCGGATCCCGTCCACAAGGTGACCATAATTCCCCGGGGCCGGGCCCTGGGCCTGACCCAGCAGCTTCCCCTTGATGAAAAGCATACCTATCCCAAGGGGTATCTCCTGAACAACATCGCCATATTGATGGGTGGCAGGGCGGCCGAGGAAGTGATCCTTAACACCCAGACGACGGGTGCAGGCAATGATATTGAGAGGGCTTCCGAGATTGCCCGCAGGATGGTATGCGATTATGGGATGAGCGACGAGGTGGGACCCCTCACCTTTGGAAAAAAGGACGAACAAATATTCCTGGGCCGGGAAATTGCCCAGCACAGGGATTACAGTGAATATACCGCTCAAAAGATTGATCAAGAGGTGAGGAGAATTATTACGGAGACCTATGACAAGACCAGCCAAATGATCAAGGAAAACCTGGACGCCCTCAACCGGATCGCCAATGCCCTGCTGGAAAAGGAGACCCTGGACAGCCATGACATTGACCAGATCATGGCAGACGGTAAGAAGCCCCAAGAGGGAGAAGAGGCCTTGAGCCAAGAGCCGCAGGCATGAGAAAAGAGGGGGATTTTGAACCCAACGCTCACGTGGGAAGGATATTGCCTGGATCTGGGGGCCAGAACGCATATTATGGGCGTTTTAAATGTAACGCCCGATTCATTTTCCGACGGGGGCCGCTACTTTCATTTTGACCAGGCGGTGGAACATGGCCTGGAAATGGCCCGGGCAGGTGCGGATATCATTGATATAGGCGGGGAGTCGACAAGGCCTTATTCTAAGAGGCTCTCCAGTGACGAAGAGATGGACAGGGTGCTCCCCGTCATAGAGGCCTTGCGCAAAGCCCTCACCACCCCCATCAGCATAGACACCTGGAAGGCCGATGTGGCCAGGGAGGCTATCAGGGCGGGCGCCTCCATGATCAATGACATCAGTGCCTTGAGGTTTGACCCCTCCATGGCTTCGGTGGTTTGCGAGACCGGGGTGCCCGTGATCCTTATGCACATGAAGGGGACCCCTGAAGACATGCAAAGGGGTCCTGTCTATGACGATCTCTTGAAAGAGGTGTACGATTTTCTTCTGGAGGCGATCAGACGGGCCGTGGAGGCGGGCATCAGGGAGGATCACATTGTGGTAGACCCCGGAATCGGGTTTGGAAAGACATTTGATGACAACCTCCGCATCATCAAGAACCTGAGCCGTTTTCTTTCCCTGAAACGGCCCTTGCTACTGGGGCCTTCCAACAAGGCCTTTATCGGCCACATCCTGAAACGGGAACCCCACGGACGGGATACGGGAACCATGGCCGCCGTTGCCGCAGGGGTCTTAAAGGGGGCTCACCTGGTGAGGGTTCACAACGTAGGGAAAGCGGTGGAAACGGTCAAGATTATAGACGCCATAAAGCGGGGAAAGTCAGTATGAGAAAGGGTTCCGTCCGGGATAGGTTTATGGGCCATGCTTTTCTGTATTGATATCGGAAATACGAATATTGTCCTGGGGGTCACCGACCGGGACGAGATCCTTCATCACTGGAGGATCAGGACGGAAAGGGAGGTCACTCCCGATGAGCTGGGCATCCTGGTGTCCAACCTTTTTCAGGGTGTAGGCATGGGGTTGAAGAGGATCAAGAACGCCATTGTATCCTGTGTGGTGCCGCCCCTGGTCAACCCCATAGAAGAGTTCTGTGCCCGGTATTTTAAGATAAAGCCCATGATGGTGGGACCGGGTCTCAAGACGGGGATGCCCATCCTCTACGATAACCCCAAGGAGGTGGGGGCCGACCGTATCGTCAACGCGGTGGGCGCCTTTGAAAAGTACAGGACCGCCCTGGTGGTGGTTGATTTCGGAACCGCCACCACCTTCGATTACGTTTCCAGGGATGGTGCTTACATTGGAGGGGCTATTGCACCGGGGGTGCTTATATCCTGTGAGGCCCTTTTTCAGAAGGCCTCCAAGCTGCCCAGGGTTGAGATATTCACGCGGCCCCAGAGCGTCATAGCCAAGGACACCATCAGCAGTATGAATGTGGGGATCATATACGGATACGCGGGATTGGTGGACGGCATTGTGAAGAGGATCAAGAGAGAAACGGGGGAGGACCTGACCGTGGTGGCCACGGGCGGTCTGGCCCCCTTGATCTGTGACGTGTCGGAGACCATTGATTATGTGGAGGAGTTTTTGACCCTTAAGGGTTTAATGGTTATCTTTAGACGCAATCAGTAAATAATAAAGAGGTAGCGCCCTTCCACATTCCATCTCCAAAGTGAGCCTTCCCCTTTTTGAGACGTGTTTTGACATTCCACCCACGGAATAGATTGACGGAAAAACCGGCCCTTGTGAAGCCGCCCATCCTCCGGGCGGGGGATAGGGTGGGTGTTATCTCTCCCTCGGGCCCTGTGGAAAAAGGGGAACTCCAGGAGGGGCTTGAGACCCTGAGACACGCCGGTTTTGAGGTGGTTGTCGCCCCCCACGTCTTCTCTAAGAGGAACTACATGGCCGGAGAGGACGGTGAGCGGCTGGAAGATCTCCATGCCGTGTTTGAAGCCCCGGACATTAAGGGGATCTTTTGCGCCAGGGGCGGGTACGGATGTTTGAGGCTCCTTGATAAGATCCATTACAACTTGATTGAGGACCATCCAAAGATCCTTGTGGGTTACAGCGATATTACCGCCCTCTTGATGGCCGTGCTTTGCAGGGCGGGTCTGGTCCCCTTTCATGGACCGGTGGTGCGGGAGCTTACCCGGGAAAGGCAGGGAGACTGGCTCGCCTTACAGAAACTCCTGAGCTCCAAAGGCGCTTTGAGTCTGGAACTCGCAGGGGGGCGGGTCCTCAAGCCGGGGCGGGCAGAGGGTCCTCTCATAGGGGGCAATTTAAGCCTCCTTTGCCATCTCGTTGGAACCCCCTTTTTGCCCTCCTTGGAGGGGTGCATCCTTTTTTTGGAAGACAAAGGAGAGCCTCTTTACAAGGTGGACCGCATGCTGACCCATATGGCCCTGGCAGGGCATGTAAGGGGCTTGGCCGGACTGGTTTTGGGGGGTTTTGAGGGCTTGGGAGATCCTTTGCTCCTGGAGGGACTTTTAAGAGAAGTCTTTTCACATATGGAGGGACCGGTGGCGACGGGTCTCCCGGTAGGGCACGGGGTGAAAAACCGGGCTTTACCGCTCGGGCTGAAAGCCCGGTTGGATACCTCTTCCATGTCTCTTTCAGTGGTGGAGCCCTGTTTTCAGGAATGAAAGGCCTCTTGATGGCCCGGGGGAAAAAGAATCAGGAAGGTGATGATCCCGTGGATGTTTGGGGTTTTTTCCATGCCGCAATTTGAAGATGAACATTTTTTACGACTAAAGCGTTGGGTGACCCAAGGGGTTCGATCAATGCGTGTTACCGGGCTGGGCGGATCCGCCCTGTCCTATTTTCTGGCCCGGTTCCTCAAGGACCTCCAGAGACCCTGCATGGTGATCCTGCCCAGCCGGAAAGAATCCGAGCGTCTTTACAGGGAACTTCGCTTTTTTATGCAGGATCAGGGGGGGGAAGATCAGGGCTCAGCCAGCCGGCTTTACCCATTCCCGGCATACGACCTGTCACCTTTGACGGGCCTCAGCCCCCATAAAGAGGTGGTGAACAGCCGTCTGGAGGCCCTTTATGCCCTCACCGCCTATCAAAACGCTGTGATCATTACCAGCCTGGACGCTGTGTGCCTCAAGGTCATGCCCAAGAAGGCCTTTCTCAATGCCCTCGAGTATGTGGAGGCCGGAGAGGAAGTGGAGAGAGCCCCTTTCCTTCGAAGGCTTGAGGCCGGAGGGTATGATCGGGTCTCTTTGGTGGAAGAGCGGGGGGACTACTCTGTGAGGGGAGGCGTTATCGACATCTATCCTCCCCTCTATACCCTTCCCATTCGGCTGGAGTTCTGGGGAGATCACCTGGAATCCATTCGTTCCTTTGACCCCCTCAGCCAGAGATCCGAGAGTCATTTGAGAGAGGCCGTATTGGTGCCCGCCAAAGAGGTCATCATGGATGAGTCGGGCCTGGAGAGGGCCAGATCCCTGGGCAGGTTGCCCGGACGGTCTGAACAGGGGATGCGTTTTCCGGGACAGGAGGCTTGGCTCAACCACTTCTATCCTGTCTTAGGCACCCTCTTTGAATACCTCTCAGAAAAAGGCATGTTTGCGCTTTTTTCGCCCCATCGACTGGAACCTGTATGCCGGAAAATGGGGGCGAAATTTCAGGAGGAGGTGGAAAGGTTTCGTAAGGAGGCGGCTGAAAAGGGTGTCCCCTTTCCTGAGGTGGAGGACCTCTTTGTGCCCTTCCAAGACCTGCGCTTACGCCTGCACGAGCGCCAGTGTCTGGAATTGAGTGAGCTATCCCTGGATTCAGAGGGAGAGCCGGAGCAAATCATGGCCGTCAAGGGTCCCCTTCACATGGATGAACCCTTGGACCTAAGACTTGAAGGCAAGGGACGGGTATCCATGGCCCCTTTGGCCGAGAAGATCTCCCACTGGATCAAGGCCCGGGGCAGGGTGGTCCTGGCCACCCGGACCGAGCAGCAGGCGGGCCGTCTGGAGGAAATCCTTGAGAACTACGGGGTGTATGCCGACCAGGTGGCCCACAACTGGGCCGAGATACCTGAAAAACCGGGTTTGAGTGTCTGTCTGGGCCGACTTTTCAAAGGTTTTGTCTGGCCGGATCTGGGTCTCTATGTGATCAGTGAGGACGAGATTTTCGGGCCCAAGAGGGCCCGGTCCAGAGAGCGCCGGGCCGATGCGGAGGCCCGGCTGAAATGGTCTGATTTCAGTCAGCTAAAAGAGGGGGATCTGGTGGTTCATGAGGACCACGGGGTGGGCCGTTACAAGGGTCTTACAAAGATGGAGATCCAAAAGAAGGCCAATGACTTTGTAATCATTGAATACGCACACCACGACAGGCTATACATTCCGGCGGATCGGATCAGCATCCTTCAAAAATATGTGGGCGCCAATGATGGCAATCCGGCACTGGACCAGCTGGGAGGCCGTTCCTGGATCCGGGCAAAACAAAAGGCCAAAAACTCGGTCATGCGGATAGCCAAACAGCTTGTCAGTCTCTACGCCCTGCGCAGGTCTCGAAAAGGATTCAGCTTTGCTCAACCGGATCACCACTACAGGGAATTTGAGGCCACCTTTGAACATGAAGAGACCCGTGATCAGACCCGCGCCATTGAGGCGGTCCTGGAAGATATGGGCTCCGAGCGTCCCATGGATCGCTTGGTATGCGGAGACGTAGGCTTCGGAAAGACCGAGGTTGCGGTTCGGGCGGCATTTAAGGCCGTTTCCGATGGAAAACAGGTGGCTGTGCTGGTGCCCACGACCGTTCTGGCCGAGCAACACTATGAGACCTTCAGGCAGCGCATGGAACCTTATGCGATCAACGTGGGTATCTTGAGCCGCTTTAAGACCAAGCCGGCCCAGACCCAAGTCCTGGGAAAGCTCCGTTCGGGCAAGGTTGATGTCCTTATCGGGACGCACCGGATATTGCAAAAGGATGTGGAATTCAGGGACCTGGGGCTCCTGGTGATTGACGAAGAACAACGCTTCGGCGTCAAGCAAAAGGAAAGCCTCAAGAGGTATCGGGCTTTGGTGGATGTGTTGGCAATCACAGCCACGCCGGTCCCGAGAACCCTTCAAATGTCTCTCATGGGGGTCCGGGACCTTAGCATTATTGAAACGCCTCCTGAGGACCGGCTTGCCGTGCAGACCTATCTTAGCCCTTACGATGACGCTCTTATTGTTCGGGCCTTTCAACATGAATTGGACAGGGGGGGCCAGGTCTTCTTCGTACATAACCGGGTTCAGACCATTGATCTTGTGGCGGAGCATTTGAAGGGGCTTTTCCCGCAAGGCCGTTTTGCCGTGGCCCACGGCCAGATGAAGGAGAGGGATCTGGAAAGGACCATGATGCGGTTCTTGAACAGGGAGGTGGATATACTGGTTTGCAGCGCTATCATTGAGTCCGGCCTTGACATCCCCTCTGCCAACACCATTGTCATTAATGAGGTCGATCGCCTCGGACTGGCCCAGATATATCAACTCAGGGGGAGAGTGGGGCGGGCCAAGGAAGAGGCTTACGCCTATTTACTTCTTTCAAACGGGGCGGTCATGACCAGGGATGCGGAGAAGCGGTTAAAGGCCCTCCTGGATTTTACCAATCTAGGGGCAGGGCTCCACCTGGCCATGCATGACCTGAGGATCCGGGGCGGGGGTAATATCCTCGGTTTTTCACAATCAGGGCATATCTCGGCGGTAGGTTACGAATTCTATTTGAAACTCCTTGAACAGGCCGTTTCCGAGCTCAAAGGAGAAGAATGGCATGAGGAGATCAATCCGGAAATCAATGTGGATCTCCCCGCCTTTCTTCCTGGGGACTATGTGCTTGATACGGACCTGAGATTGAATCTCTACCGCAGGCTCTCCGGCCTTAGAGAAAAGGCGGAGCTGGAGGGTATGGTAGAAGAGATTCGAGATCGCTTCGGTGCCCTGCCCGAGGAGGCGGAGAATCTCCTCTCTCTCATGTCTATACGGCTTGTGCTCAAAGGGATGGGTGTGAATCGGTTGGATATAGGAGAGAGAAGTCTGATCCTCACCTTTTCCCGGGCCGAGGACAGGGACCCCACAGCCTTAATCCGGCTGGTGAAGGCATCCCCGGATCGGTTCCTCTTTTTGGCCAAAGACCGGCTTCAGGTCAGGACCGGCCCCCTCAGCCTACCCCGGGACCTGAAACAGGTGGCGGGGATCTTGGAGGACATGGGCCTTTGCCTGGAACAAGAAGACCATTAGGGTCGGTGTCGGGTAACGATGAAGGGGATGGCTCCCCCATGAGGGGGCGGTTCGAAAAATATGCTTGCAATTTCGAATCTTACTGGTAATTTAAATAATTTGGGTCTCATATAGGCCGCAAGGCATGACGGGTTTTTGGGGGGGCCGGACGGGCATGAGAGAAAGGCTCAGATACTGGAACCGAATAGGATGGATTTTTTGGGGTCTCTTTCTTTTGGCCGCTTGCAATCCCTTTGGACATGCTGAAAAGGATGTGGTTATCACCGTGGGCGCCAGGAAAATTACCACCCATGAGCTCAAAAGAGATGTGGAATTCATTCATGGGGGAGTGGAGGTGGCCAGGGGCAAGGAATTGAAGGACGCCCTTATTGAGCAGGTCATCAATTATTATCTCATCTTGGAATATGCCCATGAAGAGGGGATTTGTGTGTCCCAGAGGGAACTTGAGGACAACCTTGAAGAGATCAGGGAGGGCCATACGGAGCGTACCTTCAGGGAGGCCCTGCTTCGGGAGTATGTGGAGCCGGAAGGGTGGAGGGAGCGCTTAAGAGATCAACTGCTCGTGAGAAAGATTGTAGGCGAGGTGACAAAGAACATTATTCCGCCCAGTTATGAAGAGATAAAACAGTACTTCGAGGCACATCAGGAGGAATTCGCCTTCCCCGAAATGGTAAGATTCAGACAGATTGTGACTGAAGATAAAGCACAGGCCGAAGACCTGCTCAATCGCCTCCAAGGTGGTGAGGGCATGGAGGTCCTGGCCAGGCGCTATTCTACAGCCCCGGAGGCCCAGGACGGAGGCCACGTGGGCTGGGTGGCCCGGGCCCACCTTGAGGAATCCATGGAGAAGGGGCTATTCTCCGTCCCCCAGGGAAAGATCGGCCCGGTCATCAAAACCCCATACGGATACCATATCTTTCAGCTTCTGACCGTCAGAGAGGGGGGAATAAGAGACCTTGCCGAGGTCTATGGGCAGATCGAATCTTTGCTTTTGGTCCAGAAGCGGGAGGTGTTTTTGAGAAAATGGTTGAAGGAGCTCAGGACCCGCTTGGGGGTTAAAGTGAACCGTGAGTTGTTGAACACCGTGGAGCTGTAATCAATGAAGGCCTTTAGAATTCTGATCCTTTTCATGGGGGTCCTTTTTCCGGTTATTTCCGGGCAGTGGGACCCGGTCCCTGCTGAGATCTGTAACCGGGTCGTGGCCATTGTGAACGATGACGTGATCACCCTTTATGAGCTGAACACCAAGATGAAAGAGCTGACGGGCATGGATCCCGCAGCCCTCAAGATGAGGGATGAGGACAAGTACCTTAAAGCGCGCCAAAGTATCCTGGACCTCTTGATCAACGAGGAACTTGCCAGCCAGAAGATCCAGGAATTAAAAATCAAGATCACGCCCCAGGATGTGGATGCAGCCGTCGAAAGGGTCAAAAAGGCGCACGGTCTGACCCAGGAGGAACTGCTCGCCAATCTTAAGAAGGAGGGGGTCAGTTACGAGAAATACCGGGAAAGGATCCGGGGAGAGCTGGAACGGGTGCAACTCCTCAATTTTGAGGTAAAATCCAAAATCATTGTCAGCGATGAAAAGGTGAGACAGTACTATGAGGAACACAAGGACGAATTCACCAGTGATGAGACGGTCCGGCTGGCCACCATATTTTTGAGCCAGAAGCCCGGGGAAGGGGAAAATGCGCTTCGCCGCAAGGCCGAGGAAATCCTCTCCCGCCTTAGAGAAGGGGCGGATTTCGGTGCTTTGGCCAAAGAATTCTCCGACGGACCCGGGGCCGAGGAAGGCGGGGACCTGGGAGAATTCAAGGTCGCCCAGCTGGACCCGAAACTCAAAGCGGTTATTGAAAATCTACAATCCGGGCAGGTAAGCGATCCCATTTTGCGACCCTCGGGCCTGCAACTCATCAAGGTGGTGGAAAGATACGGGGGCGGCTTAAGGCCTTTCGAAGAAGTCCGAGATATGGTTGATGAAATCCTTTACCGCAAGGAGGTGGAGAAGAAGTATTCTGCGTGGATTGAGGAGTTAAGAAAACAGGCCTACACGAAAATAATCTTTTGAGATCTGCCAAGGATGACCCAAGATACACATCATGACCCCGCCTCTCAGCCCACTTTGGTTGAGGGCGCAAGGGAGGCAGAGGCGGAAAAGGAAACCCTCTGGGGGACGGGTATCGGTACCCTTTTGAGAAGGGAGAGGGAGAAAAAGGGTTTTAGCCGTGAGCAGGTCTCGGAGTGGACTCGGCTTAGGCCTTACATAATAGAGGCCCTTGAAGGGGAAGACTGGGATCGGCTCCCCTCCCAGGGATTCGTAAAGGGCTTTATCCGTTCTTACGCCCGCGCGCTTGGACTCAAAGAGGCAAGGGTCATGGACCTTTTTCGGGAGGCCGTGCCCGATGAATCTTCTCCCATTATGCCTCTTGTGGGCCCCCCTAAACGCAGGCTATGGCTTCGCCTCTTATGGCTACCCGTGCTCCTCGCCTTGATTGTGACCTTGACCTATTATCTTTGGAGGGGGTATCCGGGCACGGATAGGCGCTCCACGGCGCCCCGTGCCCCGGAAAGCGAAACGGTAAAAAAGGGACCCGAGAAAGGTCAAACCGTCCCGAGTGAAGAACCGGATGTGGCGACTGAACCCGAGGCGAGACCCCCGGGGGTGGAGACTTCGGTCCCGGAAGAGCCGCCTCCAAGGGAGGAAAAGGCCGGAGGGGGGGATCTACCACAAAAGGAAATGGCCCCTGGTGAAGAGCTTGCAGACATGGGACCCCCCGCTGAGCCGGAGCCCAAAGTGGTGGCGGAGGCTCCAACCCCTGTCAGTTCTGGTCCACCGGAGCGGGAAGTGCCCCCTGAGCTTGTATTGAAGGCCCATGTCAAGGAAAGGACCTGGCTCAGGATCGTGGTGGATGGAAAGGAGCCCAAGGAATACATTTTTCAGCCCGGGAGTCACCCCGAATGGAAGGGTGAAAAGGGCTTTGAACTGCTTATCGGAAATGCGGGAGGAATCCAGCTTGAATTCAACGGGGAAGAGATCGGAAAAGTAGGGGAGCGGGGGGAGGTGGTCCGCCTCCGCTTTCCCCGAGGGGTTGATGACCCCTCCCCGTCTCAATAGCCGGTGTTTTTCCCTGGAGGGATGCCCCCCGGAAAAGGCCGGACAAAAAGGATTAGAGGAACAGAGTGGGCAACGTATTCCAGATATTTGAAGAACGGGGTTTTATCGAACAAACCACGGATGAGGCACTCCTCAGAGACCTCTTGAGGACCCCTACTACCTGTTATATCGGCTTCGACCCTACGGCCAAGAGCTTTCATGTGGGTAGTCTGCTGCCTATCATGGCCCTGGTGCATATGCAGAGAGAGGGCCACAGGCCCATGGCGGTGATCGGGGGGGGGACGGGTCTGGTGGGAGACCCGAGCGGAAAAACGGAAATGCGCCGGGTGATGACCCGGGAGGAGGTGGATGAGAACGGCGAGGCCTTGAAGAGACAGCTTTCCCGTTTTATCCGTTTTGGTCCGGGAGAGGCCGTGATGGTCAACAATGCGGACTGGCTCACCAGCCTCAAATACATTGATTTCTTAAGGGATATCGGCCGTCATTTCAGTGTCAACAGGATGCTGGCGGCGGAAAGTTACAGGGCAAGACTGGAGACAGGGCTCAACTTTATCGAATTCAACTATATGCTCCTGCAGGCCTATGATTACTGGCACCTTTTCAAACACTACGATTGTCGGCTCCAGATGGGCGGAAACGATCAGTGGGGCAACATCCTGGCAGGGGCGGACCTGATTCGGCGTCTGGAAGGGGAAACGGTCCACGCCCTGACTTTTCCTCTTTTGACGACTTCTGCGGGCATAAAGATGGGAAAGACCCATAAGGGCGCCATCTGGCTTGACCCGGAACTGACCTCTCCCCATGAATACTACCAGTATTGGATCAATCAGGATGACCGGGATGTGCCGCGATTTCTGGCCTTTTTTACCCTGTTGCCCATGGAAGAAGTGCACAGACTGGGGGGGCTGAAGGGGGAAGAGATCAGAGCGGCCAAAAAGGCCTTGGCCTATGAGACCACCAAGCTGTGCCATGGAAAGGATAAGGCGGACGAGGCCCGGGAAGCGGCGAAGGGGCTTTTCAGCGCGGATATAGAAGAAAGGGTGGGTCTGTCCGCCCGTTTTTCGGCGGAGGTGGTTCCCACATGTCGGATCAGCGCAAGGGAGTTGCAGAAAGGGATCCCGGCCTATATCCTTTTTGAAAAGGCCGGCCTGTGCAAGAGCCGGGGGGAGGCCCGCCGCCTCATTGCCCAGGGCGGAGGATATGTGAATGACAAAAGAATTGAGGCCTTTGACCAGGCCATTGACGCAGAAGACTTCAGAAACGATTCCCTGTTGATCAGGGCGGGTAAGAAGAGATACACAAAGATTTCCCTACAAACGGATTGAGAGGCCTTTACAGTTCTGGTGCTTCCGAATGGCCGGTTCGGGACCGCTGTCGGATCCTCTGGCACCTATCCCTAGTGCACTCCTGTATTTCTCATGAGGCGATTGCTTTCTTCGGCCCCGACCAGGGGGAAGAGGAAGCCGTGCCCGGCAAAGGATAAAAAAATGAACCCTTGGGCTTGCCCTGGTGGAGGAGCCCTTATCAGACGACCCTATGACGGATAAAGAAGGCATACCCCTAGAGGAAGAGGATATAGAAGAGGCCGAAAAGACCCCTCTCCCCGTTCCCAATGAATTCGCCCTGGCCCCCCGGCTTCAAGCCGAGGATCGGGCCCTGGTCCCGTACGATCCTCTTCAAATGTATCTTCTGGAGGTCAAGCAATACCGGCTTTTGACCCGTGAGGAAGAGAATGCTCTCGCCATAAAGGTGAAGGAACACAAAGATCAGAAGGCGGCTTACCGGCTGATTACGGCCAATTTGAGGCTGGTTGTCAAGATTGCCATGGATTTTAACCGGTACTGGACAAAGAATTTGCTGGATCTTATCCAGGAAGGGAATGTAGGCCTCCTGCAAGCGGTTCAAAAATTTGATCCCTACCGGGGCATCAAGTTTTCTTACTACGCCTCTTTTTGGATAAAGGCCTATATCTTGAAATTCATCATGGACAACTGGAAGCTGGTGAAAATCGGCACCACCCAGAGCCAGCGGAAGCTCTTTTTTAATCTGGCAAAGGAAAGAGACAGGCTCATCGCCCAGGGTTTTGAGCCTGAACCGCGACTCCTGGCCGAACGGCTTAATGTAAGGGAAGAGGAAGTGGTGGAGATGAGCCAGCGCCTGGGGGGTTGGGAGGTTTCTCTCAGCTCTCCTGTGAGCGATGAGTCGAGGGACGCTTATGGCGCTCTTTTGCCCGATCCGGGGAGAAGTGCTGAAGAACGGCTTTCAGAGGCCGAAGGGCGGGAGGTCCTTGCGGATAAGCTCGATGAGTTCAGGAGTACCCTCTCTGGAAAAGAGGCGGACATCTTTGACAACCGGATCTTGGCGGAAAACCCTGTGACTTTGCAAGAGCTGGGAGACAAATACGGTATATCCCGGGAAAGGGTCCGTCAGATCCAGGAAAAGGTCATCCGAAATATCAAGAAGTGGTTAACAGAAGAGATTCCCAATTTTGAGGAAGAATACTCTGATTTCTTGAAGTAGGGGGAAATCATCCCCTTTCCCCATGGGGACGTATTGGATAGATTTTTATGACCAGAAAAACTTTGAAACCATTTATCATGTCGGCCTTGTTGCTTTTTGTAAGCGGATTGGCCGCTTGTGTGGGGCTTCAAAAGGCGCCCGTTTCCGAGGAGAAAAAACCGGAGGCGGCCCAAGGGGAGCCTTCCTATCAGGGCAAGGACAGGATCCAGGAGGCTTACAGCCAATTCGCCCTGGCTTCCTTGCACCTCTCCCAGGGTGAATACGAAAGCGCCCGTCAATGCCTTTCCGCGGCCATTGACAGGGATCCGGAATCCGCCTATCTGCACAGAGAAATGGCGCTCCTCCTGAAAGAACTCAAAGATTACCCCGAGGCCTTGACCCATATCCAGGAGTGTATTCGCCTGGAACCGGAAACCGCCAGGAACCAGATCATTCTGGCCGATATCTATACCCTCATGGGCAAGGACGATCTTGCCGTAAGGACCTATGAAAAGGTGGCCTCTCTTGACCCTGAAAATCAAAGGGTAAAGCTCCTTCTTGCCACCCTCCTGATTCGGCAACACCGCTTCGAAAAGGCCCTGGCCCAATTGCAGGACCTGATAAAGAGGGATCCGGATCTGGTTATCGGCCACTATTACCGGGGAAGAATATATCTGGAGACGAGCCGTTCTGAGGAGGCGGAAAAGGCCTTTCTTAAGGCCCTCAGTCTCAACGAGAGCCTGGAGCCCGCCCTGTTTGATCTGGGAACCCTCTATCAGATGACCAACAGGTACGCCCATGCGGTGGAGGTCTACGAGAAGCTGATCCATTTTTATCCCGATAACCTGGGGGTCAGGGAGAGGCTTGTAAATCTCTATTTTTCCCTAGGGCTCAAGGCCAAGGCGGAAGAGCAAATGCAAAAGATCAAGGCCTATTCCAAGCCAGGTGAACCGGAACGACAGGCCCTGGGGCTCATATACCTTAGGCAGGGCAGGCTGGATGAATCCATTGAGGAGCTCAAAATGATCGTGTCGGCCTGGCCGGAAGATGAAAAGTCCAGATACTATTTGGGCTCGGCCTATGAGGAGAGGGGGGAGACAGAAAAGGCCTTGGAACATTTCAGGCGCATCAAGGCGGGCTCGCCCTATTTTATCCGGGCCCAGATGCATATCGCCTATCTGCTGGATACCCGGGAACGCTACGATGAGGCCGTTGAGGTCCTTGAAAAGGCCATCTCTTTGGATGAGAAGAACGTAGAACTCTATTTGATGCTTGCATCGGTCTACGAAACCACCCGGGAATACCAGAAGGGCATCCAGGCCCTTGAAAGAGGCCTGGAACAGGAGGAGAGGAATGTGGAACTTATTTTTCGCCTCGGGGTCCTCCGGGATAAAAGCGGTGACAAGACCTCGTGTATCAAGGAGATGAGGAGGGTGCTGGAAATAGACCCCGATCATGCAGATTCCCTAAACTATATAGGGTATACCTATGCTGAAAAAGGGGTGAACCTGGACGAGGCCCTTGACCTCATCAAGAGGGCCCTGAAAATAAAACCCGAGAGCGGCTATATCATGGACAGCCTGGGGTGGACTTATTTTCAGATGGGGTTGTATCACAAGGCGGTGCAACACCTTGAAAAGGCCGCCCAACTCAATGGGGAGGATCCCACCATTAATGAACATCTGGGGGAGGCCTATTTCAAGACCGGGGCCTATGAAAAGGCCCTGAAATGCTATGAAAAAGTCCTCTCCTTAGACCCCCCCGGTGAGGAGCGGATAAGGGAAAAAATCGAGAGGACGAAACAGCTCCTGGAGAAAAGGCCTTGAGGGATTTCCGGGAGGGCACTCAATTTGGATCTCTCATGGCAGGGGTGAAGAGGCGCTTCTTGCTCCTTGCCGTGGCCTGGGCCCTGATCCTCCTTGATAACTGCGCCCCTGTGAAGGTAAAACCCACGGCTCCTCCCCTGGACCGTCAAGATATAAACCGGGTGATTGCAGAGGCCCGGGAACAGGAACAGCGGGTAAAGGCCCTGTTTGCCTCCGGCACCGTGACCTTCAGGCGGGAGGATTCCGGGTCTAAGGCCCATATCCTCATTGCCGGCACCCGGGATCCCCTGAAGATCAAGATTGAACTGACCCACCCATGGGGCCGTCCTCTCCTTCATATGGTGATCAAGGAGAAAGGGGTTGAAATCCTCTCCTTTACGGAGAAACGGTACTATCTTGGAACCCTTAAGGAATTTAGCTCGTGGAAGCTCTTCCCCGGTCCCCTGAAACTCAGTCAAATGTGGGGCCTTGCCAGGGGTTACCCCAGTTTTCCGGATTTTGCAGATGCCTTCTCCGCACAGGGGAACCGGATCACCCTGCTCAACCACCGTGGGGAGACGGCGGCCTCTATTGAATTGTATCCGGAAAAGAGATTTCCCCGTGTCATCTCGTTTCCTCAACAGGGAATGGTCTTTTCTTATTCAGACTATGAAGTAGAGGACGGGATCTATCATGCCCGGACTATCCAATGTAAAGCCCTGGACGGGAAGAGGGCACTGGAGATGAAGGTGAGGCAATCGCGCTTCAACAAGACCATCCCTGAGGAGGTTTTCAGGATGGAGAAGCCCGAAGACTTCAAGACCTGCTATTTGCGGGCAAAAGAAGGGCCATGAGCCTGTCGAACGGCAGATGACATCTTGATGGTGGATCAAGGGGGATGGGGTTTCTTGACAGGCCAGGCCAAAGGGGCTAAGTTTCTAACGTCTGGAGCAAAATGACCGGCTTAGGTATGTGGCGAAAACAACGAGGATGAGAACATGCTAAAGGCGATATTGGGCCAGAGCCTTGCCCGATATGTAAGACGACACCTGGGTCTGCTGGTTTGCACCCTGATATTCACCGCCGTGTCCTCGGTCTTTGTCGTCATCCCGGCCTATCTGCTTCAGCCCTTTGTGGATGAGGGCATGAAGACCGGATCAGAACCGGTGGCATGGAAGATACCCTGGATTGCCCTGGAGCCCGGGTCCTGGTTTTCCTGGCGCCGTACCGAACTGGTGCTGGTGGACGGCATTTCGCCCAACACCCTCCTCATGCTTCTCATGTTCATTGCCTTTTTATCCGTTCTCTTCAAGTCCATCACCATTTATATCGGTGGGGTCTCCGGGGCGGCCCTGTCCAACAGGGTGGTCCGGTCCGTACGCGTCGCCCTCTATGAGAAATTTGTGCTTCTTCCCCTGGGGTTTTACCACGATAAAAAGGCGGGCGAACTGGTAGGGAGGGCTACGGCGGATCTCGCCATTATGCAGGCGATCATCTCGAGTGTGTTAACAGGGCTTATTCAGTATCCCCTCACCGCCCTGGTCTTTCTCTGCTTCCTCTTTATCATGAACTATAAGTTGACCCTCCTGGTATTTGTGGTGGTACCCCTCATTGTGGGGTTGGTGCGGCTTTTTGGAAGAAAGGTCAAGAAACATGCCTCGCGGGTCCAGGATGCCATGGCGGAGGTCACCTCCTCTTACCAGGAAACCCTGCTTTGTCTTAAAGTAGTCCAGGGTTTTTTCATGGGAAGAAAAGAGATCAGGAGATTTACAGAAATGGCCGATCGCCTTTACAAGGCGGCCATGAAGTGGAACCGGTGGCAGTTGGGGCTGGGTCCCATGATGGACTCCACGGTATTCCTGGTCCTCCCGGCGGTATTGATTGCGGGAAAGATCTACTTTCACCATTCCCTGGGAGAACTCATGTCCATGGTTTACGCCTTTTCCCGGGTGTACAGCCCGGTCAAAGGTCTCTCCATGGTGAACAACAACCTTAAAACCCTTCAAGGGGCCACAACTCGTGTTTTTGATATCATGAACACCGTTCCTGAGATCAAGGAGGATCCGGGGGCGAAACCGCTGCCCAGGCACAAGGAATCCCTTGAATTCCAAAACGTAAGCTTTGGATATTCTCCAGATGAACTCGTGCTCAAGGATATCTCCTTCAAAATCAAGGCGGGCGAAATGGCTGCTTTTGTGGGTCCCACAGGCGCGGGCAAGAGCACCCTCTTGGAGCTGATTCCCCGTTTCTATGATATCAAGGAGGGCAGTATCAAGATCGACAACGTGGATATCCGCCATGTGACCCTTGAATCCCTGCGCAGGCAGATAGGCATTGTCAACCAGGAAGTGTTACTTTTCCATGATACCATCGCCAACAATATCCGCTATGGAAATGAGAGTAAGGGGATGGAGGATATTGTGGCAGCGGCAACCGCCGCCCACGCCCATGATTTTATCATGGCCCAACACAAGGGGTACGAGACCCTGGTGGGGGATCGGGGCTCGCTCCTTTCCGGCGGGCAAAGACAGCGCGTCGCCATCGCCCGGGCCCTTTTGGTGGATCCGGCCATCTTGATGTTGGACGAGGCCGCTTCGGCCCTCGACGTCGAGAGTGAAAGGCTGGTACAGGCGGCAATTGAGAGACTGAGGGGGGGAAGAACGATACTGGTCGTAGCCCACCGCTTGAGTACGGTGATGAAAGCGGATCGGATCTTTGTGCTGGAACGGGGTGAGATCGTGGAGTCCGGAACCCGGGAGAAATTGATGGCCATGAACGGGCGCTTTCGGCAACTCTGCAAGATGCAGCTCCAAAGTTAAGTCCTTTCCTTTTCGTTATTTCTGGAAGCCTCTAAGACTAAAGCGACCCCCGCCCATCCCCGCAAGTCCGGATTCCATGGATGGGTCAGCGTCCGGGATGACAACGGGAACCGGGCCGGCCTTAAGGCGGTGGTTTTGGCCGGACCATCCGAGAAGGAGGGGCTGTTCATGGAGCGCCTCCTAAGGGCTGGCTGGTGATCCGGAGAAGAGAACATTGGATCTATCCATTATCATCGTCAACTGGAATACCAGAGACATGTTGATGGACTGCCTCGGTGCCGTCTTTGAGACCGTGAAGGGGGTGAGCTTTGAGGTCTGGCTTGTCGATAACGGCTCCACGGACGGCAGTGTAGAAGCGGCAAAGGGGGCCTATCCAAGCATCCATACCATCAGCAATAAGGAGAATCTGGGCTTTGCCGCGGCAAACAACCAGGCTTTCAGGCGCATGGCCGGCAAGTATGCCCTTCTGGTCAACACAGATGCCCTTTTGACTCACAATGCGGTGAAGACCCTCTATGATTTTATGGAGGCAAGACCCGGCACCGGGATGGCCTGTGGGCAGTTGTTGAACCGGGATGGTTCCAAGCAGAACTCCATTGCCAGCTTTCCCTCCCTCTGGGCCCTGGTCTCAAATGAGACCCTTTTGAGGGTTCTCTTTCCCAAGAAATTCCCCAGCAAAAGGTGGGAGTATGTTCAACCCCTGGAGGTGGATTCCTGCATAGGGGCGTGCATGATCCTCCGCAAGACGGCCCTTGACGCGGTAGGGCTCTTTGATGAAAGGTATTTCTTTTTTCTTGAAGAAACGGATCTGGCCTACAAGATGAAGCAGGCCGGATGGAAGGTCTATTTTGTACCCGAGGCCCGGATCTTTCATTTTCAGGGGAAGAGCGTGGGGAAGAGGGTGGACGGCAGGATCATGTACTACCGTTCCCGGTATGCCTTTTTCAAGAAATGG
>CAZNLL010000073.1:0-18514 GCA_964573885.1 uncultured Desulfobacteraceae bacterium | reverse complement strand
CGTAGAGCTCACAATCCAGCATGTGCGAAAGCCAGGTGAGGGGGTGCCAGTAAATGTCCTCCTTGTCTTTAAAGGTAAAGGCCCAGCCCAGGCTTTTGGGGCTGAAACCGTTTTGCACGTAACGGTTATCGGTCACATAGAGGTCGTCGTCAAAACTGACGAATTGGTGCTGCCCTGTGGGCCAATAGACGGCAATGGGGATCAGCAAAAGGACCACATAGACCACTATATTCTTTTGGATCTTTAAGCGTCCCATTTTAACAAGGACTTCTCACAAGTGTTGCGGGTAAAAGAACCCTGGCATACGCAGAAAAAAAGGCCGCGGGAAACCCCTTGCATGGAACGGCCCAGGGATTCAAAGCGAGGCCCCGGTTCCAAGCCGTTTTTCGATCTCCCTCAGTTTGACATATCGGACAAACATGGCGTAGGCCGAGGTGACCGCGATGACAAGGCCTGGGGGTCCGTCCAAAAAGCCGCGCCTAAGCAGATAGACCTCCATGAATTTGAAAAAAGGCCGCACCAGGAGCAGGGAGAGGTGGTAGCGTTTGCCTTTGGCATACATGTCCTGGGCCAGGAGGCTGGAAAAGCTGTTCACCGTGCGGAGCTGACCGGAGATGACACCCCCGTAAGGGTAGTGTAAGAGATCGTTTTTGAGCCCCCCGATCCTCCCGTCTATTTGAACCCGTTCATGGACCCGTCCCCCGGTCCAACGCCCTCGAGACCGCTTGAAAAGCCTCAATTGGCGGTCCGGATAGAAACCGCCATGGTTTATCCACCTGCCCTGGTAGTAGGACCTGCGGGGGATGCGATAGCCTTCCTTGGCGTCACGGCCGCTGATTTCCTCTTGAATTTCTTCCCGCAAGGCCGGGGTCACGGCCTCATCCGCATCCACGCTCAAGACCCAGTCTCCATGGGCCTTTGACAAGGCGAAGTTCTTTTGATCCACATACCCGGTCCATGCCCTCTGGTAGATTAAATCCGTGTATCGCCTTGCGATCTCCAGGGTTTTGTCCCGGCTCATGGCATCCACCAGGATCACCTCATCCGCCCACAGGGTGCTTTCAAGGCATCGTCCGATGTTTTGTTCTTCATTAAGGCATATAATGCATACGGAAAGGGACATTGGCACCGTCCGGGACGTTAATTCCACGCAAGGGTCAGGCCGGATGATCCAGGCCAGAGCGTGGCCGATTTTGCCGGGATTATAAGGGAGCGGGTATAGGGGGTCAACCCAATTGTTTTGGCACTCCAAGATGTTATGGTGGTTTTTCCTTGACCCCTGTGAGGCCTTTACCCTAACGTGTTTCCAAGCACTTTCGCCCGGAACTGATTTATGCATGGGCACAAACCTAGAATGTCAGGCGTGGAAGGTCAAGCGGGGTGCCGTGGATGAAGCGATACATCCGGCTGGTAAGAAACCTGTCCAACTGGTGGTTGCATTTTGGTTCGAAATGGGGTCTAACCAAGGCAGACCCTCTTATTTTCAGGACCCGCAACAACGTCGTGGTCCAGGTTCCGAAAAGGCTCCATCATGAGTTCAAAGAGATCTTCCTGGAGGAGTGCTATATAAGGGGATTAGGCGTGCCTGTTTCGGAAAATCCCGTGGTGCTGGATGTTGGAGCAAATGCAGGGTTTTTTTCTCTTTTTGCGGTTTCACGGTTCCCGGGGGCGAGGGTCTGCTCCTACGAACCCATTCCCGCCAATTTCAGGCAACTGGAGCGAAACAAAGACCTCAACCGAGGGATCGGCCTCAGGATTTATCCCAAGGCCCTTTACGGGTATTCAGGAGAAATGGCCTTGAGCTTTGATCCCGGCGACAGTTTTACCACCTCGGCCACGGTATTTGAACACGCCATCAAAGAAAACCAATCCATCAGGGTCCCTTGCGTAAGCCTGAGCCAAGCCCTGGAGGAAAACGATCTGGAGCACTGCGATCTCTTGAAAATGGATTGCGAGGGATCTGAATATTCCATTTTGTACAACGCTCCCTCCCATGCCTTCCCCCGGATCCGGCAGATCACCATGGAGGTCCATCAGGGAACAGGGCCAAAGGAGAATATGGGAGCCCTCATGGATTTCTTGAAGGGCCAGGGTTTCAAGTGCCGTCGATCAGGACATATGCTATGGGCATGGCAAGGGGGCCGTGTTTTTCACTAACCAAGAGCGCACAAGGAGGATATGATGAAAGACCTTATGACCGTTTTTAAGACAGAAGATCATGGGACCAGGCTCCTTTGCGTGGGTCTTTTACTGGCCTTCATCCTTGGGTGCGCGTGTGCGGGCGTGGTCCCCAGCGACGTCGACACCCGGAATATGGATACCTTTATTGATAATAACTGGCGTGATTTCAAGGCCTTTTATTCAGGGGCGGCGGATAAGCCCGGCGCCATCACCTTCGACCTGAAAGGGGACGGGACCTTCCTTACCGGGGAGGGATGGCATCCTGTGGATTCCAGGGCCCAACTCAACGAGATGGTGAACAGAATGGTCCAACTGTACCGAAAGGCACCGGGTCCCCAACTTTATGTCATTCATGATGCAGGGGGTCGCAAAATCGGGTATTTTTTCTCAGCCGTGAGTTATCCCACCATCAGGAGGGAGGGTGACAATTACAGCCTGGATCCCTTGACTGAACTGGATGTGCGGGAACAAATCAACCCCATGCATGAATCCAACTGGCGCCACAGATCCCATCGCAGGTAAAAGTAACCATGACACCCCGGCCGCCCACCATGCAGGATATGGGCGAATTTGAGTTCATCCGGTCCATACAGGACCATTGCCTCTTTTCCGAGACCGGTTTTGCCAAGGGGATCGGGGATGACTGTGCGGTGATGGGCCCTTACGGGGAAAACCTCCTCTTGTTGACCACGGATCTGCTTGTGGAGGGGATTCATTTTATTCTGGGAAAAATCCCCCCGCAAGATCTGGGACAAAAGGCCGTGGCCGTGAACCTGAGCGACATTGCAGCCATGGGGGGAAGGCCTTTGCACCTTTTCGTGTCCGTGGCCTTTCCCGCGTCCATGGAAGTGGAAACCGCCCATTCTCTTTATGGGGGCATTAAGGCCATGTGCGAAAGATACAAAGTCAACATCCTGGGTGGGGACACCTCTGCATCGCCTCACGGGCTTTTTGTCAATATTGCCGTCCTGGGAGAGGCCCCTGAAAAGGAGGTGTTGTACAGGTCCGGGGCCGGCGCCGGGGACGATATCTATGTCACCGGGACCCTTGGAGACTCGGCTGCCGGGTTAAGGCTGATCAAGGGGGATTGCTCCGCGCCGGAACCCCTGGCATCCAATCTCAAAAACAGGCACAACAAGCCCTTGCCTTTTCTTGAAGCAGGTCGCAAGGTGGCCGCATCCCGACTGGCGTCGGCCATGATTGACCTGAGTGACGGGCTGGCTTCGGATCTGGGGCATATTTGCGAGGCAAGCCATGTGGGCGCCAGAGTTTTTCGCGGGAATCTGCCCCTTTCCTTTGAGCTAAAAGCCCTGGCGGAAATGAACGGATTTGATCCCCGTGATCTGGCGGTGTCCGGCGGGGAAGACTATGGTTTGCTCATCACGGTCCCCCGGAAGAACAGGGCGGCCTTTGAGCGGCTTTTTGCCGCGGGAGATCCCTGCCCTGTCTATCGAGTGGGTGAGATAAAAGGCGAAAAAGGCCTGACCATGCGGGGGGGCGAGGGACGGGAGGAAGAACTCCATCTTTCCGGCTTTGACCACTTTTTGGCCCCATCCCCTTCTTCATCCTAAAGGCGTCCTATGAAGGCCTCTATGTGTTGATCCGTGATTACCTTGAGGGTTTCAGCCCCTTTTGGGTCCATTTGTTTGATCCCCGCCGACAGACGCAGGAAGTCCAGAAAAAGGGGCTCCCCTTTCAAGAGGTGGGTGTGCCGGGCGTGGAGCCCGGGGTTCCCCCAGCTTTGGAGGCAAGAGTTAAGGTTCCCTGAAAAGGCTTCGAAGCGAAGGCGAAACGCCTCGGTTTTAAGGCGTTCTACGGGTCCGGAGGTGACCATCCGGGTGAGAAGGTAGGCGTTGGCCCGGGCATTCAAAGGGGTGGAAAAAATGGGGTAGGTCTGAAAAAAGGCCTCCCTTGAAAGGGGCCTGCCGCCCTCATGGTCGTATACCCCATGGAGGACCTCCGCCCCCCAGCCCATGAGCTTGAAGAGGGGGTTGAAGCCTCTGCTGGAATAGGAGAAGGAGTCAAGCCCCCGGGTCAAAGAAATCCAGAATTTCCTCTCCGAGATGCTTAGGCTGGAAAAGACCTTCGCCTCCGGGCAGGATTCCCTCCGGCACTTCTCCCCATAATCCACCCGATAGCGGAGATCAACCCCGCTGTTTTGGGCCGGATGAAGGAGGCATCCCACCAGCCTGCAGGCCTGGTCCAGGTATCCCAGGGCCCAGCAGCTGAACCCGGTAATGGGAGAGATCCCCTTAACCGTACCGAAAGCACGGGTGTTCTCCCGGAGCATCCTCTTGACCATGTTCTCATGCTGGATGTGCTCGTAGGAAGGCGGCCTGATAGGGGGACAACAGGCAAAACAGCTCTTTTGGCGGTCTGGAAAGCACAGTGAAGGGTCCTCTTGGACCGGGGTATCGGCAGACTCAACGGTCCTCACTTGGGACCTCCTCCTGAATCCCGAATGGTCAGGTTGCGCCGCTGCCGCGCAAGTTCCCTTTTATCGGTCACCTCATCTGATTCATCCACGATTTCCCGGCCCAGGATCTCTTCCAGGATGTCTTCCAGGGCAATGAGCCCCGCAAGGCCGCCATACTCGTCAAGGACCACGAAAAGGTGTTGCCTGAGCTCCAGGAATTCCATTAAGACCTTGTGCAGGTGGGCTGTTTCCACCACAAAATGAACCGGCCTCATGAATTCGGTCAGGGGTGTGTCCTTTTCCCCCTTTGAAAGGGCAATAAAGATCTCTTTGGTCAGAACAATACCTACCACGTCTTCAATATCCTTATCATAGACCGGAAATCGGCTGTGCTCCCATTTGGTGGCCACCTGACTCGCTTCTTCCAGGGTCAGGTGCTCACTGAGGGAAAAAACCACGGTTCGGGGGGTCATGACGTCTTTTACAATCTTGTGTTGAAGGGTGAGGATGTTTTCGATGGCCTGCTCCTGGTAAAGTCTGATTCCTCCGGTGCGATGGCTTAATTGGGCCATGATCCGGAGTTCTTCGGCCGTTACGGTCTCTCGGACCCTGTGCCGGGCAATGAGGGCCGTCAACAGGCCACTTAACCAGATGGCGGGGGTCATGAACCAGACCAGACCCCTCAAGGGATAGACGATAAGGGTACCCAGGGACTTGGCGTATACCACGCCGGCTGTTTTGGGGATGATTTCTGAGAAGACCAGAATGGCCAGGGTAAAAAGGGCGGAAAAATATCCGAGCCATTGGTCCCCGAAAAGATGGGACGCCGCCGCCCCCGCAAAGGCCGCTCCGGCGGTGTGGGCAATGGTATTCAGGGAGAGGATTGCGGCGATAGGCCTGTCCACATGGGCCCTCATATCTTTAAAAAGGGCCCATTTCTTTTCTCCACCCTGGACCCGGGCTTCAATATGCCTGAGAGGTACGGAGTAAAGGACCGCTTCAAAAAGGGAGCAGCCGGCGGATATGATGATGGCGAAAGTGACTGATAGTATTAATTCAACCATGGCGTTATGACCCTCATGGGCGTTTACGGAGTCTGTTCGCTTTCAGGGGGCCTGAAAGCTTTTTCCTCCTGAGGCCGATTGATATTATAAAAGGACCTGAGGTCCGGATCAAAGAGACGGATTTCCGCCTCATCCACATAGCGTGCGGATACCTCGTGGAAGAAGCTGATGACCTGGTATCTCCGGGAACGGATCAAATGCTTAATGGCGGGGAGACACCCTTTGGTGTAAAGGGCGTGGAGGGCCTCCAGCTTCCATCCGATTCTGGGAACCACCAGGTCAAAACCGGGCCGGCATTCCACCATGTGGCAAATCAAAGCCGGATTCAGAAAAGGCATGTCACAGGCCACAAGGAAGGCCGCCTCATGGCGAAGGGAGGAAAGGGCTGTATAGATGCCGCCTATGGGTCCCAGGTCCTTAATCAGGTCTTCACGCATGGCGAGGTTCAGGTAGGCATACAGGTCAGGGGTATTGGTAATGAGGACCGTTTCTTCGAAAATAGACGTCAAGACCCTGGTGACCCGTTCAATCAGAGGTACTCCGCCTATTTTCACCAAGGCCTTGTTTTTCCCAAAGCGGCGGCTTTTGCCTCCCACCAGGACTACGCCGGAAACATCCCTCAACAGTGCCCCGTTTTTGTGATGAGACATCTTTGAATTAACGGACATGGCGCTGTGATGGACGGGCTTTTTCCCTCGGCTTGGTCTTGGGCGTGGTGCCCGCCGGGGCGGCAGAATCCATCTCCTTAGCGGGTAAGGGGGCCAAAGGTCTTAAAGACATCATGGGGCGGCCTGGTTTGAGAGAACACTTGTTGCCAAAGAATGTCGGGATAAGGCTTCTATTGGATATAGCCTTTTTTCCGGCAAATTACCATAGCTTCTTTATAAAATCCGCCTTACAAGGGAGGCCCAAGGGGCCTTCCCACCCCGGCGCGGGGTTTGTTGTTTCCGGGTGAACCGGGGCAGGCCTCAGATCCGCCCTTTGGATTTGAAGCCGGGCCTTCAAGGATCGTTGACATGCCGGGGTAAACCCCGTAGTTGTATAAATGGCGCTTAGCAATTGGGTGTTTTGCTTTCTATAGCTTAAAATGCCGCTATCTTTCTAAATCTGGAATTCCCAAATGGTGAGATCCGGGATTTTCATCTAAAAAGGCATAAGCATTTGTTTTGAATGTATTTATATCTCAAGGAAGTCAATGCCTTTGCAACAACGGGGTAAACTGTTATGGTGAGAGAAGCCTTATAAGTGCCGAGATGATTATGAAACCGCAACTTAGAAGAGATCTGGACCTCTTTCCCCTGCGCCACGAGGGAAAACCATTCATCCTGGTCCGTGACCACCTGGGACTGATTGAAGAAGGGAGGGCCGTGCCTATCGAACTCTACGAGCTGATGAGCCTGATGGATGGAACAAGGGATCTCAGGGATATCCAGATGGTTCTGATGCGACAAAAAGGGGGCACTCTGGTGGGCGTGGAAGAGATCGAACAGCTGGTGGCTTATCTGGACGAGCTTTACCTCTTAGAAAGCCAGAGGTACGAGGCGGCCAAGGAGGACATGGCGGCCCGATTCGCCGGTGAAAGGGTGCGGGCCTGTTCTCACTGCGGACAGGCCTATCCCAATGAAGAACAAGCGCTCAGGAACAGGCTGGATGAGATCCTGGCCATGGCCCCGGCAACTCCCGGTCCAGGGAGTGACGTGGTGGGAATCATCGCCCCCCATATCGACCTCAATGTGGGCGCCCGGGTGTATGGCAGCGCCTATGGGTGGCTAAGGGGTGTCCGGCCCTCCAGGGTGGTGGTCCTGGGGATAGGGCATCAGATGAGAGAGGGCCTTTTTTGTTTGACAGAAAAGGATTTCTGCACCCCGCTGGGCACCCTTAGGACTGACCGCCCGGGGGTTCAAAGCCTCCTGAAAAGGGGGACGGGTATCATCACCAAAAATGATTTTGACCACAAAGGCGAGCATTCCATAGAGTTCCAGACCCTCTTTATACAGCACCTCCTGCCCCGGGACTCTTTTGAGATAATCCCCATCCTTTGTGGCAATTTGAAGGCCGGCCTTGCCTCCTACACGCGGGAGGATTACCTACAGAAAGCGGGTCCCTTCATAAAGGCCCTAACCGACCTCGTCGTCCGTGGTGGAGCGCCCGCCCTGGTGGTGGCGGGGGTGGATTTTTCCCATGTGGGACCTAAATTCGGGCATCCCATGACAGCCAGGGCCATGGAGCCTGATACGCGGAGGCATGACCAAAATCTCCTGAAAGCCCTTTCAGAGGCCGATGTCCATGCCATCTGGGCGGAATCCAGACGGGTGGAAGATCAGTTCAACGTGTGCGGTTTTTCAGCCATGGCCTGTCTTTTGGAGGTGCTGGGCGGAGCCAAAGGCCGGGTCCTTGACTATGAACTGTGGCACGAAGAGGCGACCCAATCCGCGGTCAGTTTTGCGGCGGCCGTGTATATGGCCCCTTCCAACGGATAACGCAAGACCCATGCCGCCATGGGTCAAACCGCTTGCCTTTGGCCGGGGTTGTTTTTAAAATAATTAGGCATGTGACCACCAACCCGGTGACCGCCATCCGTCATCGGGCGGAGATTAAACGAAGGGTGTTGTGTATTTTTGATGACGGAGGAGGGATGAATCATGAAACCTGATCTTTCTCAGTTTGTTTCCAGAAACAGAAAGCCCGCCCCGGAACCACAGGCCAGTTTTGATCAACTGGAGGCCACGGAACTTTACTGTCCCAAGTGCGGCCGGGCGGTGCCCGTGAGAAAGTTTCTCCTTCTCATTTTACCGGAGGGGGATAAATATGAATATCGCTGCCGGTTCTGCGGCACCAAGGTGGGAGACAAGACGGATCGCTCCGGCCAGTATTACGGTGTTCTCAGGGGCTGAGGAGGGCTCCACCGGCGGACTGATAAGCGGGATGGTTGACTCGCGAAAGAGTTGGTGCTAGGAAGACCCAAATTCCAGTTATGGAAAGGGATGAATCATGAAAACATGTGTCTATCGCCTAGGGGGGGCTTTGCTTTTGGGCCTTCTTTTTTTAGGCCTCCAGGCCCCGGCCCTGTCATCAGAGGGACCCAAAAAGGTGGCGGTCCTTCCCTTTGCCATGCATGCGGAGAGAGATCTCACTTTTTTGAGAGAGGGCCTCCTGGACATGCTCGCCTCCCGACTCTACTGGAAAGACAAAGTCTCCGTCATTTCAAAGGGTGTGGTCAAGCAGGCCATGGGAGACCACAAAGGCCCTATTGACATGGGTTATGCCTTGGGGGTGGGGAGAGAACTGGATGCCGATTACGTGCTTTTCGGAAGCCTCACCGTTTTTGGTGACAGTGTGAGCGTGGACGCCACCATGGCCAATGTCAAGGAAAAGGAACCGCCTGTAACCGCCTTTGTCCAGACAAAGGGCATGGAGTCGGTCATCCCGGAGATCAATAAATTCGCCCAAAAGGTGAACGCCAAGATCTTTGGCAGGGGCTATGAAGATGCCGAGTTCGCCTATGTCCCCAAGGACCGAGGCCCGGTGAAGGGCATGGAGCGGGTCTCCCCCTTAAACCCCCAATTCAGACGCTATCACCAGGTGGATGTGGAAGGCCTTTCCTACTGGAAGAGCAAACGTTTTAAGGCAGAGATCACGGGTATGGATCTTGGAGATGTGGACGGGGACGGCAGGAATGAATTGGTCCTCCTGGAAGGGATGAATGTGGTTGTGTACCGGTTTCGGGATGGGGTCCTCGATCGGATGGCGGGATATGAGTCATCGGACCACACCCGCTTTCTGGCCGTGGATGTGGCTGACATGAACGGCAACGGCCGGGCCGAGATCTTCGCCTCCAAAGTAACCGAGACCTCTGTCACCTCCGTGGTTTTGGAATTGGAAGGGAACCGGCTCAAGCCGGTGGTCAAAAATTTCCCCTGGTTTTTCAGGGTCATGTCCTGGCCGGGCCGGGGGAAGATCCTTGTGGGCCAGCAAAAGATGCCCGGATCCACCGGCGGATCAGCAGGTCTTATCAGCAGTTATTTTGATCAGGAGATCTATGCCCTGACCTGGGACGGCAAGACCTATGTGAAGGCTGAAGAGGCGCCCCTCATCAGCATGCGTTCTCTCTATGTATATAATTTTGCCATAGGGGATCTCAGCGGAGACGGGGCCCCCGAGATCGTGAGGATCGATCAGAATAACAAGCTCCGCATTCTGGACATGCAAGGGGAAGAGCTTTTCCGGACCACTGAACACTACGGCGGCACCATCAACTATCTGGTGACCAATCCGGATGTCGCGAATACACGGCACGGCAGCCTCAAAAGGACCCAGCTCTATATCCCGGCCCGGATTCTCATCGCTGATCTGGACCATAACGGCAAGAATGAGATCATCGTTAATCAGAATCACTCCATGACCTATGGACTGGCGGAACGCTTCAGGGCCTTCAGCAACGGCAAGATGGTATCCCTTACCTGGACCGGGGTTTCCCTGGACCCCAACTGGGAATCCCGGAAACTCTCAGGGTGCCTCTCCGATTATAACATCAAGGACTTGGATCACAATGGCAAACCGGATCTGGTGGTCGCCCTCCTTCAAAAACGGGGCACCTCTTTTTTCCGGGAGGCGAGGAGCATGGTGGTGAGCTATCACCTTTCCGAGCCTGAAAACAAATAGTGCCGTCCATATTTCAATTACGGGCACAAGCGCGTTTCCAATCCAATTATGGATGGAAACCAAATAATTCTTGACATTTGTCTGAGGAGATGATAAAAATCACCAAATTTTTTTTAAAAATTTTTTCAAGCAATATCAAGGCCTTGTGGGGTGCACCCTTTCCCGGCCCACATAAAAGGGAAAGGGGGTGTTTTGTCTTAGGACGGAATCAAGGCCTTGGGCAGGAAAGGGGGTGATGAAAGGGACTGAAAAGTGATGTGTGTTAGGATTTTTGTGGGAGGAAAGAAAACATTCCAGGAATCACATTTTTAGGAGGAAAGAGTAATGAAGAAATTCTTATTGGCGCTCATGGTTGTCGCCATCAGCGTCGTCCTGGCCGGTCCGGCCATGGCCGATCTGAAGCTGACAACCAAGGGTCGCATGGACGTCACGGGTATGCTGGTCTATAAGAACATTATTGACCGGGCCGCCAATGCCGGCAACGATTCCACCAACGCCTGGTACCAGCAAGAACTGGTGATTGATCCGACCCTCCATATCAATGACAAGGTCAGGATCCACAGCCGGATCACCATCATGGAGAGGAACTGGACGGGCGGTTCCGGCGACGGGGACAATTTCCCCACCTTTGCCGGTAACGGGGTAGTCAACCCTCTGATCGGTACCATCACGTACACCAACTATCCCACCTCCAACGCCCAGTGGGATACCAACTACCGGGGCCAGCACAACTGGTGGGTGGAAAGACTTTACATGTCCTTTCCCCTGATGGGCGGCCATCTGTATACAGGCCGCATGTCCGGTGGCGCCTGGGCCTACACCTTCCAAGACAGCGACGCCAACCGCGACAGGATCAAGTATGTGCGCAAGTTCGGAAAGGTCCTGGGTGTGGGTCTGGTCGAGAAACTGGGCGAGGATGACGGTGGCCTCCTGGCGACAAACGGCACCCTCCTGACCCAGGCCCCTGCAGCCGGGGACACCTTTGACAAGAGCTACAGCGACACCAACGCCTATGCCTTTGGTTTGGTGATACCCTTCTCCAAGAACATCGTGTGGAAGCCCCTGATTTACTACATCCAGTTCCAGGGGCTTAACGGCTATGACGCCCTCCTGTTGAACGGCTTTGGGATCAAGTTTGCCCAGTCCTTCTCCTTTGATATCGAGTTCAACTGGAGATGGGGCACCTGGGATAACTTCTTTGCCGGGGCTGCGTCCCCGGACCTGGAGCGGTCTCAGCTCTCCGCCTGGGCCGAAGTGGCCTGGAGAGGCGGGCCCTTTGAGGCCGGACTTGGCGGTTTCTGGATCCAGGGTGAAGGCGATGCCAACACCACGGGTACCAACAAGCGGCAAGCTATCTGGGGCCTCGGCGGCGAATTTCAGCCCTACCTCCTGTTCCTGAGCGAGGACTGCGGTCTGTTGTGGAACACGACCGGTGTGGCCAACGGGTCCGCTCAGGCCAACGGTAGTGGTTACCAGTCCATTTACCTGCGCGGTTCCTACAAGCTCTCAGACAGTATGAAGCTGAGCGGTATTTTCGGGATGATGATGGCCGATAAGATGCTCGCCGGCACGCACTGGAACGGGGGCACGGCCAGCGATGATCTGGGTACCGAAATCGACCTGACCTTCCAGTGGAAGCTCATGGACAACCTCACCTACGTCGTGGACGCTGGTTACCTGTTTGCGGGCAACTACTTTGACGATGCATTTGGTGCGGCCAACTTTGATCCCAGCAATGACGTGTTTGGTTTCCGCCACATGCTGGTTATTGAGTGGTAGCAGCCTTTGCGTTGCTGAGTATGCAAGACCTCGAGGGGCTTTGGCCCCTCGGGGTCTTTTACGTTATGAAAGCAACCTTCGGGCTTTTTTGACCCTTTATTATTCTGGCCCATGGTAAAGTCCCAAGATCCCATCCAGACCCCTCAAAAGACCTGGATCATCCTGTCCTGTTTTTTCCTCTCAGGCGCCTCGGGCCTCATTTATCAGGTCTTGTGGATCCGGATGATCGACAAGGTCATTGGAAGCGCCCCCTTTGCCGTGGCCACGGTTCTCACCGTTTTCATGGCGGGGCTGGCTTTGGGAAGTTACTTGGCCGGCAAGGCCGTGGACCGGGCAAAAAACCGGGGGGGCCTTTTATCCCTTTATGGAAAACTGGAAATAGGCATAGGAATTTACGGGCTTTTGCTTCCCCTGTTGATCGTCATGGTCAAGCCCGCCTATTCCCTGGCCTATAATCACCTCTTCCAGTCCTTTTGGATTTACGGCCTGTTTGCCTTTTTCGGGTGTGCCTGCCTCCTCATCCTCCCCGCCGCTTTCATGGGGGCCAGCCTCCCCATCCTGTGCCGCTTTTACGTGACCGGACTGGGTCATATGGGAACACGCACAGGGCGCCTTTACGCGATCAACACGGCCGGGGCGGCCGTGGGGGCCGGTCTCACAGGATTTTTGCTCGTACCCGGTCTGGGGGTATGGGGCAGCCTCGGGGTGGCTGCGGCGGTCAACCTCTCCGTAGGGCTTCTGTGTGCATTTTGGGGGAGGAGAATAACCGCACCCCTGGTCCGGGAGAAGCAAAAACCCGGACCTGTGTCTGAAGAGAGGTATGATTTCCGGATCACCTGGGCCTTGGGGATATTTGCCGTATCCGGTTTCTGCGCCATGGCCTATGAGGTGATTTGGACCCGGCTCCTGGGCTTGATCATCGGGCCCACCACCTATTCCTTCACCCTTGTGGTGGCTACCTTTATCGTCGGCCTGGCCCTGGGGAGCCTCATTTTCGGCTGGCTCGGGGACAGGGCAAGGTCTGCTTTCGGCATTTTGGCCTTAACCCAACTGGGTGCGGCCGTCCTGGCCCTTGGCGTGAGCCAGTTTCTTGGAAACAGTCAGTTCTTTTTCGCCAAATTGATCTATGTGTTTCAAGATGATTTTGCCGGGCGGGTGCTCATCGAATCCATGATGGTGTTCCTCGTCCTCCTGGGGCCCAGCCTCCTCCTGGGGGCCACCTTTCCCCTGGTCAACAAGCTCTATGCCCGCAACCTGACCCATATGGGTCAATCCATCGGCACGGCATATGCCTTGAATACCATCGGTGCCATCCTGGGTTCCTTCGCCGCCGGGTTCTTGTTCATCCCCTTTCTCGGCAAAGAGAACAGTCTGAGGCTGGTCACAGGCCTTCAATTCGGTTTCTCCCTGGCCGCCTTGGGGCTCATGGCGGTGAGGGCGAAGAAAAAAACTTCCCTGTGGCTGACCTTTTCCGGTCTCTTGGTCATAGGGGCTCTGCTCTTCACCACCCTTCCGGACTGGAAGAGGCAACTCCTCTCCTATGGCCGGTATCGTAACTTCAAAGACATGGAAGGGGATTTCGCCAGGACCTCCTGGCTGGAGGCCCTGTGGCAGGGCCCTCAGATCCTCCTCCGATATGAAAGGGGAAGGGAGGTCGTTTTTTACGGGGACGGGATTGCAGGCTTTACCACGGTGGAAAGGCTTACCGACAGTCTGGGCACAAAGAGGTACACCCTGCTTAACAGTGGCAAGCCCGACGCCTCATCCCACGGGGACAGATCCACCCAAACCCTTCTGGCCCATGTTCCCCTCCTCTTTCATCCAGATCCGCAACAGGTGATGGTCCTGGGCCTGGCCAGCGGTATGACCGCGGGAGAAGTCCTCCACTATCCTGTATCGCGTATGGACGTCCTGGAGATCAACGAAGAGGTGGTCAAGGCCTGTCGTTTTTTTGCTCCCTGGAACAACAACTGTTTGAATGACCCCCGATCCCGCATTATTGTACAGGACGGCCGGAATCATCTGAGCCTCACCAACGAGACCTACGACGTCATTATCTCCGAGCCCTCCAATCCCTGGATGGCGGGCCTTGCCAACCTCTATACCCTGGATTTTCTCAGGACCGTAAAAAAGCGGCTCAGGGATAAAGGCATTTTTGTGCAGTGGATTCATTCCTACGAGATGGATTGGTCCACCTTCGCCCTGGCCGGGAGGACCTTTGCCGAGGTATTTCCCGAAGGACTCCTCATGGGCACACTCACAGGCGTGGGAGACTATCTCCTGGTGGGGTTTAAGGGAGGCTCCGGCCTGGATTTGAACACGGCCCTTCGGAACTTCAGGTATGCAAAGCGGTCCGAAAATATGACCCTCCCAGATCCAAGACTCCTCTTTTATCTGGTGGTCACGGAGGACCTCAAGGCCCTTTTCGGCCCGGGTCCCCTGCACACGGATAACCGGCCGCGCCTTGAATTTGCGGCCCCCAAACAGCTCTACAAGGTCGATCCCTCCATTGAAGAACACATGAGCGAGAGCAAGCACCTGTCTCCGGAGATCCGTGAAATTGTTGAACAGGCAAAGGGGACGGATATGCTCCTCCGAATGCTTGAATTCGCCTCATCCGTATATTCTCCCCTTTTCGCCCTTTTCGAGCCGGCCCGGATGGACCCTGCCCAGGAAGACAAATACCTCCGCATCCTGCGGGGATTCTGCGCCCGGGCCCAGGTGACCGACTATGATATGTTTCCGGATAAAAAGTCCAGGGAGGTCTGTGCGGCTGTACAGGTCGCCCAAATCCGGAGGCATCTGGCCGTCGATCCAGAGGACGGACCGGCTTACTACAGCCTGGGCCTGGGCCTGAAAGAGATGGGTAGGGTAAAGGAGGCCATCCAGGCCTTTAAAGAGACCGTTGCCATCAATCCCCTCCACGCAAAGGCCTACAATAATCTCGGTGTGGCCTACAGGGAAGCAGGCGAGATCAAGAAGGCCAGAGAGGCCTTTCTTAAGGTCCTTGCCGCGAACCCATTCCATGCCAAGGCCTATTTCAACCTGGCGCAGATCGCCATGGCCCAGGGAGACAGGGGCCGGGCCGTAGCCTACCTCAAGGAGGGGCTCCTTCATGAAGACAACCCCAAGGCCAGGGAACTTTTGGAGATTTTGATCGAGAAGCGATAAATGGGGCTTTTAGTGACGGTGCCGGGGCTAATGAGGGCCTAGAAAACCCACCATCAAAATTTTCGCTAGAGTACAATAGCTTTTGGGCAATCCCTGGTGGATCAGGGGGTCTTGGAATCACTTGACAAAAGGCAGGGTTGTGGTAAATTTTTAGCCGTTTCTTCTCAACCGTCCGGATGAAGAAATCCATGGAGGCAGCTTATGAAGGTTTTGGTTAGCGATCCCCTCTCCGAGGTGGGCATTAACATATTCCAGGAGACCCCGGGAATAGATGTGGATGTCAATGTGGGCCTGACTCCCGAGGAACTTAAGGGGATTATCGGTCAATATGACGGTCTTGCCATCCGCAGTGCGACCAGGGTCACGGCGGAGATCTTAGAGGCGGCGGAAAAACTGAAAGTAATCGGCCGGGCCGGGATCGGTCTTGACAACGTGGACATCCGCAGTGCAAGCAAGCGGGGGATCGTGGTGATGAACACCCCGGAAGGGAACGTGATCACCACGGCCGAACACACCCTGGCCATGATGATGGCCCTTTCCCGGAATATCCCCCAGGCCACGGCCTCCCTCAAGGAGGGAAAATGGGAAAAGAAGAAACTAAAAGGCCGGGAGCTTTTCAACAAGACCCTGGGACTCATCGGGGTCGGTCACATCGGCCGTATTGTGGCTGACCGGGCCAGGGGCATGAAAATGAAGGTGATCGTCTATGACCCCTACATCAAGCCGGAGGCCATAGAGAAGCTGGATTTGGAGCCGGTTTCCTTTGAGGAACTGTTACAAAGAGCGGATTACATTACCATCCATACACCCAAGACCGATGAAACCGCAAGCATGATCAACAAGAAGACCATTGGGAAAATGAAAAAGGGCGCCATGCTGATCAACTGCGCCCGGGGTGGGATTGTCAATGAAGACGACCTTTACGAGGCCCTGGAGTCGGGGCATCTGGCCGGTGCGGCCCTGGATGTGTTCCTCACAGAACCCCCGGGAAAAAACAGGCTTATGAGCCTGGATAATTTCGTCTGTACGCCCCATCTGGGTGCCTCCACCGAAGAGGCCCAGGACAATGTGGCCAAGGATGTGGCGGAACAGATGGTGGCCTATCTGCTTCATGGAACCGTCAAGAATGCCGTTAATGTTCCCAGTATCAGCGGTGAATTGATGAGTACCCTCAGGCCCTTCGTTGTCTTGGCTGAAAGAATGGGATCTTTTCAGGCCCAGCTCGCGGACAGTGCCATCTTGGAGGCCAGGATTGAATGCTCCGGGGCGGTCGCTGAATATGACTTGGCGCCCATCAGCACGGGAATGCTCAAAGGCCTGCTCACCCCGATCCTCAAGGATGATGTGAATTTCGTGAACGCCCGTTATATTGCGGCTGATCGGGGTATCAAGGTGGTGGAGTCTAAGAGCAAGACGTCCGAGAATTTTGCCAGCCTGGTGAAGGTGACGGTGAAGACCCTGGAAGGGGACAATATCATTTCCGGCACTATTTTCGGCAAGACCATGCCCAGGATCCTGCGTATCAACAACTTCTATCTGGAGGCTATTCCCGAGGGGCATATCCTGCTCATCTATAATGAGGACATCCCCGGGGTCATCGGCCGAATAGGCATCACCATCGGGAACCGGGGTATTAATATCAGCCGGATGCAGGTGGGGGAAGAAAAAGAGAAAAAGCAGAATGTGATTCTGTTGACCACCAGTGAAGTGCTGAGCGATGATGTCCTTGAGGAGCTCAGGGCCCTGGACAAAGTCGACTCGGCAAGAAGAATTGAGTTGTAGGAGTTGAATCATGAATGAAGAGGAAAAAGGGTTTGTCATCAAAGACCGGAGATCCTTTGATGAATCAGGCGAGGTAAGAACGGATACGGCTCAAAGGGAAAAGGAGGAAAAAGAAAAAAAGCAAAAGGAGGAAACTCAAAAAACGGCCCCTGAAAAAGAGGAACAGGCTCCTCCACTCCCGGAAGTCAACTTTACCTCCTTGATTTTCAGCCTCAGTTCTTCCGCGCTTTTTCATTTCGGCGAGATGCCGGATCCTCAGACGGGAGAAACGAAGAGAGATTTGCCCCTTGCAAAACATGCCGTGGATACCATAGCCATGCTTAAGGAAAAGACCAAAGGCAATTTGACCGAGGAAGAGCAGAAGTTTCTGGACAGTATCCTCACCGACCTGAGGTTACGCTACGTAAAGGCCAGCAAATAATAATCCAACCTTTCATGCCCTTTGGGACCGCCCGGTCATGTGAGCGTCCCGTGCGGCATTGGTCACGATCCAGGCATGCCTTCGAGCTTCCCCGTGATCGATAGAGATTCCCAGGCCTTGATCAAGGCCCCTGCCAAGGTGAATATCAGACTCAAGGTGACAGGCCGCCGGCCGGACGGCTACCATGAGCTGGTTTCTCTTATGGTCCCTGTGGGTCTTTTCGACGAGATGGAATTGGCCCGGACCAAGGAGAAGGGAATTACCCTGACCTGCAGGGGCGACGCCGTACCCCGGGATGAAACCAATCTTTCTTACAAGGCCGCGCAGGTCTTCTTTGAAAGGACGGGCTTGCCTCCGGGTATCTCTATAAACTTGAAAAAGCATATTCCCGTTGCAGCCGGACTTGGAGGGGGAAGCAGCGACGCCGCAGGAACCCTTGAGGCCCTGAACGCCCTGTGGGATGAACCCTTGACCCGGGAAGAGCTAAGACGGTTGGCCAGGGGTTTGGGTGCGGATGTCCCTTTTTTTCTTCAGCCCGGACCGTGTATCGCAAGAGGCATCGGCGAGATTCTGGAACCCGTACACCGGTGGCCTTGTCTTTATTATGTGATTGTCACCCCGGATCTCCATGTGTCTACTTCATGGGTCTATGGCAGGCTCAAATTAAAGTTGACAAGAAATGAGTATGACTTTATAGTAAAATCTTTGAGAAAAGAGCCCCTTGAGATAACTCCTTTACTTGAAAATGACCTGGAGACGGTGACGGCTTCCCGTTTTCCGATTGTGGGCAGGATTAAGAAATCGCTGATGGATACAGGGGCGGAAGGGTCTTTGATGTCAGGGAGTGGCCCCAGCGTTTTCGGCGTTTTTAGATCAGAAGCCCGGGCGCGCAGGGCTGAAGATTTCCTGGCCTCTCGGCATTTGGGCAGGACCTTTGTCGCAGCCGGGTTAGGCCCAAAGGACTGGGGTGTCGTCAAGTGGTAAGACACGGGCCTTTGGAGCCCGCATTCGGAGGTTCGAATCCTCCCACCCCAGCCA